>NZ_CCAS010000001.1 GCF_000612625.1 Neobacillus jeddahensis
TGACCCTTTGTTTGGTTCTTGAATGTAATTAAATTAGGTGTTTCTCGGATTCCTTAGCATAATGCAAAACTTGATCAAGGTTACCATTTTTGAGTTTTACTGCCCATTCTGAATCAGCTAGCAGTGCGCGGCCGACCGCTACGTAGTCAAATTCGCCTGCTTTGATTTTTTCATCTACAATTTCAAGATTGTCTTCAATTGTTACATGATTATTATCATGATTGCTCAGAAATGCGCGGTTAATTCCGACAGAACCAACTGCAATCGTTGGCTTTTTCGTCAGTCGTTTCGTCCAGCCGGCTAAGGTTAACGATGGATCTTCATCTTTAAATTCAGGTTCCCATATTCGTCTGGTAGAGCAGTGAAAAATATCTACACCGGCTTCAACTAAGGGTGTGAGCAATTGTTCAAGCTCCTTAGAGTTCTTAGCTAATTTAGCTTGATAATCGGTTCCTTTCCATTGTGAAAAACGAAAGACAATGGGGAAATTTGGCCCTACTTCTTTTCGGCAGGCACGAACAATATCTGCCGCAAATTTTGTTCGTTCACCTAGATCCCCACCATACTCATCATGACGCTTATTCGTTACATCCCAAAAAAATTGATCAATTAAGTATCCATGCGCTCCATGCAATTCTATTCCGTCAAAGCCGATGCGCTTCGCATTTGCTGCAGCTTCGGCGTATGTAGCAATCATGTCAGCGACTTCTTCTTTCGTTAAAGCCTTTATTTTCTCATTTCTACTGCCTCTTAAAGTATATCCAGACGGACTCACGGGAGGTGCGTCACTATTTGGTTCACTGCCTGCTTTACGAGCTGCACCTACATGCCATAATTGTGGAATGATTTTGCCACCTGCTTGGTGGACTTCCTTCACTACATGTGCCCAGCCGTTTAAGGCATCCTCTCCATAAAAACGGGGAATATCGGGGCTCATGACTGCAGCTGGGTGGTTGATCGCTGTCCCTTCCGTTATGATGAGCCCAATTCCATTCTCAGCCCGTTTGCGGTAATATTGTGCAACATTTTCCCCTGGGACACCTCCAGGCGAAAAGATTCTTGTCATCGGGGCCATCACTAACCTGCTTGCTAACCATTCATTTCCAAATGGTACAGATTGAAACAATGTATGTCCAGCGTACTTTTGATCCAATGCGAGCACTTCCTTCCATTCATTCTTTTTATCGTCCTTCCTTTATTCTACAATTCCACTAAACAAATAGAAACCGATATGTTTTTGCTTAACCCTTTTTCTACAGTTAAATAGGCCGACATAAAAATGATCATTTCATCATATTTATCATCAATGAGAGGGTAAAGAGGTGAAAATATGGTACGCCATGTTGGCAGCAGATTCATCTGGTTTCTGATCGGAAGTTCGATTTTTACTACCTTTATCGGATATGCCCTGTTGAAAGCTGGCCTCATATCATTTCCAGGTATTCATACATCCCAAAGAGCACTAGATAATAAAGATCGTAATCGAAATAGAAGAGTGGGGAGGATTCGAGTTACTTAGAGAGTTGAAAATTATTACCGTGAGCTTTTAGTTACTCAAATCTTCATGAAAGAACCTACTCAATATCTGAATAGGTTCTTTCTTAAATTTATGCCGTTAAAATACCTTCTATCTGTTCTACCAGATTATCGTATTCTGAGAACATCAATAACAAATTCGGATTAAGTAGGCAACCTTCTGTAAAATAGTGCATTCTACTAACTGGTGCAATATGGTAAACTATTTGTATATTATATGTATCTTTCGGAAAATGGGGTAGCCCGATGGACGATAATGGAAGAGAATATTAGCGAGAAACATAGAAATAAAGAGGACCAGCGAATCGCCCAATGGAATCAAGGGTCATACCCCTAGTGTGCTAAATTGTTAGCGTGTCGGGGGTCTGACCCTTTGTTTCGTTTTATTAAAAATTAAAAGAAAGTAATATAAAAGAGTAATAAAAATAGTAAAGACGAATATAGCTAAATGATTAATATGGGAGAGGATGAGTTAATCATGGCAAAGTATGAAAAGACAATCATTGGTCAATTTGAGGAAGTGGTTAATCACTTGCAAAACGATATTGGTAATAGTGGAATAAGTATGAAATTGGTTGATGAAAGCAACTACATGATTGGGGATACTAAAATAGCAGTTCGAGTTTATGATAAATATTTTATGAGGAATGGAAACAGAGCAAGTTTGAGCCTTACTGTAGTAGGTTCTGACAATAATATTTTTATTTCAGCAATTGGTGCTGGTGGGGGACAAGGCGTTTTTTTAAACTTTAGTCTTGGTGCTGAAGATGATATGGTGGCAATCGTGGAAAAAAGTATAGAACAAATGGAATAATACTTAATTTTATTCCTAATCAGTCTTCTTTAAAATTGATATCAAAATATAGCCCGATTTTACAATCACATTGTCAGACGGAACAAAATGTTACTGGGAACACTTAGGACTACTTGATACACAAAGTTATTATGATAGTTGGCAAAAATGAAAACAAATTTATGAAAAAATTAACTTTACTGATTATCTTATCACCACAGATGATCTTCAAGGTATTAAAGAATCCAGGATAAATGAAAAAATTGCAACCTTAAAAGAACGGAACTTACAGAAAACAGAGTCTAAGCTGTCAGATTATCATTATAGTTGATTGATGGAGAAAGCAAGTCACACAATGCACAGATGGATGTTGTGATTACTCTTTGGAATAATAATTTAATAGCTTAAAAGAAATATGGACATTTAATAAATTAATGTATTGTGGGTGTGTTATTTGATCGCAGAATTATTATAAAAACAGACCCAAATACCCAGCTAAACAGTCGGTTAGATTAAATAATTATAAAGTATTGAGTGATTCAGGACATAGATGACCACCATTTCTAAGGTATAAAATGAGTTATATAAATGGATGGAAGGGTGTTTATGATGAAAACGAAAAATTGGTCAATTGCATTGGAACATGGGGAATATGAGGAAAATAAGGAGCTTGTTATTCAAGAGGCGATTTCTGCAATACATGACACAGGTATTGGACTTTATGTCAATGTGGTAACCCCGAGTACATTTGGTAATCCAGAAAATTATTTGCAACCGGTCATTGAGGATACATTTGGAGATCATGTTACTATGAAATTTATTGATCAATGCGGCTGTGGAGGCTATGTGTTACGCGTTTGGAAAAACAAATAAACTTTCAAAATCAACTAACGGATTACAAAAACCGTAACTAATAATATGGATAACCAAGTAGTAGCAGTTAATTCAATGCAACTACTTTTTTTGTTCCTCAAAACGACCTAGTAAGTTATAAAGAAAATCGAGACTAAATTTAAGTGCAAGCCGAATTTTGGAAATTATCACCCAGATGAGGTGATTGACCTTTCGCAATCATTCTTTGAATCATGGCAGCAGTTATTCCCTAAACAAATGGCCAATCGGCGTAAATTTGTAGCAGGGCTGACTGGAATTCAGGTGCCTTAGCATATACATCACCATCTACAGAACAAAGTATGTAGCCCTGGTTGTAAACACACACTTACCACTTTTGCTTATTTTACTATAAGGGTTAATTGTCGGTTCAACTATTCTTAATAAAATAAGTAAAATGTTATAATATTTGAAAGTATCTAATTCATGTGAGAGAGGGGAGAAAATTGCTTTCAAAAATATTGAAAACAATCAAATACACTTCTATAAAAGGAAGCATTGGTGAGAGGGTTACAAGGTTATTTACCTCTGGCTTAAATGATGAAGAATACTACAAGATACACGATTTGTTATTAAAAAAAGAAAGTGGTGAAACGACCCAGATAGATCATCTATTTATTTCACCATATGGTCTGTTTGTGATTGAGTCGAAGAATTACAAAGGATGGATTTTTGGAAATGAAAAAGATAAATATTGGACACAATCCATTTATCAATATAAAGAAAAATTGTTCAATCCAATTTGGCAAAATAAGGGACATATTCGTGCCTTAAAGGACATTCTTAGGGAATTTGGGGAAATAAAATTCATTTCAATTATCGCATTCAGTCCTAGCGCAACCCTGAAAAAAATAACTATTGATTCGGATCATACATATGTAAATTACCAAATGAATGTTTCACATATTATTAAAAAATATCAAGAACCATTAATCTCAGATTATCATGCAAGGAAAATTTATGAAAAACTTAATTCTCTTAAGATTAAAGGTTTAAATGCAAAATTAAATCATGCCGAGACCATTCAAAAGGAATTAAAGAAGCAACATACTCAAGCTTCAACAGCTACCTGTCCAAGATGTGGTGGAAGTTTAATAGTAAGAGTAGGAAAGTATGGAAGCTTTAAGGGATGTAGTGGTTACCCTTCATGTCGATATACTCAAAAGTCTTAAATCAAAAATAAAATGTAAATAATTGGAGTTGGACAAATGTCTAAATACAATAAACTAGTCCGCGATAAAATTCCAAAAATCATTCAAGCTACAGGCAAGAAATGCTCTATAAAAATATTAAATTCTGATGAATATATCAAAGCCCTTCAGAAGAAAAGTTTCGAGGAACTTCAGGAATACATAGATAGCGGGAGTAATGATGAGGCAATTGAGGAATTAGCGGATATGCTGGAAATTATCCATACATTTGCGGAGTACCATGGGGTTACAATGGAGAAAGTTGAAGAAGAACGGAAAAGAAAGCTGGAGATGCGTGGCGGTTTTAAGGAAAGAATTTTCTTAATTGAAGTTGAAGGTTGACAAGGATTCTAGCATCCAAGCATTGCGGGGGAAGGGTAAATGAGCCATAAATTACAAGTGGGAGAAATGAAAGCAGCCTATTTAACAGATAAAGAAATATGGGCGCATTTTAATTTCATCTATTCGCCAAAATCAAAAAATTCAACTACATACAAGTTTGTCTTGATTAAATCCATTCTAGAAAACTTATATAAGATTAATGTCATGGGTGCCATTTACGGTGACACTGGCTGCACCATTTATGATTTTGATAATGGGAAGGAACAGCTAAAACTTAATAGCACTTTTTACTCGTTCATGCAGCGATTTCAACGGGTTTTAAATTATTTAACGAATTATCATTTGGCGTTATTTTTAGAAAAATTTAATGAAAAGGGAGATACCACTAATCTGCTCTTAAAGGTAGAAAATGTCTCTAAGAGATCCTCGCTTGATCAGTTTTATCAGGTACTCTCGTCATTCTATAATGGTAAGTGTTTTTACTGTGGGAAGACCATAAAAAAAGAAAACGCACATGTCGATCACTTTATTCCATGGAGCTTTGTTCAAGCGGATCAACTGTGGAATTTGGTGATTGCTTGCAGTACTTGTAATTTGTCTAAAAGTGATAAATTAGCTAATGAACCGTTCTTAGAGACGATGATTGATCGAAATGAATCCTTAATTTCCATCACAGCACTGAGAATTCGAGAAGACATGCAAGTCTACTCAAGTAAAAAATTGAAAGATCTCTATCATTTTTCTGTAGAGAATGGGTTTACGGATTTTTGGGTGCCAAAGAAAATGATTTTATAGTCATTTGGGGATAGAGGAGATCCTTTTATATTCATACCACCTTAGAAGAGCAATCGGTACCATTTTTATGTAAGTACAAGGAGTGATAGTATTTGTATAATTGTAGAATTCTTAATAGTAGAAAAGACCATATTTTTCAAAATAGCGAATATACGTTCCTATCTTAATTAACGGTATGATATACTAGAATTACAATAGAATCGGAATTCTCAAGGGTGGTCGGTACACTCCCAATTAGAAGGGGGGTGATGCCGAATGACAGTTTTTGAATCGTTCATGTTTGCGATTGGTTTTGCTAGTCTAGTCGTAGCTATTCTGTCATTTAAATCAAAAAAATAATCCACCTTTGAGTTAGGGCTCAGGTGGATTATACTGCCGTATAGCCGACCCCTCATGAGGGATCCGTCTATTGTTGGACCGGACATGTTTTCAGCCATGTTCGGTCTTTTTTAATTTATTCAATTCATACTCATATTATAACCTATGATAGTGAAAAAGAAACTATTTTATAAAATAGTATTTGAATCCATCCTAAATAAGGTTGCTATCAAGGTTTTTAGTTTTCACCTTTTTCTTATTCCACCTTTCTTTACAAGGTTCACAAGTGTCCCTTTATTTTTATACCGATTATAGGCAAATGGATTAAATATCGCTGCGAAAGGTCTAACATTAATGATATGTTTTGATTAGTTGAGCGGAAAGTTCCATTTGAGGACATGTTAATTTTGTATCGCGTAAAGAAAACTCATAAATATCCAATCATTGATATTATAAGGCGATCACTGGAAGAGTCAAGCTTACCTTTTTATTGGATAACTGAAAATGATGTCTCCAAGCGATCGTTTAAAAAGGATGATGGAAAAGTCAAGATTAGTACTATTGACAGCAGTAAAGGCCTAGACTTCCAAGCTGTATTTATCGTAAATATTGATTCCATGCCATTTCCCCTTGAAGATGATAAGGAGAGGGAAGTTTCCTTATTTTATATCGGAATGACTAGGGCGAAGGAATATCTATGCCTGTCCTACTCCGCTGAATCGGAATTTACGCAGTATTTGGATCAAATCTTGCAAAAAAGGAAACAGAAAAAGACGGAAATAGAGAAGATCAACTAACATACGCAATATTATGGTAATTATTTAAATAAAGGGACTTTCCTTGAAGAACTATAACAGTCACTTACGGAGTGGCTGTTATTTTTTTGTTTCCCATTATTCGGGTAAAAGTACAATGCTGGATGCACTCAATTCGGGGATTAACAATCACATCATGGGTTTAAGTGTAATCCTTCAAACTTGGATTAAATATGATTCGTGTAAATTATAGAACTTTTTTACCCAAATTTATAAAAAAATGGTTATACTTACATTGGAAGTAAAGAAGTATGAAAAAATATCCCTCATAAACAAAGGAGAACTAAAATGAGAAAACTCGTTCTATTTCTGCACGCATCGCTTGACGGTTTTGTAGAAGGTCCGAACGGTGAAATGGACATCGGCTGGGTTTCCTACGATGCTGACTTGGAGAAACACGCGAAAGAAATTCTGAGTACTGCCGACACTGTCATATGGGGACGTGGGACTTATCAAATGATGCACAGTTACTGGGCATCTGTGCCTTCGAACCCCTCAGCTTCGCAGCATGAACGGAATCATGCCGAGTGGGTCGAAAAGACAGCCAAAATTGTTTTTTCCACGACGCTGGAGAAAGTCGAATGGAACAATTCTAGACTGGTGAAAGAAGATGTCGAGAAAGAGATCAAGAAACTCAAACAGCAGCCAGGCAAGGATATGGTCATCCTCGGCAGTCCTAGATTAGCACACTACCTTATGCAGCTTGACTTAATAGATGAGTATAAAATTACGGTTTCTCCCGTCCTGATCGGCAGCGGGTTGCCGTTATTCCAAGGTCACAAGGAAAAGATCAACCTTAAACTTATCGAAAACAAGACATTTGATTCTGGAGCCATAGCCCTCGTTTACCAGACTGTGAGATGACCTTGTCTCCTAAAGCAGATTACGTCAGATACGATAGCATTCCAGTAGATCGTTAAATTTCAGGTTTGAAAAAAATAAAGCCCCTCAGTAAGATATGAGTATAGACACCCTCTAACTCACAACTTTAGGAGGAACCCTACCATGAAGGTAGCTTGTCTAACTTTTACAAGTATAGTGAGACTCAAGCTATTTTACATTTTCTAATTGTTCGAAGAAATTTTATACTAACGGAGGGGATGAAATGAAGATTTTGTTTGATGAAACATACACTTCAAAAGACGGAAAGCATACAAGCAGGAATATTTGGTATGGATATGCTGATATATCTGTTGAGGGTCACCATGGAAAAACCATTAAGCTTAATGAAGATTTTATGGATCAATTATGCGAATTAATAAAAAATGACTTATCTAAGAATGCAGCAAATGCACCTACTCAAACTAACTGGTATTTCTATGGAAGTGCGGTAACTAAGGACGCTATTGGAGACAATATCCGTCCGACAATTATGGTTCGTGAGAAATCTGACGAGTTTATAACTAATTTTAATATCAGTGACCATGATTTTGCTGTAAATATTGATGCTATTCTGTTGTTTAAGGCGGATTTTGAAAAACGTTTAGCGAGTCATTGATGAGTAATATAAGTATAAGCATATTCAAACTATTTGAGGGGATGATTCCATAATGAATTCATTCTCCTTTTTCATGTGGTGGGAGTCTTTTTGTGTGGAGGAAAAGGACATTTAATAATACAGATTGTGAATTTACACTTAAATTAAACTGCATTGTTAGTGCAGTAAGCATCACTTCATTAAAATGAATAAATATTTGTTTTTATACAGGATGATCCTTAAGTAATGATTTATAAAGAATTATAAACATACTGCCAAAACATATATCAATTAATTGCCAGAAATAAGTGATGATGGAGGTATAAATTATGAATCAGGCTGCTCAGGTGTACTGGAAGGAATATTGGAAGGATAACGATCAAGATCAACCTCAGTCAGTCAGTCAGTTAGTGCATGGCAATTTGGGGCTGATTCTGATTACCTCGCACAGTTGGTAATAGATGGTATTGAAAACTGCCACATGCTCGGGATATATTTTTTATGAACATGAGAATGAACCCATCCCATCAACAAAAGATTGCAGTATTATTTTAAATAGCGACGATAAACCTGTTGCAATCATTAAGACGATGGAGGTTGAGCTGACTCCAATGAATCAAGTCAATGAAGAGTTTGTTGTTGCAGTAGGTGAAAGAGATAGGGCTTACCAATATTGGTGGGAAGCTCATGAAAAATTCTTTAGAGATGAGTTAAAAACAATCGGAGGTGATTTTTCGGAAGATATGCTCCTTGTTTGTTAACGCTTTGAGGTGATTGATGTGAAAAAGGGGTTAAAGATCCATTCATAAGCCATTGGGCGCATTCCTTTAGGAACGGTCTGATTTTCCTTTGGCAATAATGTTAAGAGGTAAAATTATTAAAAAATAATCTTTGCTTATTCAATAATTGTGGCATTTCCTGATGGCGGATCTGCGCCTTTTTAGAGAGTTATTTGAAGAAACTGGTAGTAATTTAACCCCCTTTGCGACTACTCAATAGATGATTCTGTTAAGATAACTTTGGGAAGGTTATATTTTGGGAGTATAAAGGAGATTGGTCAATTGACTATTTCAGAAATTGATCAAGTAAAACTGTTTGATAGTTTTCCTGATAATCTTACTAATCCACAAATTCAACAATTAGGATGTGTAGGGGGGAGAAATATGGAGTCTAAGCTAATTATCATACGAGGTAACTCTAGGAGTGGAAAAACAACAACTGCGCAAAGTCTTCAAAATCATTTGGGGTATGGAACGCTCTTAGTTTCTCAGGATGTCGTTCGTCGTGAAATGTTGAAAGTTCACGATAGAGAAGGGAACCTTTCAATTGATTTGATTCGTCAAATTGCAGAATATGGTAAAGATAAATGTGAATTTGTTATTGTGGAAGGAATTTTATATAAAAGTCGTTATGGTGAAATGCTGCATAACTTAATTCAGTTCTATAACCAAAAGACAGATACATATTATTTTGATTTATCATTTGAGGAAACAGTAAAACGCCACAACAATAGTTCAAAAACAATGGAATTCGGGGAAGATTCTTTACGTGCTTGGTGGAATCCAAATGATTATCTTGGAGTGGGTGGAGAAACCATTTTGACAAATGATATGTCCCAGAACGATGTATTGAAACTGATATTAAATCAACTTCAAAAGTAATAATTTCGATTGAATTATTTGAATAAAATTGCAACAGTGAATAATATGTTAAAATGGGAATTAAAAAGGTGAGATGAGCTCCATTTAATCATCTTAATAGTAGAGCTATTTTTATGAATTAATGAGAAGTCTTTGAAGCTTTACATTGCTTAATAAAGACTACGATTATAGAATATACGTTCTGTTTTGATGAATGATGATATAATAAAAGAGCAATAGAATAGGATTTCTCAAGGGTGGTCAGCACACTTCCAGCAGAAAGGAGGTGATGCTGCATGACAGTATTTGAAACATTCATGATTACGATTGCTTTTGCAAGCCTAGTCGTAGCGATTCTGTCATTTAACCAGAAAAAATAATCCACCCTTGAGTTTACCAGACCGAGGTGGATTACTTTCTGCTTCATGCTAATTCCCTTAGAGGGAACCTACTATTGCAAGGACCGTGTGGTGTACTAGCACCAGCGGTCTTTTTTAATCTATGCAGTTCTTTAGTAATATTATAACCAAAATGTTTAGAAAAGAAAACAGAATAGGAGCATATGATTTGATAATAGTACAGTCGTTAGTGCCAAGGACCTTCCAGATAGATGGGTGGTGCCTGGCACTTTTTTCGTTTAATTATCAGTATTTTGTCATTTTTCGACTAGTGCGGTGGGGTCAGGCACCGATTAATTCGTGGGTTATTTGTCAGAAAACTCGCATGTAAGGACATCTCCCATAATAGAGTAGATATAGACGGGTGTAACAAGCCTTTTAGTTGTCAAACATCTGGAAAGTTTCGTATGGCGGTAATAAAGAAACCAGGGGCTTTTTAAGTTAGATGGGAGGGGTTTCATGTTTCATATTGTAGCCTGTATCAAGCAAGTGCCTGACACGAAAATTATTAAGATGAATCCAAAAACGAACACGATGGATCGGAGGACAGCGCCTGCGATTTTGAATCCGTATGATGCTCATGCAGTTGAAGAGGCTGTTCGTTTAAAACAACGATATGGTGGGACTGTATCGGTTGTCACGATGGGTCCACCTCCAGCGGTGTCCGCGATAAAGAAATGTATTGAAATAGGCGCGGATGAGGGGTATTTAATTACGGATCGCCGGTTTGCGGGTGCCGATACATTGGCAACGAGCTATGCCGTGACAAAGGCGATTGAAAAAATTGCAAAAACCAGACCCGTCGATTTGATCATTTGCGGAAAAATGTCCATTGATGGAGATACCGGGCAAGTAGGACCCGGAATAGCTAGAAGGCTCGATATACCACCACTCACTTCTGTGAACAAAGTCGTGGATATCAATCAAGAAGAAGGATATGTCGTTGTCCATCGCAAGCTGGAGGATGGATATGAAGTCGTCCAATCCACCTTGCCGTGTTTATTTTCCGTTGAAAAAACGATTAATGACGTGCCATATTCCCCGATGCCGAACATGCTCAAAGCTGCCAGATACAAACCACATATCTGGTCGGTTGATGACCTTGAAGATGTAGATATCAAGCAGCTTGGTTTAAAGGGATCACCAACCATTGTTTCCAAAGTATGGGCTCCACAAAAACCGGCAGGGGGAACATTCCTTGAAGGCAACCCAGCAGCACAAGTAGAGCAATTGCTTCAGATCCTGCTTGAAAAGAAGGAGCTGTTTGAAAGTAAGGAGGGAATGTAATTGGATTTTAACGATTACAAAGGTGTTTGGGTCTTTATTGAACAAAAGGATGGAGAGGTTGCCTCTGTATCCCTTGAATTATTAGGTGCTGGTAGGAAATTAGCTGATAAACGAGGTGTGGAACTAGCGGGTATTCTTATCGGGGAACATGTTAAACCTTTAACAAAGACCGTGTTTGAATATGGAGCAGATATCGTGTATGTCTATGATCAACCTCTCTTTAAGCATTACCGGACTGAAACCTACATGAAGGCGCTGTTAGAGTGCAGTGATAAATATAAACCGGAAATTATTCTCTACGGGGCCACCTCAACAGGAAAAGACCTGGCAAGTGCAGTGGCCACCGATTTGCCGACAGGGTTGACGGCGGATACGACGGAACTGGATGTAGAAGAGGAAACGGGGTTACTCCTTGCGAGTAGGCCAGCGTTTGGCGGAAATATTATGGCGACCATTTTATGTAAAAAATACAGGCCGCAAATGGCGACCGTACGCGCTAAAGTCATGAAGGCGCTGCCCCCAGAGGTGGGGAGAATAGGCAAGGTCGTCGAAGAAACCGTCTCATTAAAGGAAGAAGATATCCGGACAAAAGTTTTGGAAATTGTAAAGGAAACGGTTAAGAAGGTCAGAATCGACGAAGCGGACATCGTTGTGGCTGGCGGAAAAGGATTAGGCAGCTACGAGGGTTTTCAGTTAATACACCATTTGGCTGAAACGCTTGGAGGAGCTGTTGGTGCGAGCAGGGATGTGGTGGAAGCGGGTTGGATTGACCACCCCCATCAAGTAGGGCAAACCGGTGTGACGGTAACGCCAAAGATTTATTTTGCGATTGGGATTTCTGGGGCAATTCAACATATTGTGGGAATGAAAAATGCTGGTTTAATCATTGCCATTAATAAGGACAAAGAAGCTCCTATTTTTCAGAACTGTCATTATGGAATTGTTGGCGATGCATTTGAAATCGTTCCTGTCCTAATCGAACAGTTTAAACATGCACTTTCTAGTGACAAGGCGATGAAGTAAGTTAGTGCTGAATGATGACCATTATTCCACTCTCATTCGTGAGTGAATTGTTCCCAAGGCTTCTGCTAGCGTTTAGCCTTTCGGATTAACCATATTTGTTTGACCTCCAAAGGCCTTAGAAATTTTCATTTAATCGCTAAACACTTTTTTCTTTACTTCACTAAGGAGTAAAGCTTTTTTTATGCTATAATTAGTACCAGATAATAGCACTTACTAGTAGATTTTGGTCCTGTTAAGCAAAATAAATACGCCTAAACTGGAGATAATACAATGTTTGCAAAAACCAAATTAAAATCACAAAGTTTCTCTGCCTATTTTAAGTCACTCGGTATCAAGGAATGCCAAACCAAAGAGGACTTCTGGAAGCATGTAACCGTGGTCGATCCCTTCTTGGCTAAGGAACTCCAACCCATTATGGACCGCAAACTAAAAGGGAATATTTATGAAGTGAAAAACCGAACACTGCCCTTCAGTTTGGCAGTAGAATCATGGACGGTGAATTTCCATCAGGCCTTGCTCAACTGGGTCAATCAGCAAACTTATTTAAAGCCGAAACGGATTTTGGAAATTGGCTGTGATAATGGGTTGCTGGCTTGCAGGTACGCCACCATGTTCCCAGATGCCGAGATTGTAGGGATCGACCTGTGTGGAGATGGGATTCGATGTGCTCGGGAGTTGGCAATAAAGCAAGGACTGAACAACGTGAGTTTTTACCAAATGGATTTTATGGAGGTATCTGAGCACTTTTCCCTGAATTCTTTTGATTTAATCATTTCTGCACGGACCTTTCATGAGATCATGGGGCCGATCATGATTTCAAACTATTGGTCACTTCTAGCGTACTTGAAGGAGAATCCAACCTATGGTGACAGTCGTTATTTAGAAATAGTCCATCGTTTGTTAACGGAGGATGGATTGTATCTCTCTTGTGAACAATTGAAAAATTCCGCAGATCTTGGAAGGTGGGCGAATGTGCTTCAGGAGGCGGGTCTCCATATTCAATGGGATGACAGTGGTACGATCGAATACCATGAAATAGGAGTAGATAGGCTGTCTCCTGTGATTGTGGCCACAAAAAGGGAGACAAATCTCGAAACCTTGGAAGGGATGGAACACCTTTATACGAAAGGTTACCCACTTGTATTTGAGGAGGGGCGGTCTTATAAAGGAGGGACAGCAGAATTTGCCTATCAAAGGCTGGGGGAGAAAACATTCGTCACAGGGATTCAATTGAAAGTGACGAACCATTGGCATGTGTTTCGACTTGAGCTTTGGGAGACAGATGGGTTTCTGCTTGTCTATAACTATGGAAATATGGGGTATCATGAATTGGATATTATACCTACCTGCGCATATGAAGAGGCACACCAGTTAATGGAGGAGGCGGTCGGTAAGTTCGGTCACCTTGGTCCGCTTGTTTGGTATGACAACCTGGATGAACGACCAGAGTAGTTCAAAAAAACATTTTTATCAAAAAGCAGTGTAAAACCCCTAGCTTTAGATATGGGGATATAAGCTGTATTTTTGTTTTTCTTTTTCAATATGTTCAAGTGATCCCACTATACTTTTTAGTATTATCTGATATAATTAACATTCGGAACATTTGTTCTATCTAAAAGGGAGGCTACTATGAATAAAGTAATACTTAGAGATATCAAATCTGGTGATCTACCTGTATTCTTTGAACATCAGAAAGATGACATTGCCTTTTTCGTTGCGTAAGTTTGTGAAGTATGAACTTAAAGTAACAAGGGGCTTTAATGAAAGCAGAATTAATTGGTTTTAAGGTTCAGATCATGTTTTCGTTATTCAATTTTAGGGCGGACTTCTGTAACATATGCAATAATTAGGTTGCACTTTCGTTTCAATATGTGCTACATTTAGGTTGCACTTGTGAAAAGGAGGAGTCGTAATGGATCATGATCGAATTAAAAGAGAGATCTTTATTAATGCACCTATCCAAACGGTATGGGAGTTAATTAGCCAGCCGGCATGGTGGGTGGGTGATGCACCCGGTCCAGATAAGGTACAGGTAGATGGATCACGTGTGGTAGCGGATACGAAGTACGGACAATTCCCGGTGTTGATTGAACAATCAGAACCGCCAAACTACCTAGCGTGTCGGTGGGCAAGTTCATTTGCTGGAGTGGAACCGAAAGAAGGAAACTCTACCCTCGTCGAGTTTATGTTGACTTCAACAGATGGGGGAACTTTACTTCAAGTAGTTGAAAGTGGCTTTTCGCACCTAGCAGTATCCGAACAAGAGCAAAGAAAGTTCTTTAAAGGGAATGTCCATGGCTGGGAGATGCAAACAGAAGTATTGCGGAAGCGTGCTGAGGCATAATTGGTAACTACAGATAGTAGTCATTTCGAAAATATCTTGATCGCCTTAGCAGACCCCACACGCCGACAGTTACTTGACCTAATCGCTCTAAGAGGACAAGCTACAGCAACAACATTAGCAACTACTGTAACTGTATCTCGTCAGGCAGTTGTTAAACATCTAACAATCCTAAAAGATGCTAGGTTAGTATCCAGTAATCGTGTTGGGCGGGAAGTAAGATATCAGGTGTGTCCTCAACAACTGTCATCCACAGCAGAGTGGATGGCAAATCTAGCTGCGGATTGGGATAGAAAGTTAGAATGGATTAAGCGCATAGCAGAAGAAAAATAACTTATATGAAATGGAAGAAGAGTTGATGCATGTTAAAATGCACCAACTCTTTTTTATCTCCTATTCATTTTCTCCATTTTTAACCTTAAGAATAAGAACGAAATTTTAGGATCAATCGCTGAAAAGTACAATAAATCCGTGGCTCAGGTGGCTTTACGTTGGCTGACACAAAGATTTGAAAGTCAAACAGCATACCATTCCTCAATTAAATAGAATATTAGTTTATCAATCAGGCAATTATTTATTACAACATCCAAAAGATTATTTACGTTTGGAAATAAATAACTTAGAATTACTGTATAAACCTGTCTAATTCCATTGCAAATTTTAATGAGGGTCCGCTTAGTACAGTTCTTTTTTAGTTCCACTTGTGGCTATTCTAAAAGGAAAACAAACCTTAGGGAACCAACCTGCCAGATGGTTCCCTAAGGTTTGTTTAAATAGGCCAGATGACTAACTTTGATTGGCGCCTAGTGTTCCTAAAAGCCTTGCAAAACACAGGCTCATAAAACAATGGCTCAAGTCAGTCTTTCTATAATGTAATTTCGATACCGTTTTCTATATAGAGTGTGTTTTGTAATCCGGTTTGGTTTACTAGATATTCAGAGATTTTTTTTGCGGCCCTTTTGATCATCACGCTTAGAGTTATGTTGTCAAACACACGTGCGTAGCAGCGGATGATTAATGTATTATTTTCTTTAAATAGATGAAAATAGACTGTTTCTTTATGCGGTTTCGAAAAACAGTGGATAAATAGATATTCATCTGTTGGTTCAAGTCCTCGTATCAACAGTTCTTTTTGAATTATTCGTTTTATTTCTGTGATTTGTCTTTCTGATAAAGTTATTCTCATGCTAGCTTCACCAACTTTTTGAACGGAATGCTATCTATTTTCATTATACGAAAGTTTGAGTTGGTCCGCTACCAAACCGGAGCGAACCCTTTTTCATTGTTCAAACATCCATTGCATCGCGACTCTGATCCAAGCGGGCATTCAACGTGTAGTGGTCTTTTCCTGAGATTCTGTAGGGCGGAAACTCAATCCGTGTATAAGTTGCCCCTTTTCTAATCAACATAAGAATGATCCAAATTAGAAGAAGGTGTAGTATGGCAATAAATTGTTATCGGTCATTCGCCATTATTTCATTATGCATGGCCTTGTTACTAATGACACAGTGTAGTTTACAGGGAATCGGGATTTGGCGGCTCGGCTTAGAAGACCCCATGTACTGGAAGATTATCCCCAAGAAAATAAAAGTAAAAAAGGTCAACTAGTAAGCAGGGTCTTCAAGCCTTGCTTTTTTAGTTGGCAACGCTTGTCTACGGCTATGAGAGTTTTCCACTTTTGTTTACAAACAGGCAAGTGACAAAATTTGTGGTCTTAAATAATGTTGCCCTGCATGATAAAATGAATAAACTATATGAAACAAAGAATGGTATCTTAGATTAAGATCTTCCGATACTAATAGGTGTGATGAAATTTGAAAAGAAAAAAAGTAATAATCATGATTATGGGTCTACTCACTATGTGTATTCTTCCTTCTCTTTTTCTTATAGATCGAAATCAAGCAGGCCTTCAAACAGTTTCGACTGTCGCGACCGTAGAATCTGAACAAGTCGAAAATACCGAGGAAGTTGCTTCTAAAGAGGAAGAGAAACCAGTAGAAGACCATTCCATTAAGCAGGAAAGTCCTAAACCATTCACCGATGAAATCAAGGAAAAGGTAAGGGAAGTAGTGGATAGTGTCGTTGATTTCTTCGAAAAAGATCAAAAGATTGTCGCTATCGGAGACTCACTCACGGAAGGTGTAGGGGATGAAACAAAGAGCGGTGGATATGTCGGGATCCTTAATCACACGTTTGAGGATCACAACCTTTCTATCAAAATAGAAAATTTCGGTAAAAAGGGAAACCGGTCGGATCAATTACTAAAGCGGCTGGAAAATAAAGAAATTGCCACAGCTATCTCCAAGGCTGATATTGTTTTAATTACAATTGGCGCCAATGATATTATGAAAGTCTTGAAAAGCAATTTTACAAACCTTACGCTAGAACCTTTCCAAGTAGAAAGAGTGGAATATACTGAACGAGTAACAGACATATTCAATAGATTGAAAGAATTGAACCCAGATGCCCATATTTATTTAATCGGGTTTTATAATCCTTTTGAAAGGCAATTCGCAAACATTAAAGAATTAGACATGATCATTGATAATTGGAATGAGGCAGGAAACTCAATAACAGAAGAATATGAGAATGTGAGCTTCGTACCCACAGAAGATATATTTACTAATTCCACGGTGAATTTATTAGCAGCAGATCAATTCCATCCTAACACCAAGGGCTATAAACTTATCGCCCAGCGGGTCTTAGAATATCTGAAAGTAACGGAGGAAACAAGCGTCGCCAAAACAAATTAAGATCCAAACTAAAAAAATCGACGGAATCATTTCGTTTCATTTATTTTTAGTAAAAAAGCTTAATAAGACGGTGAGTTCCGCCTATTGTCTCGAAATATAACATATTAAAAAGGCCCTTATTTCAAAATAAGGGTCTTCTTAAACTTTAATTGCCAAAACTGGTTGGGCTGTATATACTGTCATAATCCACCTCCATTGAGGGAATCGTCCTTTGCTGAACTGGAAATGTAGCAATATGTTCGGTCTTTCTTTTCGGATCATTACGACCGATAATTGTTCCTTTTCTACCTCATTTCGTAACTTAGTAAGTTGATTATTGGATAAAAAATAGAAAGCATTAACTTTATTTTCTCTTCTAAAAAGCTTGTTATCATCAAATTAGTAAAATAAGGGAGTTGGAAGCTGATGACCAAACATATTAAAATTGGTAAGACAGATTTATATGTAAACCCGATTGGTCTTGGTACCAATGCATGATAAAATGAATAGGAAAGTTTTGTTTGAAAAAATGAAGGATTGGAAAATTTAAGGAGGAAATAGAATGTTTACATCAGTAAATGATTTCTTAAACGAATGGAAACAAGAAGCAGCGGTTACCCAAAAAGTGCTGGATGCGCTGACAGATCAATCGTTGAATCAGGAGGTTTCTCCAGGATTATACAGCATTGGAAGCGTGGCTTGGCACCTTACTGGATCCGTTTACTACTTTCCTTCACAGGTAGGAGTAACATTCGAGATTCCTAATCTACAAAAAGAAGCGCCGAAATCAGCTGCTGAAATTAGCGAGACCTACAAAACAGTAAGCCAGCGGTTGTCACAAGCATTTTCTGAACAGGTATCAGATGAAGAACTTAACAAAATGGTGAATTTATTTGGAATGGACATGCCAGTTCAGTCTGTTTTCCGTCTGCTTATTCAACATCAGGCCCATCATCGCGGACAATTGACTGTCCTAATGAGACAAGCCGGCTTGAAGGTTCCTGGTGTATATGGTCCTAGCAAAGAAGAATGGGAAGCAATGAACGCTCAAAAGAGCTGATATGATCAATGATGCAAAAAGCTCGCAGCTAGTGTTTTGTACCTGCTTAGCTTAGTTTGCATACTGAATCCGTTTTTATATTCATTGAAGAAAAATGATATTCAAGAATCTGGCGCGATTATCTATAGGTGATCGCGCCTATTTCATGTTTAGGGCCTTATTGTAGAATATCTCTTTATTTAAGGCTCTGTTAAACTAAAATGTTGATTTTTGAGTTTTAATGCATACGTTAGTTCAATAAGAAAATTACATTTTATTTTTATAAAATAGTCTTCAAAATATTTGTTTCCTCTATGTCAAAACTGGTTGGCTAAAATCGCTTTGTAATGAACAATTCTACCGCTATAATCATGATGGCAGGGATACTATTGGCTATACAAATTGCTATCAATGGCCAGTTAGGAAAAGTTCTTCACTCTTCCACACATGCAGCCCTTATTTCATTCTTTGTAGGTACTATTACCTTACTAATGATTGTTGGGGTAATGGATCGTTCTAACACAAATATTAAAGAGCCTATTAAGTAGTTAGCTCCTTGGTGGATATGGATTGGAGGTGTATTAGGTGGGTCTTGCGTACTAATAAATGTATATCTCGTTGATCAAATTGGAAATGGACAAACAGTAGTCCTTACTTTATTTGATCAAATCGCCGGTAGCCTGATGGTAGAGCAATTCGGACTGTTTCACTCTTTACAAAATCGAATGAAACCAATACAGGATTTGTTCAAAACCGATTGTGGGTGAGGCTAATACTTTTGTTACCGACGATAATAGTCATCTTTCCAGTACCAAATTTCTTGGTTGTTTTTTTAAAATGAAAATAATGGTAAAATAATTGTAGATAACGCTTTAGTGAGGAGTGGGGTTCAATGAATCTATACCAAAATAGGCAATTATCATTACATGACTATTTGGAAATACGAGAGAAGTCTGAAGAACTTTTAGAGTATATTGATGGAATAGTTTTTATGTCTCCTTCCCCCTCAACAAAACATCAACGAATATCAAGAAAACTTCTTATTGCATTTGATAAATTCCTGGATGGAAAGTCCTGTGAAGTATTTCATGCGCCTTTTGATATTGAACTCAAAAATGAAAATATGGAAGGGACTAAAATTGTCATTCCAGATCTTAGTATCATTTGCGATAAAAGTGGTTTTACAGAATCATGTTTTATTGGCGTACCAGCGCTCATTGTAGAAATTCTAAGCCCATCTAATCAATCGCATGACTTAATTACAAAATTAAACCTTTATATGAACGCAGGGGTGAAAGAGTATTGGATTGTGAATCCTATGCTCCATTCCGTAACTGTTTATTCGCTTAATGATGAAAGTATGTATGAACAACATGATATGAAAACAGATAGTGGATGTATTTCATCGAATTTCCTACAGGGATTTACCGTTGATTTAAAAGCGATTTTTTAAAACTGCGAATGTAACCTTGACCCGACTTTATGTTACAGCAAATCTGGTCTTTTTAAATTCTGCTATTTTAATATTTGTTTATTTCGAATCGGACGTCATTTCATAATTTTAGATGAACTTACTTTTAACTGAAAGTAGTAGAAAAATTTCTCAATGAATGGGGAATTTTTCTTTTGAGTTTAGTTGTATTCAGGTTTGAATTGTTCAATCCGTTTACGTACAAAGTCAGGGATAGGGGATGGTACATGAGTCTTGGGATCAACGCTGACATAGATGATTTCAGCCAAAAGGAGCGGTTCTCCTTCATCCTCTCTAGTGATCATGAAATGCATTGTCATACTCTTTGTTCCCATCCGATCCATTCGGCACCATATGGTTAACCAATCATGTAAATGAGCAGACTTTTTATATTCCAACGTTGATTTTGCAAGCACAAAATCAAATTCAGAGGCTTCTTCTTGTGACAAAACCTGCTCAAAATACTCAGATACTGTGATATCAATATACGTTAAATAATGGGCATTAAAGACAATTTTCTGGCCATCAATTTCCGAATAACGAACCTTTAACAGATGTGAAAACGGATAATCTACCATTCCAATCACCTTTCTTTTTCGCTAATTTCTTTGTAAGGATTACGGCCGAACCCGCTAGCACTGTTTTTTTAATATATAGTCAAAAAGCTCAGAATGATGATAAGAAGTTTCCATAAATATGATAAATTACTTCCAGCGATTAAAAGTTGAACGATGACGATGATACAACCAATAAAAAAATGGCATGCCCAGACTGTTCAAGGTTGGCACGCCATTTTTTTTATTCATCTATTTCGCAAACACATGATTTCCGATTGTCTCTACTGTTTCACGGGATTGAATCCAATCATCTGTTGCTATTTCAGGATTGTAGAAGTAAATCGATTGATTTAAAGTATCTTCTCTATTTAGAGCTTGTTCCACTGCTTGAGTTGACTCTACTGAAGCAGGGTTATTAATTTCACCATTTTGAACAGGCGAAAAGGCATAGGCATCACCGACAACTTCATGAATCACCTCTGTTTACACAAAACGAACGTTCATGACAATATTCCTATGAAAATGTCATAAACTAGGAAAAATTACGAAGCAAAGGAATAAATTACCCAAGGTATTGTCCTTTGACAAAGGATGTTCTTTCCGCTTTTTATTATCATAGCCATTCTAGATTTGAATTAATGTATTTTTTGATCATATATAAGCTGGTAAATGTGGTAAAATTAGGGTTAAGGAGCTGATTGTCATCAAAACGAGAGTCAATTTTCCATTTCTCTATTTTTTTATGGAACCGAATGTAGTTTTTGTATATAAAGTGGAGACCCAACAGTATGTAACCGTTTCGGATTTGAATGAAAAGGGGGAATGGCAAACGTTTGAGTTACTTCATGAAGATAATTTTGAGACGTTTAATCATGAAGAGAGCCATCCCCTTGAAGGTAGAGGTTATTGTATTACACTAAATGATAAGAATAGAATGGTCGAAGAAATTAATCAACATATTCAAAATTATCGCCATTTACAACCTTCTTTAGCGCGCACAGTTGAGGAAGGGTACAGTGCTGTTCATATTGTTTCCTCAGAATCTGCAGCCGGTTCATTAAGAGTAGGACTTGAAAGACCTAAGCTTGTGATTGGCTTTCCAGACTCCTTTTCGATTGGACCCTTGTGGAGATTAGATGAAGAAGCAGGCCAAAGGTTTCGCAAGGAATGGTTATATGAACATATCAATGATGAACAAGATGATTTTAAGTATGAAAATAAATTTGCCAATACATTACGTGAAATAGAAGATATTCCCGGGCAGGTTCCGATTTACATTTGGTATGGCAATAATCCAGATGAACAAACCGGTCTCAGGTTTCTGCTCTTTTTATTGCGCAACAAACCAAATGATATTTTTCTTATGAATTCGACTGAACTCTATGAAAGATACATAACGAAAGATCAGCTAATTTTCCATACAGGCCATATCGAACCAACAGATTTGAAACTTCTATTTGAAAAAAACAGGAAAAATCCGCCTATAACAGAACAAGAACGGATCCAGTTTCACAGGGAATGGAACACTTTAGCAGAGACGAAAGAAGTCCTTCGTTTATGGATGGAGCATGAAATAAAAGGCGTCAAAGAAAATCACTTTGATCCACTAATCATACATACCATCGAAATGCTGCATCAAGAGCAAGAAAAAAAGGACTATATCGTGGTGGGAAAGGTGATTGGAGAAATTCTATCAAGGACGAATGAAGGCATGAATGCTTTCTTTTTAGAGTATAGAATTCGGGATATGCTATATAGAGGGGGCCTTGAGCTAAAAGGTATTCCAAAATCAATGAGGCACTATCGTGTTAAACTACGGTGAGGTTGTTTGATGTAAATGCAGAGGTTGAATTATGGACCAGGGCAAGCCACATTAAGGTACAATCTTAAACTCAAATGGGAAAACACACTGCATTTCACACGTTGAAATAGTGTGTTTTTTTTGTTGTAAGAGCAGTCGACATCGGTTCCGCTAGGAATATCTTGTTAATATATTGGAATGTGTGAAGGGTAAAGACTGAGGTGGAACCGATGTATATATTCAAATCGATTACGGATGAAATAAAATCAACAAAGCTCGTTTTTAATCATTATTCCAGACCAAAACGGTTGGTAGTAGCAGGCCTGTTTGCCAGCATTGCGGCTATTCTCCAAGCAGCTGGTGGGTTCTTACCTGTGCTAGGGTATTTTATTAGTCCATTTGCAACCGCACCAATCCTTTTCTGTGCGATTCTATCACTACCGCTTGGTACAATGGCCTATTTTCTTACTACTTTCATGCTTCTAATCCTTCAACCCAGTGAATTGCTTGTCTTCCCATTTACGACTGGCTTGCTTGGACTTGGCACGGGCGTGGCTTTTTATTGTTTCAATAAGAGATTAACCATTATTGCAGTTGGTGCTGCATTCTTATCCTTAGGTATTCTTAGCCTATTATATGTTTTCACCTTCCCGGTTCTAGGTCCCGTCGTTTCAGGTTCCTTTTCCTTGTTAACAGCCAGTGCTATTTTTTTGTTTTCTTTCATTTATAACTGGATTTGGGTCGATATCGGTTTACTCCTTTTTAAAAGGTTAAAAAAGACTATCTCTTTGTAATCTTCCAAATCACACCCGTGTTCGGGGCAGCACCTATTTTCTTACCGGGTGGCTTAAAAATTCCAAAGTCAGCAATATACATTTCCTTGTGCTTGCCAAATAGAACGTCAATAGGTCGTTCTAGGCCGCCACCGCCAGTAGCTGATGCGGCAACACCTGTTTTATTAATTGCAAACGTCGTAATTTTGCCGGTCTCGGTATTAATCCTCGAAATACGATGGCCCACACGTGGTGCGGGCTTACCGCCTGTTGTACTAGGCGCCTCACTTCCAAACTCCGCAATAAACGCTTCTCCAACGGGACCAAAGGAAGGGTCATTGTTGAAATCAAAGCCCATGATTGCCGAATGCGGGGCAAACGAGGCAATCGGTTTTGGCGGCTGCATCGCGTGCTGGGCGAGTAAGAAGGCTGGTTGCGGTTTTCCTTCTGGTTTAAAGTATGGGTTTGTGACGGGGTGCCCGCCAGTATAATCTGGCCAACCATACCAAATTCCAGGTCTAATCCATTGAAACTCATCAGGGGAATTCTCGATTGGCCGGCTGCCGCGAACATCGATTCCATGATTACCGCAATAAAGACGATTTTGCCTGTCAAATTTTAACCGGAAGGGATTCCTAAGTCCCCAGGCGACCAATTCAAGCTGGGAGCCATCGGGATTGGCCCTTAGAATACTGCCGCTTGCCTTGACCATTCCTCTAATATATTCGCCGTGGTATGTCGGAACACCGAATGGTGAAAAAGCGCCCGTGCTTGATTTCTCATTGGGTGCTCCAGAGAAAAGATTTTTTGTTGTAACATTTTGGCCTGTTAGCTGGATGAATGAACCGGGATAGTCATGACCATAGGGGTGCTCCTTGATCCAGCGGGTGTTATCCTCACCAACCACCCCAGCATTTGTTGCCGTCCCTTGGCCAAAGTACATTTTTCCATCGGGTCCAAAAATCACCCGGTTGTTATGATGGTCACCGAAACTAGGTAAGCCTGTCAGAATATCTTGTTTGGTCCCATCCTGTTTTACCATGGTTATCGACCCACGGTGGGCAACATAAATGGTGCCCTTATAAAAAGTAATCCCGGTCAATGGTGGCGTAAATCCTTCAGCAATTATCTTTGGACCTGTGGAAGTAAGAATGAGCACTTTTCCGCTTCCCGAAGTGATTCCCGCATCCGCAATCAGCATTTCCCCTTGATCATTAAATGTGATATTGATGGGGGTCGTAAGCTCCTTGGCGAATACTTCAATTTGATACCCTTCAGGAAGCCAGACATCTTCGGGTTTTAACACACGCTCGATTTTTTTAGGTCTTTCCATCGTATTCCCCCCTGGAATAAGCCTTTCTATCTACATATTCAGATGGGAGTAGTCCTTATTCCAAGCTGGGGTCATTTTTCCAAGACAACATCGATTAAGATGATATCGGTTAAAGAGTGCAGCGACTGTTTCAGAATGTGATCAAATTCCTCGAGGTTCCTAGCGCGAATGCCGGTCACTCCGAAGCTGGCAGCCAATTGCACAAAATCCGGATTTTGAAAGGTTGCTCCGTCATTCTCGCCAAACTTTTTGTTCATTTGCTCGACCTCAAGTTTTAACATCGAGTCATTTAAAACAAGAATAATGAAGGAAAGTCCGAGCCGTTTGGCTGTCTCGATTTCTGCAAAATTCATTAGGGCACCGCCATCGCCGGTAATACAAATAACAGGGTTATGAGGACAAGCTAGTTTCGCCCCGATGGCACCTGGTATGGCGATCCCCATTGAAGCGAGCCCGTTGGAAATAATTAACCGATTTGGCCCTTTTGGCTGATAGGTGCGGGCAATGGAATCCTTATGGGAACCGACATCGGATATGACAATCGTCTCCTCTGTCGTGTGAGCTTCAAGGCAGTGGAGAATAGTTTCAATCGAAAAGGGAAGAGTGGTCCCGGGTTGATGTGGTCCCATTTTATAAACAGTCTTTATTTGTTCCTTGAGTCCACTTAGTGGCACCCAGGATTTTGTTGGGAGAGCGGCTTGAATTAGGAGCTGTAATGTTTTCTTCAAGTTCCCGACCAGTTCCAACTCGACAGGATAGTATTCATTGATTTCTGCCGGTAATGGATCAATATGTAAAACAGGAAGTTTCTTCTTATTCCAATCCTTTGGCAGTTTTTCAACAAAGTCAAAGCCGATGACAATCAAGAGATCAGCCTCTTTCAAACCAGGCAGCACTACATCGTTTTCTTTAAATCCAAAGGTATAGAAATTAAGCGGGTGCTCTTTTGGAAGCACACCTTTTGCCATAAAACTATGGGTAACAGGGGATTGAAGGGACTCAATAAAGGTCAGAAGCTCTAGGACTGCTTCCTGCCTGATGACCCCGTTTCCGACGATGACAAAGGGCTTCAGCTTCTTTTTAATCAGGTTAATGGCTGCTTCGATTGTCTCGGTAACAGGGACACTTTCAGGCAAGGGAGTAACGGGTAAGGCCATCTCTGCGATCATTTGGGTCGCAAAGTTCTCTGGTAAAGTAATCGTGACAGAACCGGGTTTCTCCATTTTAGCGATCTTGAATGCTTTTCGAATCACCACCGGAGTTGTTTGTGACTCATTGATTTGTGCGCTCCATTTCGTTGCGGGTTCGAACATTTTAACTATATCGATATATTGATGGGATTCCTTATGGTGACGTTCCATGCCAGCCTGTCCAATTAAGGCTACCACAGGGGAATGATCGAGCTGAGCGCTGGTAATTCCTGTTAACAGATTTGTAGCTCCAGGCCCAAGCGTTGATAAGCACACGCCGACTTTGTTTGATAATCTTCCATATACATCGGCCATAAAAGCCGCCCCTTGCTCGTGCCTGACATTCACATATTGGATCTGTGTTGATTTTGACAGGGATTTAGCAAGGTCCAGAATCTCGGTGCCGACAATCCCAAACACGTATTCAACTCCTTCGTTTTCTAAACAATGGACTAGTACGTCTGTTACCTTCATCATGTCCTCCTTATTATGTTAGCTACCTATGGCTACGGCCAATCCGATTGTCAACCCATCAAGGGAAACGGATGATTCCTTATCCCTATTCTTACCTAAATTTGTTTTTTATTTTTATCAGAAAATAAAGGCATTAACTTTGTTTTCTCTTCCAATCGTTTGTTATCATTAAATTAGTAAAATAAGGGAGATGGAAGTTAATGGCCAAACATACTCGAATAGGGAAAACCGATTTATTTGTTAATCCGATTGGTCTTGGAACCAATGCCGTTGGGGGACATAATCTTTTTCCAAACCTTGATGAAGAAGCAGGCAGGGAATTGGTCCGAACTGGTCTAAGTCAAGGGATTAATTTTCTAGACACAGCTTATATTTATGGTTTGGGGCGATCGGAAGAAATCATTGGGGAAGTTGTGAAAGAAAGCGGAACTCGTTCGGAAATTGTCATTGCATCCAAAGCAGCACATCAATTAAATGGTAATGATATGATCTTAGATAACTCACCTGCTTTTCTAAAACAAGCCGTCGAAGAGAGTTTAAAACGGCTGCAAACGGATTACATAGATCTATTCTATATTCATTTTCCTGACCAAGATACACCAAAAGACGAAGCGGTGGGAGCGTTAAAGCTATTGAAGGATGAAGGGAAGATTAAAGCCATCGGAGTGTCTAATTTTTCTCTTCATCAATTAAAGGAAGCCAACAAAGATGGCTATGTGGATGTCTATCAAGGGGAGTACAACTTGATAAGCCGCGATGCAGAGAAGGAATTATTCCCATACGTAACCGAACAGCAAATTTCTTTTGTGCCGTTTTACCCACTAGCTTCTGGGTTATTAACAGGTAAATATAATCAAGAAACTGAAATTAGTGAAAAGAATCGAAAAAGACCGCAATTTCAGGCAGGTGTTTTCGAAAAGAACTTGGAAAAGATTGAGCGAGTTCGTCAAATTGCAGTGACTAAGGGTGCGGAGGTTTCTCAAGTGATTCTTGCTTGGTATCTGTCCCGTCCATGCATCGACGTCATTATTCCAGGTGCCAAGCGTGCTGACCAAGTACTCCATAATTTAAAAACGTTACAAATTCAATTATCTGCTTCAGAGCTTCAAGAAATTGATCAGATATTCCCTTTATAAGGAAAATAGAATTTTAGATCACGGCTCTGTTTTTATTTATTGTTGATTTTCGTGGAGGTTTGAGAATTCATAGGCGGAGAATTTCCGGCTAATGTATACAGTGGAGGTTTAAGAAGCAGACTTTTTTGTGAAAGTCTTTCTTCTAAGATAATAGTGAACAAAAGGTTCTAATATTTTCAAAATACAGTTTCCAGCCACATAGCATTATACTGCTGTTTTAGTAACTTGACAGTATAAAAATTCCATAGTAACATTTAGTACGTGCTAATAATGAAATTGATTTTTTCAATAAAGAGCCTTTAGCAGAAAGTTAATATCACCTATTGACTTGATGAAAAAGGAATCCGATTGAAAATAGAAATCTTATCTAATTGCATTCTTAAATTACATACAATAAAGGTAGACTATTTAAAAGCCTGATTAGGCAGTTAAAAGTAAACCGGCAATCATCCAAGTTTAATGGTTTAACAGGACCATTAAATTTAGAGCTTGCCGGTTTTTTTGTTTTTTAAAACGATAAAGTAAAAGATTCATAGTATTAAAATCTATGGGGGGAGAGAGATAGAATGACCCATAATCATGATTTCATTTCATTGCCAACTGCCTTTTTTATCGTTCTTACCGTTTCCATGGTAAGCACCATTTTCCTGCTATATAAAAAGGTTCCCGTACATTTGGTTCGTTATCACATTGGCCTTCTTTCGTTGCCTCCCATCGTTGCCTTGTGGGGGCTTCTCGCTAACAATCGAACGGTGATGGTTGGTCCATGGCGTTTTGACTCGCTTTCTTGGCTCCTGGCCCTATTTGTCCTGACAATCGGTTTGATTGTGCAGCGTTATTCTGTCCGATACTTATTCGGTGATCGTGATTACCGAAAATATTTTGCTCTGCTGACATTCACAACATATGCTGACACGCTTGCCTGGATCAGCAATGACCTTCGTCTTCTTTTGGTTTGCTGGGGAGTGACCTTGTTGGGACTTACGTTGCTTATCCGATTACATAAGGAGTGGCAAGTGGCCAGAAAGGCAGCTGCCTCTGCAGGCCGGCTATTTTTAATCAGTTGGCTGATCCTACTAGTGGCTGTTATTTGGATGGCACAAACAACAGGACAGTGGCAACTATCCATTGTGCTTGAAAAAAATAATCTTGCACAACTCCCATCATGGGAGAGGACCTGCATCAATCTCCTTTTAATCATTGCGATGTTCATTCCATCTGCACAGTTTCCTTTTCAACGTTGGCTGTTGGATTCGGTAGTCGCTCCAACGCCTGTTTCAGCTGTCATGCATGCCGGAATCGTCAATGCCGGTGGTCTATTGTTTACACGTTTCGCACCGATCTTTAGCGGTGAGGCAGCACAGATCTTTTTGCTTGTGGTGTCTGGTTTTTCCGTTCTGCTGGGAACCGGAATCATGCTTGTTCATGTCGACTATAAACGGCAGTTGGTGGGCTCGACCATTGCACAAATGGGATTCATGCTAATTCAGTGTGCATTAGGGGCCTATTTAGCAGCCGTAATTCATGCACTCTTACATGGACTGTTCAAAGCGAGCCTGTTCCTGCAGGCTGGATCTGCCGTCCAGCACAGGGAGATTCATTCCTTCAAAAGTCGTCAAATCCCCAATTTGTGGGTGATCACTGGAGTGATTTTAGCTCTCATGACGGGGATTGGCTATTTGCTGACTTCTGGTGGAGAGGGTTATCCAATTATTAGCAGCTTCATTTTAGGCTGGTCCATGCTATTTGCTTGGATCGGACTCGTTGCTTTTGGAAATGGCAGAACGGGTCGATTTGCTGGATTGACTTTTCTTGCAGGGGCGTTATTGATGTTCACATACATTCATAAGTCCTTAGACAGCCTGTTACATGAAACCATTCTTTCTGGGATGAACCCTTCTTGTCCTGCCATCATCTGGGTCCTGTTTCTCTTACTGGGAGGTACTGCTGTTGGGTTATGGCTGGCACACAAACGTTCCTCAACCGCCTTTACGATCATTTATCTTTGGCTTGTCCATTTAGGCGAGCCGCACAAAGATGTAGTGGAAAGTCATCCAACCTATTTGGCAAAATCCTTGTTTTATCGGGGGGAATCTAAATGACAACGACATTAGCTAGACCTTTAAATTGGGAAAATGAAACGGAAGAACGTGGTCTTACTATTCATGAAATAGTGAAAGCAGCCAGCGAAATCATCGCTCCGCTTGGCCCGATTAGCCAGTTTGCAGCACGCAGCCCCTGGGCCAGTTTGGAGGGGCAATCCTTTGAACAGATGGTACGCCGATTCAAAGATCGTTGCGATATCGAGCTACTTCCCAACGATTCTGTCTTGCAATCAGCATGGAACCATGGTGAAATGGATGTGGAATTTTTAGAAGAAGGGCTGCAGCTCTGGCTTGAGCAGCACGATTTCGAACTTTCGCACACGGATGCGGTGCAGTTTTGCCGCACGGCTCTTACGCAGGGTCCGCCTTCTTCTGAATTAACGGCACTTCCCGAAGTGAAAAGCTTGGCAAAAAGGCTGAGTGACTTCAATTTCCATCTGCATACAAGAAAAACCGTTAAACCCCTTAGCCAGTGTTTTGAACAGAAAGAAGGCGACGGGAAGTTTAGAGATCTCAACCGCCATATGATCAAGTGGTGTAAATTATTTCTGGATGAGTCTCAGGCCGTTTGGTCCATGCCCAATCGTGAACAAGGTTTCTATCAGGCATGGAAGCGAATGGCTTGCTTAGACCCGGCCTTATCGTTAGAGGCACGGAAACAGATAAAACATTTGCCGAATGAAGCAGACATAGCTTTAGTAGAGGCTCTATCACAACTAGGAATTTCCGATTCAGAGACGCAGGAATATCTTGAAGCCCACTTGCTGGCTCTGCCAGGCTGGGCGGGGATGATGCTATGGCGCACACAGCAACAAATAAAGGATAGCTCCTTGCTTACTGACTATTTGGCTATTCGAATCTCAATGGAGCTGATATTGTTGAAGCCTCATTTTCCATTGTCTAAACAAGGAAGGGAAGAGCAAGTGCGCCTGGAACCGTTAATCGCCGCTTGGATTCATTGGGGGAATGTCCCCATAGATAAATGGCATCAATTGTCTGATGTGGAACAAAAAGCACGTTTGAACCTGGCTCGGCAGTTTGATAAGATTGTCCGCAATAGGCTATGGCTGGAAGCTTGGGAAAAAACATATGAAAAACAACTAATGGAGCAAATCCTCTCGAAGCAGGAGCTGGTCTCTGAGCCAAATAAACCTTCGTTGGCACAATTCGTTTTTTGCATCGATGTCCGATCAGAGCCTTTCCGTCGAAAACTGGAACAGACAGAGGGGGTTGAAACCTTTGGGGCAGCCGGATTCTACGGTTTGCCGATTGAAACCTGCAAACTTGAACAAAAGCATAGCCATCCTTCCTTGCCGGTTATGTCAAAACCGCAATTCAAGGTAATGGAATACTTACCTGAATCGCAGTACAAACCATTTCACGAGCGGATTGAAGCAGTTCATTCACTTAAAGGTACATTCAAGTCAATGAAACACAACCTGCTTGCCAGTCTATTGCTGCCGGAAGTAAGCGGACCTTGGCTTAGCATGCAGACACTAGCCCGAACTTTTATACCAAGGAGTACAGGTCGCACTTTCAAGAAGCTGCTTGACACGTGGGTGATGAAACCTGATGTGAGACTAACGCTTGACCGTATGGAGCAATCTAAATCGGAGCTACCGATCGGTTTTTCAGAGGAAGAGAAAGTGCAATATGTGGAGCAGGCTTTAATAACGATGGGGCTCACCGATCATTTCGCTCCATTAGTGGTGATTTGCGGACATGGAAGCCGAAGCATCAATAACCCATATGCGGCTTCGCTCGATTGCGGGGCATGCGGCGGCACCTCAAGCGCTTTTAATGCACGAGTATTGGCTGAATTGTGCAACTTTCCCCATGTAAGGCAGTCACTAAAAGCTAGGGGGATTTTGATACCGGAGGAAACTATTTTTGCGGCGGCCGAGCATATTACCACACTTGATGAACTGCATTGGGAGTATCTGCCAAAGCTCTCGGCAAAGGCTGAAGAGGCCTTTACCTGCATCCAGGCCGTTCTGCCACAGGTGAGTGAACAGGCTAGCGCCGAGCGGATTTCGAAATTACCGAATCTCAAATTCAATCGCAAAAATCCTAAAGAAGAAGCCGAGCGGCATTCAGAGGACTGGAGTGAAATCCGTCCAGAATGGGGGCTGGCAGGTAATGCGGCGTTTGTCATCGGAGAACGAAGCCTGACCGAAGAGTGCAATCTGGAGGGCAGAGTTTTTCTTCATAACTATAATTGGATAAAAGATAAAAATGGCTCTCTGCTTGCCAGCATTATTGCCGGGCCGGCAACTGTTAGCCAATGGATTAACCTGCAATATTACGCATCTGCTGTTGCACCGCATTATTATGGCAGCGGAAATAAAGCAACCCAGACCGTGACAGCCGGAATTGGAGTGATGCAGGGCAATGCCAGTGATTTATTATCTGGACTCCCATGGCAATCGGTCATGCAATCGGATGAAACGATCTATCATGCACCTATCAGGCTATTGGTGGTCATCCAGGCACCAACGGAATATGTGGAACGATTGTTGAAGCATGATCGGACCTTTCAACAAAAAGTAGACAACGGTTGGCTGCGGCTCGCATCCATTGATCCAGAAGGTAACTGGAAAAGTTGGTCATAGCGCCGTCATGGTGTAAGAAATCATTGATGAACTGTACGATTTTTGGTTAGTAGAGAAAGGATAGAAATCAATATGGACAAGTCAAAAGGCATGATTGAAGCTGAAATTAGTAAAGCATTAACCCATTGGGAGAAAAGTTATCTGGGCCGCGGTTCCATTTCTGTAAAGACAGATATTGTACGGGATATGGTGATTGTGACATTGAATGGCATATTAACCCCAGCTGAATATGCCTTATGCAGGGATAAAGAAGGGCTGTTATCGATAAAAACGACACGAAACAGCTTGGTGGAATCAGGACAAGAAGAATTGAAGCACATTGTTTATTCGATAACAGGTGAGGAAGTAATCAGTATTCATACCGATCTTAGCACGCAAACCGGTGAAAGGGTCATGGTCTTTAAACTCTCAGGAGATTTGGAGAAAAAATTCGCCTAACGATGGGGCTTCCCTAAATGTTTGGAAAGTTGTGTCCAACGGAAAAGATTAAAACTGCATTAAACGGGGTGAGATAATGAATATGGTGGAAAACAGAAAAGTGTTGTTTGTGATGGGGATGGAGCAAAGCCCGAAAAGTATATTGAAAGAGATGGATCGTCTTCAAACGGATCATATCTTAGTCTTGCAATCTTATGGACCAGACTTTTCACCCTTCAGTGATATCATGCGGGACATCATTCTTGCCGTTTATCAGGAGAATGTGGAAGAAATAGTTGTTGCTGTTCCAACAGCAGAGCGAAAGAATGAAAGAGAGACACTTAAACAACTATATGAAAATAAAGAATTACAAGAGAAAATTAAAACGTTGGATTATCTGTTTGAAAATTGCATGCCAGAATTCCCGAAATGCAGTGTAAGAGAATGGCTGGAGGGCAACGAAGCCTCTGCTGACAATAGGCAAAATTATGCTGAAGTGATTCGAAACCATCCATTGATGCCATCCAATGTAAACGTGACAGAATGCAAGATTGATAACGAAAAGCCATCAAAAATGGTCGTTTTATGAGAAATTGATCACTGATTGAAAGTAAAAAACACCGAAAAGACTACTCTATTAGAAAGTGGTCTTTCGGTGTTTTTTGCTTATTTATTGTTGTGGGAAATAGGAAATGTCTCCTTTTGAGAACGATAAAGTCCTAAAAGGAGATTACGAGAATCGGCTTGTACAAACAATAACATTTATAAATGAATGACAAAACCATCAATTTTTCAGTGCGTGCCTGGCACCCACAATTAGTCTATAATAGAAGGATGTCGGAATGAAAAGCAGGATTTATTTCCTATGACTTTAGAAGATATAAGTAGGTGGGCACAATCGAGATCATAGAAACACGGGTGAGAGGGTTTATTTCAGACATCCAACACCCTAGTCAAAAAAAGAGAATCAATCTAAATGATTTAGAACTGCAATTACGCAAGCTGATGAATGATTATTTTGAGCTGGATGGCTATGCACAATTTTATAACACCATACAAACCTTACAAGCAGAAGGGGAGCTAATCCCCATACAAAATAATCAATACAACGGGAAAACACCCGCGCTTGCTTTATATTACTGGGTGAATCTTAAAACCCAGACATCCAAATGGGATCGTCTGGAGATGATGAAATTAAGTGATCAGTTTGATTTTTCCTATTATGAACGGTATCCCGAATGGCAATCAGAAGAGGAATGGAATCGCATCCAGAAGGTCTATTCTTTTTTACAATCGAGTCAGGAGCGAGAATGGGTTTCCGTCGAAGAAAGAAGCTTAGAGCTATTTGGCCATGAAAAATTTCTGTTAGATAGCGAACAGTTTTCGGATGGCAAAGGCTTTTTCACGAGAATAGGCATCACAGCAGAACAGCTTAAAATGGTGAACTATGGAGAGCCATTTGTGTTTTGGATCAAACAAGGAAAAGCCATCGATGAGATTCAGCGGATCCTCATCGTCGAAAATCTATCATTCTTTCATACTTCGATTCAATTAGTAGAAGCAGGCCAGTTGGACTATGAGCCTGATCTCATTATTTATGGGGAAGGGACGAAAATCGAACGAAGCTTTTCCTTTTTCTTTCGCATGTTTCCCCCGAAAAATTATCTTTTTTATTACGCAGGTGATCTGGATGCGGCCGGATATGGCATCCTTATCCGTCTGATTGAAAAATATCCAGCCAGTTGTATTCAGCCTGCCTTAAAAATTTATCGCAAAATGCTGGAATGTATGGAACAAAGGAATGATCAAAAACAAGGTCAAACACAAAATTACTTGGATGACTTTCTTCAATGGTTTACCGAAGAGGAGCAAGCCATACTCATGCAATTATGGAACGAAAATAAGCGGATTCCACAGGAAGTACTGACAATCGAAACTTGGAGGCGATGGATGTGAACGAATCATGGGAAGGCTTCGCAGGAAGAATGCAGCGATTAAATCCATTGTTTGAGCTTGGGAGGGGAATGGACGTAGGGGAGCTGAAACCTTATGTTCAAACGATTCTCATGCAAGTACTCCTCACCATCTTTTATCGGGAATTAAATGACGATGATCAAAGAAAAAAATCTGATATTAAGTACATGGTGGAAGAGGCAATCAAACAAATGAAGCTTCTCGCCGACGATAAGCAAATTGAGCGGATGACAAGTGGACTCTTATATTCAGGAAAGGAAGAGTACAGTCAACCGTTTGAAGCGTTATATTTCGATGAAATCAGGCAGGTCTGGGAGACTCAGGTGTTCCGGTATGTGACAATGGATGAGTTATACACCAATTTAGAGTTGGGCGGTTCCATTGTCTATAAACTCACCGAGATATCGCAGGAAATGATTTTTATGAGCAGGGAAATGGCGGAGGAATTCTCCATCACCATCGAACAACTGTACAGTATGCAGTTGATTAAAAACGGAAATTTCCGTAAAGCGACTCGAAACCTCGATCACCTCATTTCACGCGTCAACCGCTTAATGGCAAAAGAATTCTCCTTTCAAAAGGAAATGATCAATAATCCCAAAATCTTATTAATGGAAGAAGACATGCAACGGGCTGATAACCGTGCTGAAATCGAAAAGCAATTTGATGAGGAAAAAACGCACTTCCGGACCATTACGAGTATGATTGAAAAAACGAAACGAAGAAATGAAGAGGATGATGAGGTACAAAAAGAACTGCATCTTCTCCAAGAAAAAGTAGGCCATACTAGACAATTGCATGATCGGTTTGCGAAGCTCGTTATTCAAAACATTTCCTATGAACTGAAATTAAAAGCAGAAAACCCTTCTTTGTTTTGGGAAGATAGCTTGGTTTCATTCCGAGAACATCTTTATGAAAATGTGTTCATGAAGGAAGGCGTTCGTTCTTTTACGGAAATCGAAACCGTACTGTCTCCGTTATTTTCACCGAAGAATGAATTCATCCTGCCCCTTGATTGGATTTGGGGGGAACAGGAATTCGATGAAAAACAAGTTACGGATGTGGTCGTCGAGGAGGAGGCAGAAGAAAGCATCACTCGCTTGCGGGTGACGGACTGGAATTCTGTAAGTAAGGCTTGGAGTTATGTGTTTCAACATTTGCAAACAACGGGCGAGTTTTCATTAGTGGAACTATCCAACTTTCCATTAGAAGTGCAGGATCTATGGTTTGAAGAATCGGAAACAATCGACCTGTGGATGATGTTTGACAAGAAGCCGCTGAAGGTTCAAGTGCTGCATCGGAAGGAAGAGACTTTAAGCGATGAAAGGGAAATTCTCCTTTATAAACTAATGAATGAATACCCGCAGTTTCAAGTGTTTGAAGGCATGAAGATCTTTACGATGTTTGATCATCGGGCCGAACCTCTCCTGTGGCAGCGTATGAAAATAACCCCTTTTAAACTATGTATACAGGAGGCCCAATAAATGAGTGCAGAAGCCATCAAGAGAGCAGCGGCTGTCTATTTTACTCTCTTAAAAGATAAAGTCATCGATGAATATAGTGAACACTTTCAGACCTATTTTGATCCGGAGGTAAGACAGACCGTCCTGCTATTAGCAGATGAATCAGGTACCTATATCATTGAATCGCCTAAACGTATTCAATTGGTTGTCCAGCCAACTGGCTCCGTGTTTGCGACCCATTTTACTCATATGAAGGAAAAGCATAAACATATCGAGTCGAAAAAACATTTTCATCTCATTAGCGTGGTGATTATGTCTTTTTTAGCGAGCGTCGACCGTAATCAGGCAGCCAAAATTCGATCGCAGCGGGAAGGAATTAGCTACTACACATTAGAGCGACAAGTCAATGATCTGATTGTAAATTGGGGGAATATTCTAAAAACTAATCCTACCTTTGGTGAAGAAGAACGGATCGATATGAAGGAAGTTGTTACAACGTGGACATACATGGAAGTGGAAACGGAAGATTATGGCGCGAAAAAAGCCAATCGACGAACAAGAATCGGCTTAATTGCCACAGCCATGCGCTTATTGGAGACGGAACGGTTAGTCGTCATTCTCGATCGGGATGATATCCCCAAGGTGATCCCAAAGCAAGAGCTGTTTGAACGGATTGAATACTTGTACCATGATTATGATCGTTATGAATTATTGAAACAATTAATGACAGCAGAGGGGGATGGGCATGCCGAAGATTCATCGAATTAGAATTGTGGGCCTGAAGTACGATGGCATGCAAAAACAATATAAAAATACCACGTTTAACTTCCATAATGAGGAAACGTCAACAAATGGCCTCATTTCGATGATGAACGGCGGTGGGAAAGGAGTATTCCTTCAAACCATCTTCCAAATTCTCAAACCTGGAACCTCTTGGGGAAAACAAAATAATCGCTATTATCAGCAATTCTTCTTTAATAATAAGGAACAATTTATCCCTTATACCTTTCATGTGGTGATTCAGTGGGAATTAGATGGTGCGGACCGCCGTCATCTCGTCACGGGGGGAATGTTCTCAGCTGAGCAGCGAATCTCGATGAGTGAAGAAACGGGAAATGAAGGTAGAACGCTTGAACAGGAAGCAAAAATCCTCCCTACTTTTACATTTTATACAAGAGAGTTTGAACGGAAAGAAGAAGCAGTCCTCGAGCATATTCCCCTTTATGAAAATGAGGAAGTGGCCGACACTGAGGTGTTGAAAGACTATTTAAAATGGAATGGATATGATGTTTACCGAGATACGAAAAAGCATGTTCGCATTCTTGATACATACGGAATTAACCGTAAAGACTGGGATATTCTCAAGGACATTAATAAGGATGAAGGCGGGGTTGGAAAATACTTTGAGGGAGCAGAGGATGATCATTCTTTGTTCCAAAAACGAATCATTCCTACTGTTAGTCAAGTCTTACATCGAACAGAACATCAAAAGAACGATCTTGTGGAAATCTTCAAGAGCCAGGCAAGTATTGCGAAGGACCTGCCTGTACTTTTAAAAAGAGAACAAGCCCACAAGGAGTTTTTAGAGGATATTATCCCATTTGAAGAACACATAGCAAAAGGGATTGAACATAAAGAAATTATAGAAGATGGCATTAAGGTAGGAAGACAACTGCTTGGTGCATTAGAGCATTTGAAGAAAACAGAAGAGGAAACGATTCTTACTTTAGAAAAAGACATTGAAAAATTAACCGTAAAACAAGCTAATTTACGTTTCCAAAAAGACAACTTGGAGTTTGCGAAAGCACATAGAGAAGTACGAGATTGGGAGAAGAAATTAGAAGATGAACGGAAAAAGCACACAACTTTACAAGAACATGTCAAAGAAAAGCAGGAACGAAAAGAAGAGCTTTCCTTTCAGACGATCTTAAAAGAGTGGTATGAATACGAACAAACTATTCACTCCCTTTCTCAGCAAATGGCGAAATTAGAACAAAACAGCGGCTTGGTGCAGGTTAATCAACGAATGGATGAAATCAAAAAAGAAGCCTTAGTGCAATGGGAGAATTCTTACCAATCGATCCAAACGGCGATGAAGCAGTATCATGGCTACCAAAGGTTCTTAAAGAAAAAAGAAACCGAACTGACACAGCAGGATAAACAAAAGACCATGGAGCTGGCGCAGCTTTCTACGGAAATGGATCGTCTCTATACGCAAATGCATGCGTTCGAGTCAAAGGAAAATGCGCTTATAAACGAGTTTGGCGACCGCATCACCTATGATTTAAATGGGTATATCGAAAGCCTAGCAAAACAAATCGAAACCAAAAAGGCTCAGTTAGAAGAGCTGTCTGCAAAAGATCATGAATCTACGGAAAAGCAAAAGCAGCTAGCTGCATCACACGGTACCCTTGCTCAATCCATTACGTTTTCAGAAGAAAAATGTGACGAGCTAAAGCAAGCAAATGATGCGCAAACGCAAAAAGAAGCAAAACTAGTTGAGAAGCTTCGTGGTTTACTAGAGGATGTCACGGTGCCATTAAGTCACGCTCTATTATCGAAATATTCCCTTCAGATAGAAGGACTGCTGGGACAGAATAAGCAACAAGGGGAACAAGTGAAAAAAGAGCTTTGGAAAACACAGCTCGACCATTCTTTAAATGATGATCATTTCTGGATTGCCAATAAGGATGTGAAAGAGTTAAAGGAATGGATTGATGAAAAAACGGGGATTGATGTATTCTTTGGAACGCAATTTCTCCAATCCTTAAGTCCCGAGGATTTAGCGAAGACCCTTTTGACGTATCCGCTTCTCCCATATGGTTTGGTTGTCAGTCAACATCAATGGCAAAAAATTAATCAGCAGGTTCTTTCCGGAAGATTGTTTAATAGCCCTGTCCCCATCTTCTTGCGTGAGGAAATGAACCAAGCAAAGGATCAAGCTTCTTTTGTTATCCTTAACGGAATCGAACAAACGCTAGTAACAGATAAAAATCAATTCACTAGCTGGAAAATTAGGATTGCGAAACAAATAGAAGAAAAGCAAGAAACGCTTGATGAAATCGAGAAAACAGAGCTCTCATTCCGTCGTATTTTAAAAGAAATTGATCGATTCCTATCAAGTGAGCTTTCCATTGATCTTGAAAGAACACTCAGTCAGGAACAGAATGCTCTTCTGTCTGAGAAAATGAAACTACAAGACATCATTACGCAAGCGGAAAAAGAGAAGGAATTGCAGCGGCAAATTAAAGAACAGTTGGAACAAACGAAACGAAAAGTGAAAAAGCTTTCAACAGACGTAGATACATTAACTACTTTTGATGATGAAAAGAGGCTTCATCAAGAAAATAAACAATTGAAGCTAGAGAAAGACAAACAGAAGGAAGCTTTGACGATCAGGCAACAGGAAATAAGTAAAGAGCACCAAACGATCGTTGACTTGCAAAGCAAGTGGAAGCAAACCTATTTTGAATGGAAGCTGACCATCGAACAAACGATCAAAGAAATTGCTGCCTTTATTAATGTTGCGGCGTTTCCAACTGAAGAAAAGGCAGACCTAAGTGAAGAGGTTCCCCGTCTTTCACCGCATCTTTTAGAAGAGATGAATGGGAGTATCGAGGAATTAAAGCAGCTGCAAAAATCAAAAGAAGAGCAAGCTAGTGAATTATTGGTGATTCAAGCGACAAGAGAATCAGAGCAAAAGCAACAAAAGAAATTGGAGAAAAAACTGATCGTTCATCATGAGAGTTGGAAGGAAAATCCTGAACCAGATGAACCGATTAGTATATTGGAAAATATGCTGCAAACCGCCCAGAAGGAAGCAAGGACAGCAGAAAAAGAAGAGCGTGACCAAGGTACTGCCGTAACCGTAGCAGAAACCTCCTTACAGCATGCGAAAGGGCAGCGTGAAAAGTTAGGCAAGAAGGTCGCCAAGCATGAAAAACAGCCTGAAGAATGGGAAGACCTTGACTTAGAGGTAAAGGCCGTCGAAATTACTGATCAAACGAAAATAGCGAAAGATGAAGTAAAGCAGACGGAAAAGCTCCTAAAGGAAACAGAAGCGACTATTACTGGCTATGAAGGGGATCTGTTAACTTTATCCGTGATTCTTAAAGAGGAAGCAGCTGCATTCACGGATCAGGATGTCGAAAAAATTAAGAATCAAGGGAAAGCCTGCATCTTGTCCTGGTGTGAAGAGCATCAAGCGATTCAGGAAGAAGGTCAAGAGAAGCATGCGAAAATCGAACAATCTTTGCGCAATGTAAAGCTAGCGATTGAAGGGAAAGATTGGGAGATTCGTTTTAAAAATGAAGTGTTAACAACACTTGACCATATGGATACTAGGCATTATTCGCATATTCAAACGATTGTTAAAAATATGAAGCGTTTTTCACAAAGCGGATTGGAGCAATTAGAACGTGACAAAGAACGAGCCGAAAAGGCGCAAAACTTCTGGGCTAGCCGTGCCAGCATGAAGGTGATGAGTATTTCGGAGTCGATTCGTTCGATGATTGTGAAAATGAAGCTGAAAAATGAACGAGGCTCGTTTCCGCTTGTCCAACTCAAAGAGGACATCCTACCGAAAAGGGCAGAAGAGATCGAGCCATTACTGAAGCAGCATTTTGTCGCTGCCATTAACAAAATTACGAAACAGTTTGATTTGATTGATAACAACAATCTATCATTAGAACAAGAAATCAAACAGCTTATTAGTGATGAGCAAATTTTATTTGTATCGCTTCGAAATCGATACCCTGAGCTGCTCGTCTATAATATGCGAACGGATAACGCCTTTATGTATGGTAAGCCAAAAAGAGAGCATTATTCAACCTGGCAGACAATTAATCAAGGATCTAAGACGAAATCAGACGGAAGCGGCGGACAAAAGCTTTCCGCTCGTATGGTCATGATGATGATGTTATTATCAGTGAAAAGCGAAACCGATCAAAGCTGGGTTCCGTTAGTCTGTGATAATCCATTTGGACAAGCTGCATCGGCACATGTTCTTGACCCGATCTTCGCTGTCGCTGAGAAACTGAAATTTCAATTCATCGTCGTGACACCACCTGAACTGGTGAAAACAGAAATAAGCCAACGATTCGATGCCTACTATAAATTGGACTTTATCCGTGAAAAAGGAAAAGAAATCGTTTCAGACACCATTGTGCCGGCATTTCGAATCTATCAGGGCGAGGAAGTCATTCAATAGGGTGAACGTATCATTATTTTAAAATTAACTTCCATAAAGTGTTAGGTATTTTTGCTAAAAAAACTTCCATCTGTATAGCCAGCAAAAAAGGATCCAAACTAAAAAGGCGGATTATGAACTCACAGTCCAAACTTGAAAAGGTGGTGCAAAAATGTCTAACAAGAAGAATAAGCAAATCAGGAATAATCCTGCAATGCCAAAAACAGATGTAGAATTCGCGAACAATGGACTTGAACGGGTAGCCTTAAAGTCTCAAGAAAAAAAAGAGAAGTAACAATAAGATGGACATAAACTGTATGTCAATTGTAGTCAACTCTTTACAATTGGCGTACAGTTTTTTTGATTTTACCTTTTAAAATAAACGAGCAATTATTTGTCATACTATCATGCATTTGCATTTCCAAAAGCAGGTACATGAATATTCTCCTGCTTCCATTAAGTACAAGTGATACAAGCTTTTCTAAAGATGACTTTACGCCGATCGAACTGCAATGAACTGTATCATCCATGCTATAGTTTCACCTCTGAATGACAAAAAGTATACAAATGAATGACAGACTGTTTACCACTTCATACCTTCTTGATGCAAGATCATTCTTCCGCAATCCGGCCATATTGTTGAGGGAGAGCAACGATTAACCATATATTGGAGGTAAATGATTTTAGGGTTAAGTCGGTCCGAAAAAAGCACTTTTTCGGACCTGGTTTTTGAGGAGTTGTATAGATGGCATTCGCCATATGCTATATTTTAATCATTATTTGTAAAGCCTGTTTTTGTGTCTCATCAACGAGTGGCAGCATCTTTTTCAGCTTTAACTTTGTATTTTTGAAAGCTATACAAATTAAACTTAATCGAAATCAGATACGCATAAAGAGGCGTGTCTTTTTGTTAACAGGATAGATTGTAGAATAAATCTAATAGAAAGGACAGGTTAGCTAATAAACAAATTGTGATTAGGAGTGCCATTGCTAATATAGATTATTCTTTTTATAATTGGTGAGAAAAGACTAGTAAGAAGTGAGATTTTGGGAGGAAAAAAATGAATTTGGATTTTGGTACAATAAATTATTTAGCAGTAATTTTAGGTGCGGTTGCTATTTGCATTCTAGGTTCATTCTGGTATTCACCTATGATATTCTGGAATACTTGGCAAACGTTAAAGGGGTTGAAGCAGGAGGATCTTCCTAGCTTGGGAAAAGTGATGACTGGTTCGATTTTGATGGCTATTGTAAATTCTTTTTTGTTAGCGATTATTGCTCAATGGGCAAATATAGATGGTTGGGCAGAAGGTTTGTGGCTCGGGTTAGTAGTAGGTCTTGTCATTGCTGCCACCTCTGCCACTAATGCCCTATATGAAGGGATGAAGTTGAAACTTTACATGATAACGGCTGGTTTTCATGTTATCAGCATCATAATTGCAGGGATTATTATCGGCAGTTTCTCTTGATATTTTCTCTCAAATTTATTGGATATCTTTTGGGATAGAGATAATAATCAAGTCCAGAGCCATTAAACTAGCGGGTACTTTAACAAAATGAAACTTGCTGCACAGGGAATGATACCGATACTCAACAATCGGGCGCAATTATTAAATAAATGACAAATATTATAGGTGATGTTTTTTTGAAAAAAGAAGTGAAAAATGATTTAACTAAAGTTATATCCGTGTCTGTTGTAGGTACAATTCTAATATTGTTGGTTCCTGTTCTTTTTCTCCATAGATGTATTCCATTATAGGGCGCGTTTGTGTAACATCAAAAGCCTAATTCCTTACTAAAAATACGGAGGAATTAGGCTTTTTTATCTTTCAAAATTTTTAAAGTTGTAAATTTGGATTTCTGACGTACCTATTTGTAATACTTGGGGATAAATGGTGAACACAGTGGCGAGCATTGGTAAAAAACATGATAGAATGAAAAATAGTTAATAAAATCTTTAATAATGGAATATTTCGCCAAATGAGTTTAAACATACTAAATTTTTATATAGAATATCAAATAGTATAAATGTACTGTATTTCTTCGGGGGTGCAAGAATGCTAGGAAAAATGTTGGATAATAAAAGGTCTGGAATTGTAGGAGATGCACTATCACATAATTTTAGAAATAATGAGGCTAGAAATGACAGGGAAACCCGTTATTCGAGGTTAATGAATCAAATCATTAAAGCAGGTGTGAAAACGAAGGTGTTGATGCTTTCAGCAACGCCTGTAAATAACAAAATGAATGATTTAAAGAATCAAGTAGCTTTTATTACGGAAGGTATAGACGAGGCTTTGGAAGCGGCTGGGATTGAAAGTATTGAACAGACGTTGAGAAAAGCACAGCTGTCATTTAATAAATGGCTCAAATTAGAAGATCAGGAACGAAAATCTGATACTCTACTTGAAATGTTGAACTTTGACTATTTTAAATTACTGGATGCAGTAACAATCGCTCGTTCAAGAAAACATATTGAAAAATACTATAACATGGCAGAAATCGGAAAATTCCCAGAACGGTTAAAGCCAAGAAATGTTCATGCCGATATCGATGAGTACAATGAGTTTCCTGAAATAAAGGAAGTAAATAAGCTCATTAACAGATTGAATCTAAGTGCGTACTCACCATTGAAATATGTAATGCCTGAAAAACAAGAGGAGTATAGTCGTAAATATGATAAGAAAGTAAAAGGCGGATCAGTTTTTAAGCAAATTGACCGTGAACGCAGCCTTGTCCACTTAATGAGGGTAAACCTACTTAAGCGAATGGAAAGCTCGATCCATTCATTTGGGATGACTGTAGCCTCTCTTTTAACAAAAATAGATGACTTGTTAGTAAAACTTGATCATATTCAACAATATTCGAATTCCGATATTACTATTAATGAAATTGATATTGATGATGAAGATGTTGAAAACATGTTAATAGGGTCGAAGGTAAAAGTCTTACTCCAAGATATCGATCGTATTAAATGGAAACAAGATTTACAGGATGATAGGGAGAAACTTGAGAAATTACTAATAGAATCAGCAAAAGTACAGGCTCCACGTGATGTCAAATTAAACAAGTTAAAATCTATGATCGAGCAAAAGCTTCTTTATCCTATTAATGGCGATAACAAGAAGATCATCATCTTTACTGCTTTTGCTGACACGGCAAGTTACTTGTATGAAGAGATATCAGAATGGGTCTCGAATCATCATGGTATAAATACTGCACTCGTCACTGGCTCTGGCGGTAACCAGACTACATTAAAAGGAATACAAAAAGATTTAAATTCTATCTTGACGAATTTTTCACCACAATCCAAGGAGCGAAGTAAAATCAATTCTAGTATAGTGGATGAAATTGATATATTAATTGCAACAGACTGTATTTCAGAGGGGCAAAATCTTCAAGACTGTGATTATTTAATTAATTATGATATCCATTGGAATCCAGTTCGAATTATACAGCGATTTGGTCGTATTGACCGTCTTGGGTCTAAGAATGACGTTATTCAGCTTGTGAACTTTTGGCCGAACATGGACCTAGATGAGTACATTAACCTAGAAGCCCGTGTCAGTGGGAGAATGGTGCTCCTTGATATTTCCGCGACTGGTGAAGAAAATGTTATTGAGTACGATGAAAAGAAACAAATGAATGATCTAGAATATCGTAAGAAGCAATTGAAGCAACTACAGGAAGAGGTTGTTGATTTAGAGGATATCTCTGGAGCAAAATTCTTTTGAGTACTTGTCATAAAAGGCTTAATAAAAATGCTAGGACCAAAGTTGTTATTGAACAACCCACTATAACAGGATGGTTTCAACCGAAGGGAGAAGTTAAAGCATATTCCAAACTATTGAATGCATTGACAATTTCAAATTTAACTTTCGAAAATCTATATAGGATCTATGATGATGTTCACCAATGGTTACATTGTGAAAAGCTTATTCCATTAGTAGGGTCTGTTCCTACAAATACAGAAAATAGAGAAAAGGCGATTCTTTCTTTGGTTCAAGTACAAGATCACCAAAAAGCCATTGAGCAATTACAGCAAGAACAAAAAAGACAACTTGATTTTGGGGTAAAGATGGAGCTACATATGAAAATAAAAAGTCAAGAACAACAAATCAACATTCATTTACAACAAATAAGGGAGTTGTGTTAATTGCAGAAATTAGACGGGAAAACCTTCAATGTTGTAATGGACAATATTGATAAGCTAAAAGAATTATTCCCAGAAGTAGTGACGGAAAATAAAATTGACATGGACAAATTGCGTATCGTTTTAGGTGAACATGTCGAAAAGGAAAAGGAAAGATACGAATTTACTTGGAATGGAAAAACAGAAGCAATCCAACTTTCACAAAAGCAAACAACTGGGACATTACTTCCATGTAAGGAAGAGAGTGTGAATTGGGAAACGGCCCAGAACCTGTATATTGAAGGCGATAATCTTGAAGTACTTCGTCTTCTGCAAACCTCGTATCGAAATAAAGTAAAAGTGATCTATGTTGATCCACCCTATAATACGGGGCGAGATTTCGTCTACAAGGATAATTTTCATGACAATATAAAAAGTTATACCGAAAGACTAGAAGAAAACATGAAATCAAATGCAGAAACAAACGGTAGATATCACACAGATTGGTTAAACATGATGTATCCACGATTAAAAATAGCTAGAAGTTTATTAGCTGACGATGGAATCCTATTTATTAGTATTGATGATCATGAAGTAGATAACTTAAAAAAACTATGTAACGAGATTTTTGGCGAAAACAATTTTGTTGCACTGTTACCGACAATTATGAACTTAAAGGGAAATAACGATCAATTTGGTTTTTCGGGTACTCATGAATATACACTGGTATATGTTAAGAATATTGAGAAGATAGAAGATTTTTATGGCCTTCCTTTAAGTGAGGAAGATCAAAAGGAATATCTGTTAAAAGACGAGAAGGGTTTTTATAAAAAGGGCGCGACGTTAATGAGGACTGGCGAAGCGGGCGCAAGAGAGAAAAGGCCTAAAGGATACTATCCTGTCTATGTGTCCAGTGATTATACACGAATGAGTGTGGAGAAAATGAAGACAGATGATCTGGTCGTGTATCCCAAAACAAAAAACGGAAAGGAAATGTCCTGGAGACGGTCGAAAGAAAATCTGGCGAATACGATTAATGAATTCATTATTACACCCACAAAAGATGGTGTAGCGTTTAATAAAAAGCAAAGATTAGATGAAGATATGGTGAATGGTAAAAAAGCAAAAACACTTTTTTATAAGCCTAGTTATAGTAGTGGGAATGGGACGAATGAAATTAGAGATTTATTAGGTGGACGTTATTTTGATAATCCCAAACCAGTAGAGCTGCTAAAGGACTTTATCCGGATTGCTGCTCGTGAAGGGATTATTCTAGACTTCTTTTCTGGATCAGCAACAGCTGCACAAGCGACAATGGAGTTAAACGCAGTCGATAAAGGGAAAAGACGATTTATTATGGTTCAGTTACCAGAGATGACAGATAAGTCTTCAGAAGCATATAAAGCTGGTTATAAAAATATTTGTGATATCGCAAAAGAACGAATTCGTCGAGCAGGAAAGAAGATTGTTGAAGAACATCAAGCTTCAAACGGAAATGATTCGCTTGATATTGGCTTTAAAGTTTTCAAGCTTTCCAATACGAATCTAAAAGAATGGAACGAGGAATCACTAGATTTGGAAAAGGAATTATTAGATATAGTAGAGCCCATTAAAGCGGGGCGTACACAAGAAGACGTGGTCTATGAAATCCTCCTGAAATATGGTATCGATTTAAATGTTCCCATTGACATAACGAACATTGCTGGTAAAACAGTATATTCAGTCGGAATGGGGTATCTCCTTATCTGTTTAGATTACGAGCTGACACTAGAGCAAATTGAAGAAATGGCAAAACGGAATCCAGCACGAATTGTATTTTATGATGAAGGATTTAAAGACGATACGGTTCGTACAAATGCACAGCAAATTTTGAAACGTTATGGTGTTGACGATATCCGTGTCATATAAGGAGGATTGGTGAAATGAAAATTAAGTTTGATGAACAACAATATCAGCTTGACGCCATTCAATCCATCACTGATATCTTCGAAGGTCAAACCGTTAAAGTATCAAATTTTACCGTCAGTATGGGTGAAATTGTTGGGCAAGAAATAACAGAGCTTGGGATTGGAAATAAGCTGGAGTTATCGGAAGCAGAAGTACTTGAAAATGTTCAAAAAATACAAATGCGTAATCATTTAAAAAAGAGCTCCAACATTCAAGAATGGAATTTCACCGTCGAGATGGAAACTGGAACGGGAAAAACGTATGTGTATACGAGAAGCATTTTTGAATTAAATAAAAGATACGGCTTTTCTAAGTTTATAATCGTTGTCCCAAGCGTGGCTATTCGTGAGGGGGTCTATAAATCTTTACAAATGACGGAAGAACATTTTGCTAATATGTATCCTGGGCAGCATTGTCATTATTTTAAATATGATTCTTCCAAGCTAGAACAAGTTCGTGAATACGCAACAAGTACGAATATTGAAGTAATGATTATCAATATTGATGCATTCAAGAAAAGCTTTGATGATCCAGAAAAGGAAAACAAGGCTAACCTCATTCACCGTGAAAGAGACACGATGAATGGAAAAAAGCCGATTCAATTTATCCAAGAAACAAACCCTATCGTTATTATTGATGAGCCGCAAAGTGTAGATAACACTGATAAAGCAAAGGATGCAATTGTTTCGTTACATCCACTTTGTAAATTACGTTATTCTGCTACACATAGGGACACTTACAATCTAATGTATAAACTAGACCCTGTTGATGCCTATGAGAAAAAGCTCGTTAAGAAAATTGAAGTGTTATCCGTTAATTCAGATGATGACTTTAACGATCCGTATATTAAACTCGTTAGTGTATCCAACACAAATGGATATAAAGCGACGGTTGAACTAGATGAGAAAAAGAAAAATGGTACAGTTACAAGAGTGAAAAAGGAAATAAACCCAAGCAGTAAGAACAACTTATATCTATTATCTGGGGAACGGGAACTCTACCGTGGTTATATTGTTGAAGGAATCGATTGCTATCCTGGAAACGAAATGGTTGAATTTGAAAACGGGAAGACGTTGAAATTGGGGGAAACAATTGGTGGAATTGATGATGATGTATTAAAGAGATATCAAATAAGAGAAGCCATTCGTACACATTTAGATAAGGAAAAGAGACTAGTTCACCATGGGATAAAAGTTCTTTCACTTTTCTTTATTGATAAAGTTGAAAATTACAGAATTTATCCAAAGGGACAACCATGGCAAAAAGGGAAATATGCCAAAATGTTTGAAGAAGAGTATGTTAGCCTGATGAAGCTGCCTAAATACCGATCACTCTTTGCGGAAGACCAGTACATTTCGCACCAAAGTGCTGAAGTGGTTCATGATGGATACTTTTCACAAGATAAGAGTGGAAATTTTAAAGATAGTAAACTTGCGAAAGATGGCAGCCTACGGTCGAATAAAGATGATGAATCAGCATTTGAACTCATTATGAAAGAAAAAGAAAAATTACTTAGCTTTGAGACGCCTTTACGATTTATCTTTTCTCACTCTGCCTTAAAAGAAGGTTGGGATAATCCAAATGTTTTCCAAATATGTACCCTAGTTGAAACCAAGGACCCATTCACAAAGAGGCAAAAAATTGGTCGTGGATTGCGCTTATCTGTGAACCAAGATGGACAAAGACAGTATGACGAGAATATTAATGTCCTTACCATAATCGCAAATGAATCTTACCAAGAATTTGCTGAGTCGCTTCAGAAGGAAATGGAAGAGGAGACAGATGTTAAGTTTGGATACCTTGAAGAACAATCCTTCTCTACCATTACCCTGACAGATGTGGACACTGGAGAGTCAAAAGAAATAGGTTATGACTATTCTGCTAAAGTGTATTCCTTCCTTGTTAAAGAAAAATTTCTTGATAAAAAAGGAAAGGTAGAAACCAAGTTAAAGGAAGCGATTGCATCCGAAACCTTCGCTGTTCCAGAGGAATTTACCGAAATAAAGCATGATATTGAACGGATCATCAGAAATTCCATTAAGAAGCTACCGATCTTTAATAAGAAAGACGAAGTGAAGATTACCCTGAATAAGGAAGTACTACTCAGTGATGAGTTTAATCAGCTCTGGGACCAAATTAAATATAAGACTACTTATTCAGTTGATTTGGATTCAGAAACGCTTAAGTGGCGCTGTATAGAGGCAGTCCAAAAGCTAGACCCATTCAAGGCAAGGAAAATTAAACGAGAAAATGCACTGTTAAAAGTGGATCAATCTGGTGTTTCTGGTACAGGGCAGACAATAAGAGTATATGAAGCACTAGAAGAGAAGCGACGTTTGCCAGATATACTTCGTTATTTACAGGAACAAACAAATCTCAAAAGACGTACACTTGTTGATATCTTAATTGGTTCCGAGCGTTTGAAAGACTTTGAAAAGAATCCTCAAGCATTTATGGAAGCTGTTATGAAAATCATTAATAGAGAAAAGAAAAAGCTTATTATCGATGGAATTAAATATGAACGAATCGGCGATCATGCTTTTTATCAGCAATCATTGTTTGAGAATCAAGAGCTTGTTGCCTATATGAAGGCTAATGCTGTTGAAGTATCAAACAATAAATCAGTCTATAATTATATTCGCTACGATTCTAGTGTGGAGCAGGCGTTTGCTGAAAAGTTGAATAATGACGCTGATGTAAAGCTATTTGTAAAGCTTCCTTCTGCGTTCGTCATTGATACACCACTGGGCAATTACAATCCTGACTGGGCTGTGTTGGTCGAGAAAGAGGGAGTTGAGACCTTGTTCTTTGTTGTTGAGACAAAAGGAAGCACTGACCAAGAGGACCTCCGAATGAGAGAAGATGGAAAAATTACATGTGGGCGGAAACACTTTGCAGCACTAGAGAGCGGAGTGACCTATAAGCTAGCAAATAGCTTTGAGGAATTCAAAATGGAAGTCTAATTGCTATAATCTTTTCTACGTTTAGATTTATCTAAATTCAAAAAGGGTTGATGCATGATTAAATGCACCAACCTTTTTAGCCGATAGGAAAGTATAAATTTACTATCGGGCATAGTGCAACTATGCCTCTGTCTTCACCCTTTGGACTCGCCAATCGGCGAGTTTTCTTTATCACCAATTGTCTCCATTTATTTAATCGAGCCGTTTTATCCTCTATTTATTCCTATGTTGAAGTTGAAGCGGTTCTTCTATTTGTTCACCATTAATCGCCACATAAATGGCTTTTTTTTCGACAATGTTTACGTTATAACTTGTAATTCCTGCGTCTGCTATTTCTCTAAGAAAGTCTAAAAAGGGAATGGTAATATTCTCGATTGCTTGTAATGTCTGATTTCTATTTAACTGATTTGAAATTACAAAATCTACTTGCGGTTTTGTTTTTAACTCTGAGTCCGTACCCTTGTATGTGGCTACACCTGTAGCAACATCAATAACGTATTGAGTAATGGCGCTATCGGATAATTCTTTCAGAAATTCAGCGAAGCTGGTCTTTCCTGTGCTTCTTCTTTCAATAATCTCATCTAACTCTTTCTCCGTTAGTTTGTCATTCATGTTCGATCCTCCATCCTGAGATTTTCTTCATCATTTTAACCTTAATGCTAGTTCTTATGCTAAATGATTGTAAAGGTTATCCCATATTGAATATTGCTAAAGGATAAATAGAATAATAGGGATTCCTTGACTATAGATTCTGGGATTGATAATATGCAAATAGATAATTCTGAATTTTTAAATAAAAATCAATATAATTTTGAAAGCGCTCTAATATAGAGGGGAGAGGATTAAAAAACGTAGCGAGCTAGCTGAACTAATGAATTTGTTAAGGAGCGAAAATATTTCATTGGTTAGAATAAAACAAGCTTAAATAAACGTTACAGGCTGAAGTATGTATGGAATATTCTAAATAACTATCATTAACTGGGATAAAGGCCCATAAACTCGTTGTATTTAAGTATCAAATTTGGAGGTATGAACGGAAAATGAAGGAACTTTTACAAAAAAGCTGGCCAAATGAAGTTTCTAAAACACTTGTCTATCGCTTAGGGGAAAAACCTCTCCATGAATACCTCAAGCAAAACGCCATCGAGAAACCGAACAGGACTGCCTATTCATTTTATGGGCGGGATATTTCATGGAAGGAGCTTGGGGAATCTGTCGATATATTTGCTCAATTTTTAGCGGATCAAGGAGTAGAAAAAGGGGACCGGATTGCATTATTTATGCAAAATTGTCCTCAATACATTATCGCCCATTACGGGGTTCAGCGCTTGGGAGGTATCGTCGTTCCCTTAAATCCTATGTACAAAGAATCCGAACTTGAGTATTTGCTCAATGAGGTGGAGGTAAAGGGCGTGGTTACAGGTGGTGAGCTACAAGCTTTGATTAAAGCCATCCGTCCGAAAACTCCGTCGATTGAGTTTGTTGTGTCGACCCATTATGCCGATTACCTCCCAGATCAGCCGACATTACCCCTGCCAGAGGAATTAACAAGGCAAAAGCAGAAATTGGAAGATTCTTTTGATTTTATCGAAGTGCTTAAAGGCTGCGAACCATATGCAGACAAAGTCGAGATTGATTTGTGGAATGATATCGGGCTGATGGTGTTTACATCCGGGACGACAGGAAGACCAAAAGCGGCGATGCTGCCGTTTGGGAGTGCGCTATTTAAAACGGCTGCCACGATCCATGCCAATCAATTTGATCTAACCGGACGTTTCCTTACGATTGCCCCACTTTGTCACATTGCAGGAATGGTAATGGGCGTGAATATCCCCGTCTATACAGGCGGTGAGTGCATCCTGTTAACCCGGTTTGATCCATTTACTACGGTTGAAGCCATTGAAAAATATAAGGTCGCCAATTGGTACAGTATTGCCCCCATGAATGTAGCGATATTAAATTTACCAGGAATTAAAAAGCGAGATTTATCTTCTTTAAAAAGAAATTCTTCTACTAGTTTTGGAATCCCAGTGTCTGAGCAATTGGCGAGCCAATGGAAGGAAGTAACGAAAGGCTGTATGATGCATGAAGCCTCCTATGGCTTAAGTGAGACACATACATGCGATACATTTATGCCGCTCGATCAAATCAAGTGGGGAAGCTGCGGCATTCCAACATTTGATACCGAGTTGAAAATAATAGACTTTGAGAAAGGTCAACCAGTTGGTCCAGGTGAAAAAGGTGAAATTCTTCTTAGAAATCCGGGGGTTTTTAAGGGATATCTAAATAGGCCTGATGCGACGGCGGAAACGCTACGAGACGGTTGGGTTCACACTGGGGATATCGGTAGTCTGGATGAGGATGGCTATTTATATTTTCACGGCAGAATTAAAGAAATGATTAAGAGTTCAGGCTTTAGTGTGTTCCCAGAGGATGTTGAAGCACTGCTAAATGAGCATCCTGGCATCCTTCAAAGTGCTGTCATCGGTGTCCCAGATCCTATTAGAGGTGAGTGTGTGAAGGCATTCATTGTGTTAAAGCCAGCGTTTAAGGGCAAGATTTCGGAATCTGAGATGATTCTTTGGGCTAAAGAAAAAATGGCTGCTTACAAGTATCCGAGATTTGTAGAATTCCTTGACGCACTGCCAGCAACCAGTTCCGGTAAAGTGTTAAGAAGGCTTCTTAAAGAACCGCAAGAAAAGGACGTGAGAAAGTGATTGAACAAGAAAAGAATGTGGTTCAAGAAGCAGTAGATGATTTATTGCGAAGAAAAGAGCGGGCCAGGTTAAATGGTGGAGAGGAAAAAATTAAGCGCCAGCATGAGGCTGGTTTTCATACAGCCAGAGAAAGGATTGACCTGCTGGTTGATCCCGATTCGTTTTTAGAAATCGGGATGCTCAATCATTCTGACATGGTTGGGTCGGAAGAAAAAAGTGCTGGTGATGGACTCATCGCCGGACTTGCGAAAGTGGATGGGAGACCCATTGCTGTTCAAGCTGGTGATAAAACCGTATTTGCTGGAACGGAAGGTGCTGTCCATATGCGTAAAGCCGTTTCCATCCATCAATATGCACTAAAACGCGGGCTGCCCATGTTTTACCTGCATGAAGGAGGCGGTCTAAGGATGCCGGATGGCATGGGTTCTGATGGAATTAGCGATAAACTTTTTCCAAATGAAATGTTAACCCATTCTAGGCAGGTTCCTTCTATTACGAGTATTCTTGGTGATAGCTTTGGAGGGCCGACCTGGACGGCTGTCTCATCTGATTTTGTCACTCAGTTAAAAGGGACATGCATGGCTGTTGCTGGACCAAGAATGATTGAAATGGCTACCGGGCAGCAAGTCTCTACCGAAGTACTGGGAGGTTGGAAGGTCCATGCCCATCAAACGGGGCAAGCAGATGCTTTTGGTGAGTCTGAGGAAGAATGCATTGCACAAATGAAGGAATATTTCAGTTACATGCCGCTAAATGCGACAGAGGAGCCGCCGTATAAGGAAATGGGTGATGATCCCTATCGTAGGGTAGATCGGGTTTTGGATATTTTACCAAATAAAATGAACCGCGCTTACGATATGAAGAAAATCATTGCTGAACTCGTCGATAACGGGCGGTTTTTTGAATATAAGGCGCTTTATGGTGCCGCTCTCATCACCGTTTTTGCCAGAATGAATGGCAGAACGGTTGGGATTATTGCCAATCAGCCAATCAAATATGCTGGGGCAGCTGGCGTTCAAGAATGTGAAAAAGCGACAGATTTTATTTGTCTTTGTGACTCATTCCATATTCCAATGATTTTCCTACATGATACTCCTGGTTTCCGAATTAGTAATGAAGCCGAGAAAATGAAGATTCCTTCAAAAATTATGGTATGGAATCAAGCGCTGGCTCAATCTACGGTTCCTAAAATATCGGTAGTCATTCGTAAAAGTGTGGGAGCAGCCTATGGAAATATGTGTGGTCCCACCATGGGAGCAGATTTTGTGGTGGCCTGGCCAACAGCAGAAATTAATTTTACGGGACCGGAAGTGGGAATTAATGTTGTCTATGGCCGTCAGCTGCAAGGGTTGGAAAATGCCAAGGAAGTTCGGCAAGAGCTGCTTGAAAAGTGGGCATTTGATAGTTCACCATATAAAGCGGCTGCAAAGCATCTTATTGATGATGTGATTGACCCGAGGGATACACGTAAATTCCTTTGTAAAACGTTAGAATTTGCCGTCATAAAAAATGGATCGAAAAGTGAACGGAGACTAGCGAATTGGCCTACAGGATTTTAATGTTGAAAGGTAATGCCGGGTCAGACGCGAAGTTCAACGAATTATTCCCGTCAACAACAACAGGTAAAAAAGTTACTTTAGTTCAATATATTAAAAAGCGAAGGAAAATTATTTTCTTCGCTTTTTTGTACTATGTATTCTCTTATCATTGTTTAAAAAGAATAACTGGAAATGACTATAATTAGAGCCAAAACCGACATGTCAAAGAGCCATCTTTATTTCAATTTTACCATATTGATATGTAAAAAATGGAGGGAGAAGGCAAGACTTTTTTCTATGAACCAACCTTCTTATTCATCGAAATGTTCATCCTGTTGTTTTGTTCGTAAATAATAAATATAAATGGTTGGTAATAAGCCACAAACAAATAGGATGCCTCCTATCAATCCACCATCAGTTATAGTAAACCCATCAGTTAATGATACAAAAAATCCAACAACTATAGAAATAATGATTAATATAATGAGCGACATACTAAGAGTCCTTTTCGGGGATTTGTAATTTTCCTCATGGTCCACACTAATACTCATCGATAGATAAGCAGAAACAACTGTCGTAATCATGAAGACGAGCCATAATGGATTCTCTCTCATTCCATCTAATCCTTTAGTTACCAAGTCATATCCTAATATTCCAAGAATACCTAATGTTTGAATAATAAATGCGATGCGGATGTTTTTTAAATTTTGCAGAACTAAACGTTCATCTTTAATTTTTTTCACTCTTCTCGCTCCTTTTCTATCCAAAATAGTTCATCTAATGTTTTATTAACGCTATAACAAATATCAAGACATAGCTTTAATGTTGGATTATATTTTCCTTTTTCAATCAAACTAATCGTTTGGCGTGTAACACCTATCTTTTCTGCCAATTGTTGCTGTGTTAAATTTATTTGAATGCGAGCAACCTTTACTTTATTTTCCAAATGTTGTAATCCCTCCTCGGATTAATTGTAACATATATATTGCAAAATTCAATATATATGTTACATTTGATATGCAAACTGCTTTCATCCAAACTGTAGATTGGTAATTAGTATCTATAATCGCAAAAGATTTTAAAATATTCTTTCAATTTAAAAAATAATCTGATATGATAGGTTTAATTACAGCAATACTTCAATATATTTTAATGAGAGTATAATTTTTAACGTATAACTTCAAAGGAGTTTATTATGGATGAAATTTATAAAAAGATTAAGGAAATTCGATTACAGAGAGGGTATACCTTGAAAGATTTGAGCGAAAAAACAGATTTATCGATTAGTTTCATCTCACAGGTCGAAAGAGGGGCAACATCATTAGCCATTACCTCACTTAAAAAAATTGCGGACGCTTTAAATGTAAATATAACAGAATTTTTCGAAGATGATAAACCAAATGAGCATTATGTCGTAAAGGCGAATGAGCAAAGGCCATTTCAAATAAAAGGCTCAGAGTTTACGTATGTGAGATTAGGTGGGCAATTTAATGGAAGATCATTGGAGCCATTATTAGTTACTCTAGCACCAAATCAAACACAAACGCAGGAGTTTGGTCATTCCGGTGAGGAGTTTTACTATGTCGTGAAAGGAATCGTCATTTTCAATGTTGATGGAAATGAATATATGATTCGTGAAGGAGATTCCATCCACTTTCCTTCTACTCTTCCTCATACACTTGAAAATCCACTTAATGAGGAATCTGTTTTATTGTCGGTACTTACACCAGTGATTTTCTAGCTCGTAAAAATATAAACATTTTAGAAAGGTGGAGTAAGATGAGAGTTGCTACAGATATAGGCGGGACATTTACTGATTTAGTATATGTCAACGATAAGGGTGAAATTGGGGTGGCAAAAAGCCATACCACACCACCTTATTTTGAACAGGGAGTTATGGACGTTATTGAAAAAAGCAGGATTGATCAGGCGGCCATTGAAACTTTTATTCATGGAACAACGGTCATCATCAATGCTCTTACAGAAAGAAAAGGTGTAAAAACTGGTTTGATTACGACGAAGGGCTTTCGTGATACTTTGGAGATTGCGAGAGGAAATCGACCAGATTTATTTAATGTCCGTTATCAAAAGCCTGTACCATTTGTTGATCGATATTTACGTCGGGAAGTAGAAGAAAGACTGAACTACAAAGGAGAAGTTCTTACTCCTTTAAATAAAGAACAATTAAAAGAAGTTATTTTTTATTTAAAGAAAGAAAAGGTAGAAGCCATTGCTGTTGCCTACCTTCACTCATACGTCAATCCAGTTCATGAAATCGAAACGGTAGAATTGATTAATGAACTTTGGCCTGAGGTTGCTGTTACGGCTTCCTATGAAGTGACAAAGGAGTGGAGGGAATACGAACGTACAAGCACCACTGTCTTAAACTCCTATGTGAAACCCATCGCTGCCTCCTATGTGAATCGCCTACACACGAAATTACTAGAAAATAAGACGGATAGTCAAAATTATATTATGCAATCAAATGGGGGAACAACCACCTTTCATAGTGCAAAGCAGACCCCGATTAATATGGTGGAATCAGGTCCAGTCGCAGGCATTTACGGTGCGGCTGTATTAGGTGAGATTATCGGTGAAGAAAATATCATAGCCTTTGACATTGGAGGAACGACTGCAAAATGTTCTCTGATTAATCAAGGAAAAGTAAAGGTATCTACCGATTATTTTATTGAAAAGACGGAACGAAATGCTGGATATCCGATCAAGGTGCCAGTAGTGGATATTGTTGAAATCGGAAACGGTGGTGGATCGATTGCTTGGATTGATGGTGCTGGCTCTCTAAAGGTGGGTCCTCAATCAGCTGGGGCATTACCAGGCCCTGTTGCCTATGGACAAGGCGGAACTGAACCAACCACTACCGATGCCAATCTTCTAACAGGTCGACTTTCTCCTGAGAATTTTGATTATGAAGTAGATCTAGAAAAAGTAAGAACGTCCATAAAGGAAAAAGTCGCAGATTGTTTTGGCTTGTCAGTTGAAGAGGCAGCATTGGGTATTATTCGAATTGCCAATTCCAATATGCTGAATGCATTAAAGCTTATTTCCATCCGTAAAGGCCATAATCCACGGGAATTTTCCTTACTAGCCTTCGGTGGTGGCGGATCAATGCATGCACCTGCTTTAGCGAAAGAATTAGGGGTAAAGAAGGTGATTGTGCCAGTTGCTTCCTCTGTTTTCTCGGCATGGGGAATGCTGATGACCGACCTACGTCATGACTACATCCAGACCTATATTAGACGCTTGAATCAGCTCGATCTACCAGAGTTGAATAAAGAATGGTGCTCCCTAGAGACACAAGCCTTCAAGCAATTTAAAGAGGAAGGCATGGAGAAAGGAAAAGTTTTGTTTACTAGATTTGCAGATATCCGTTATCTTGGACAGGAACATACAGTGAAGGTGCCAGTCCAGAACGGTGAATGGACAGAGGAAACGGTCTCTGAGGTTATTAAGAGGTTTGGGGATCTACATGAGCAGCATTATACATTTAAGCTAGAGGGTACACCGGCGGAAATTGTCAATCTGCATTTAACGGCATTTGGAAAGGTTGTCAAGCCAACCATGAAGAAGCTGGAATCAGGAAGTAGTCATGCGGAGGATGCTCTAAAGCAAACTCGTCCTGTTTATTATGAAGAGCATGGCTGGATGGATACAAACGTCTATGATCGTTTGTTACTAGGAAAGGATGCACGAATTTCAGGACCAGCTATTATTGAGGAATCCTCTGCATCCACAGTTCTATATCCTAGTCAGACTTTATCAGTAGATGAATATGGCAATATTATCATTGACACGGGGGTGGAGTGAAAATGATCCAACATGTTCAAACAAAGATAGATCCTTTCACACTTGAGATTGTAAAAGATTCATTGATAGCGATTGGGGACGAAATGTTTATTGCCTTAGCGAAAACCTCGATGAGTCCGATTATCTATGAGGTCCTTGACTATGCAAGTGGTCTTCTTGATTCCAAGGGTCAGCTATTAACACAGGGAAATGGTGTAACCGGTTTTATCGGGATGCTGTCAGATATGGTAAAACAAACGCTGAAAAAATTTGGAGACGGCCAAATTAAACCAGGAGACATTATCATTATTAATGATTCCTATGCTGGCGGTGGCTCTCATCTGTCTGATGTAGGACTCGTAATGCCTATATTTTATCAAGGTGAGCTGGTCGCTTTCTCTGCCAATAAAGCGCACTGGACTGAGGTTGGCGGAAAAGATCCAGGTTCATTTAGCAACGATGCAACAGAGATTTTCCAAGAAGGCTTACAATTCCCATGTGTGAAACTTTTCAACGAAGGAACGATGAACGAAGCAATTATTGACATTATTGAAGCGAATGTCCGTTTCCCTGAATTATCCTTGGGAGATATGTGGGCACAGGTAGCTGCGTTAAAAACGGGAGAAAAGCGTGTCATCGAGCTGTATGAAAAGCATGGAAAAGATACTGTATTTTCATCAGTGGAATACTTATTGGACCATGGTGAACAGTTGGCCCGTCAAGAGCTATGTAAGCTTCCAAAAGGCACATTTGAAGCAGAAAGCTTCATTGATGATGATGGCTTTGGTAATGGACCATTTAAGGTAAAGGTTAAGGTCACCATCACAAACGATAAATTTATCGCTGACTTCAGGGGCAGTCATCCACAGGTGCCTGGCCCAATAAACTGTTCCTATACTGCTCTAGTTTCGGCCGTTCGTGCAATTTTCTTAGCGATTACCAATCCGTCACAGGATGCAAATGATGGCGTATTCCGACCACTAGAGATCATTACGGATAAAGGCTCGGTTCTATCAGCTGAACGCCCAGCACCTGTATCCATCTATTGGGAAAGTATGCTAGCGGGTGCGGATTTAATATGGAAGGCGCTTGCACCAATTATGCCACATCGTTTATCAGCTGGTCATCTGCTATCTGTCTGCTCCGTCGTCCTTTCAGGAACGCATCCAGACACGAAAGAACCTTTCTTGATTGTAGAACCTTCTGTTGGTGGCTGGGGTGCAGCTGAAGGACAGGATGGAGCAAGAGGACAATTCTGTATTGGTGACGGTGAAACCTATAACGTACCTGTAGAAGTGGCAGAAACACGTTATGGAGTATTAGTTGACGAATATAGTCTCCATACAGATGGTGCAGGAGCCGGAGAATATATAGGTGGAGCAGGGGTTGTGCGCTCATACAGAGCCTTATCTGATCAGCAAATGGCTTCCGTCACCTTCGGCCGTCATAAATTTTTACCGTGGGGCATTAATAGAGGGAAGGATGGATCTGCCAACCATTTCTATGTTGAAAAAGCAAATGGAGAGGTGGATGGTCCATACGGTATTTATGCTAGATACCCGCTAAATACTGGAGATGTTGTGAAACTTGTTACGGCGACTGGCGGGGGTTACGGTGATCCATTCAAGCGTCCAGTTGAGAAAGTGGCAAAGGATGCTCGAAATGGCTATATCTCTATTAAACAAGCAAAAGAAGACTTTGGCGTACTTGTGAACCCTGAAACTTTTGCGGTTGAAGGCTTCGCGAAAGAAAGGAAACAGAAGGGGGAATAGCAGATGGAAATAGTAAATGTTAATACTTTAACTGCGGATGAGAATACTGCCGTATCACTAAAAACTATTTTTTCACAGGAGATGGTAAATGGGAATCTGAAGGTAGGTGCGGTTACGATCCCGCCAGGAAAAAGGGTTCCGTTATCAGGGCTATCGAAGCATAAAGAAAATGAATATTCCATCATCGTGAAGGGTTCGATTGTGACGGAGACCAAAGGGAAAACGTATCGTGTCTCAAGCGGGGAGGCAACCTTTATCCCAGCAGGTCAGGAACATATTGCCTATAATGATCGCGATGTAAATTGTGAAATTGTTTGGGTGCTGGTAGGATAATTGAGCGGTAGGGAGCCTTGCTAAAGGTAAGGCTTCTTTTATAGTTATAATTTACTGAATATTCTAATTAAATTTATGGCAAGAGGGGGATATATTGGGATGGAAGATGTATCTATGAGAAAAGGCGGGGCAAAGGATGAGGCTCTTGCGGCAGTACCACTTAATGAAAGGCAGCATTGGATATCACCGGCAGTTATCTTCGGAGGACTTGAATTCACTATCCCTGTACTAATGGTGGGGGCATCCTTAGCAGCAAGCTTTGGATTAGGAAAAATTTTCTGGATCTTAGCGGTGGCTCTATTTATTTTTCAATGGATTGGTAATGCCATTCAAGGGTATATTGGTGCAAAGTCAGGACGCTCTTCTTCAGTGATTGCACGGACCAGCTTTGGTTCAGTTCAGGCAAGGTTTATTGTCGGACTTACGATTTTTATTGTATCGATGGGCTGGTGGGCCTTACAAACTGCAGTTGCCGGGAATGCTATTTCTGCCATGTTTGGGATTGATTATAAAACACAATGGGTACCGTGGGCCATTGTGACAGTTATTGCTGGTCTTCTATTTGCATTACCATCGATTATTGGCTATTCCTCCATGAAATGGACGGATTATTTGGCGGTGCCAGCAGGCTTATTGTTGATTGTCGGTGGAATATTTTACGCTTTAAAAAATACTGGCTGGAATACGATTGCATCATGGAATCCAGAACCACAAATGACGCTTTTAGCTGCCATTAGCTTGGTCATAGGAATCAATGTTTCTCAGTGGGTAATCGCTTCTGACTACACTCGATACGCGAAACCGAAAGTTAAGGATAATGTTTTAATTCCTTTGGGTATTATTGCAGTAGGCCTTCCACTCTTTTATGTTGGTGCGATTATGTCCATAGGGGTCGGAGATGCCGATATTGTCAATGTTATGATGAATTTAGGCTTTCCCGTTTGGGGTTTTCTGATTTTATGGCTGGCTACTTGGACTAGTCAATTGGTCAATAATTATAGTATGGGCCTTGCATTAGCGAACATGCTCAATGTCAATTCAAACAAAGGTCGCGCGTTATTAACTTTAGCCGGTACACTGGTTTCGATTGTGATTGCTTTAGCTGGTATCCTTGACTATTTTACAGATTTTCTTTATATGACTGCGCTCATTTATCCTCCAATTGGTGGAATCATGATGACTGATTTTTTCCTTATTCGTAAACAACAATGGAAAGACAATAAAGGCTGGAATTGGATGGCAACAATCGCCCTTGTCGCTGGTACACTTATTGGCTATTATACACAATATGTACACTCCTTTGGCTTACCTGCCGTTCAGTCGATGATCTTTGCGGCTTTCGTTTATTACGTCGCTATGAAGATTAAAGCAAAAATTGCTCCCGATCAATTTACTGAAATCAGTAATGATGATGGATTCAGCAAAGGAAAAGAAATAAATATGCTTTGATTCGGATCTGAAATTGAAAGAGTACCAAGGCGACATGTCCTTGGTACTCTATTTGACTAGACCACCTTCAAATCTGAATTAAATGGTAAATCAATGATCAAATAGTAGTTGCTCTCCAAAAGAATATATAAAGAGTAATTTCTAGTAAAAATTTAAAGTTGTTCTCAATGGGGTAGGATTTTTAATAATAATATCGAAATTTATTATTACTATGATATTAATCTAGTATTAACTATTTTTAATTAACAAGTCGAGGGGAGAACAGGATCAATTGAAACTAGAAAATAGCATTCAGTATTATTGCTGTACAGAAGTAGAGGATCGGTTTATATACCAAGCCTTTCATACTGGCTTTTCTGATTATCTCATTAAAATGGATATTTCTGAGGATGTATTCCTCGCGAGGTTCTTTGGTCCGGAAGGGAATAGGAGAGAGAACTCCTTTATTGCCTTTGATCAGGATGAACCGGTAGGTGTCATTCTAGGAGGAATGAAGATTTATGAAGGTATCCAAACGATGAGATGCGGAACATTAGCGGTTCATCCAGAATACAGAGGAAAAGGAATCAGCCAGAGATTGTTTGAGCTTCACAAAGAAGAGGCTGTGAAACACGGTTGTAAGCAGTTATTTCTTGAAGTGATTGTCGGCAATGATCGGGCAATTCGTTTTTATGAAAAGCTTGGATATGTGAAAATCTATGACCTTGTCTACTATACCCATGGGGATTTATCACTGTTGCAGAAGCCTCACTCGGAGTTCATCATTAATCGAATCGATTTTGCAGAGTTCAAGCAAGCAGCAGGAAAGTCGGACTATCATATAAATTGGCAGAATGATCTCGCCTATATCGAAAAAACAAATAATACCTACTATTATAGTGCCATGATGCATGATTGCTTAATAGGATGTTTAGCGGTTTCAAAAACCGGAACGATACATTTTTTAATGGTCGATAAGAGAAAAAGAGTGAAGGGAGTAGGTACGCAGATTTTGCAGACAGCCGTTGAAGAGCTCAACCTTTCCAGAATTTCAGCAGGTTTTCCCAATAACAGTCTGCTTGAAGGATTTTTAAAGAAGAAAGGTTTTAAAAAGGGAGACCTGAAACAATTTGAAATGTACTTACTCCTTTAATTATGAAGAACTTCGGTTGTGATGGAAAAGCGATCTGTTTTGATCAATCTGAACCAGATATATGCAGCTATTAAAAGTTTAACAAATGTTAGATTAAGGAACAGTCGTATGAAGTCTCATCCAATCCCTTTCAAAGCAAACCACACTTGTAATGTTTCTGAATCGGAAAGATTGGAAAGTATTATACCTATATGTGTACCACTCGCATGAATAAGCGAAACGCTAGTTATGGATGAATGAATAGTAAAATCAGCCTCAAAAGTAATCAAATTTTCGCCTTGTCCAGTAGGATCAGTATTTATTCCATTAAAGTAGGTCACTTGCAGCCCATCTGGTGCTTCTTGAGAAAGTTTTACCCAGATATAACATTTTTCGAAGCTGTCTGTATTAAATACTACCGTAATAATTTGGTTTGGATCCAACATAATTGGTTGGTTCTCAACACCATTGGATGACGTTACTTGAAGATTGTTGCATACTCGTATGGGGTTACTCGTTGAACTTGAGAAAATTGGTTCGTCCATGTTAACTTTGCTAGTCCCATAGTTTACAAATTTGTTTGGCAATCCCTGATTAGCAGAATGATTGGGCTGTTCTTCCATTCAATAAACCTCCTATAAAGTAAAAACATAATACACCATATTAATACTCGTCTAGTAATGTATCCGCTTTTGCGGAGAGAACTTATTGAATGATTAGCTTTTTTTCATGATAATAAACTCCAATAAAGACTGCCTGGAACAGGACAGTTGAATGTATTGTTAAACTTCATTACCGATGCGTGATACGAAGCTCGCTTATTGAAAAAGCCTCCATGTAGATGGAGGCCAGCAGGCGTTAACCAGTTTCTAAAGTTGACAATGAGAGATTTGACCAAATACTACTTTAGTAGCCAACTTCAACCGAAGCTACAACGATGTACATCAAATCATTTTTATCTCCCTTTTCTTCAAGGACGATTCCACTGGTTGTCAGCATTCCACCATCCATTACCTCAACGGTGACTTTCCCAAATGGAATGGCTTCTTTTACGGCTGCAATATCCAGACTTTCTTTATCACAAGGAACGGCAAGCTTCACATTCACTCTCATATTGTCTAAACTGTTTTCAGGCAGCACCGAACGAATTCCAGGCATGGAATTAAAGTGAATTGCATTTTTTACAGCACGTATAGCAGCATGTGTAATATTTTGACCGTGGACATCAATTCCCATCCCGGTTTCAATAAACATTAATTTTTCCATTATTGTTTCAACTTCCTCTCCAAATTCTACTACCATCATAGTGTACCGCTTTTATGCCCATTTGTTAAATCGTTACCCCTTTTTTGCTCGTAACTAACCAACAGCGCACCTTTAACATCAATTAACAATGATTCTTAAAAATAAGTACAATCCTTCCCATTTTAAAAATAGTGGAAAAATAGTACCATTAATTTAGAAAAAAAGTGGGGAGGTTTAAAACCTACTCCCACAAATCTTCCATTACCTTCCTGATTTTTTCTCTTCGCTCATGCGTTCCCGTCACATCAATAGTAATTTGATCCTGATCCATCACCAACAGATCTCCAACCTTTGCTCCACTAGGAAGTCTGTTCCTCCTTATATCAAAAAACGTGCCATCTTCTTTTTCACAAACAACTAGATCTCCTTCAAATCGATCAATGATCAGCTTCACTTTACTCACTCCTTATTTCGGAATAAAAGATGTTTGTGTTTGATATTGTTTCCCATCAGCCTGAACTGTAATATCGATTTGCACCTCAAAACCCGCTGCCGCCAGGCTGATTCTGACCGGTAAGGTAGTTCCAACGGTCCCGGTATACGTGGTATCCTTGCTTTTATAGTGAAAAATAGCTGTAAACGGGGCACCTGACATACCGGCTACATCTAAATGAATCGTTTCGTATTGCTCAGGAGTCGGATTATCCACCGTTGCGTTTAGAGATGTGACGGCCGTTTGACTTGTTGTTGTTGCATGGGGTGTTTGTGTAGCTACTGGGTTAGCAGGAGTAACAGCCGCCTTGTTTTTCACCGTATTCTGTTCGATTTTGGCTGGATCAGTATTAAACGTGATCGTTGAACCATCACTTGTCGCAATAATCGTTCCTTGTTCATCCGTCCTGAAAACTTGAATATGATGTACCTGCATCTTTTGCAGCGTTTCAGCGGTTGGATGACCATATTGATTGTCTTTTCCTGCCGAAACAATCGCATATTTTGGTTGTACCTTTGTTAAGAAGGCTTCACCCGTTGATGTATTTGCGCCATGATGGCCTAGTTTCAGCACATCTGCTTGCAGGTTGGTGCCTGAAGCAATCATATCCTGCTCGGCCTCGACCGTGGCATCACCAGTAAACAGAAAACGATTTTCTCCATTTGTGACCTTTAATACGGCGCTGGAAGAATTCAGATCCTCACCGTAGCTGGTAACAGGTCCAACAAACTCCGCATCCACACCTGCTAACGCTAATGATACGCCGGCCTTTGCTTCCTTCAGTTTTAATCCTTCATTTTTAACAGCTAAGACGAAATCTTCAAATGTTTTCGTGGTATGGGTAACCTTAGGCATATATACCGCCTTGACATCCATATTTTGCAGGACGGTATCCAAACCACCAATATGGTCAGCATCAGGATGCGTCGCAATCATGACCTCTAAATCATCAACATGGTATTTCTTTAGATAGGCTACGACATCATCGCCTCGATCATTGTTCCCACCGTCAATTAATATGTCATCGCCATTGGGTGTCTTAATATAAATACTGTCACCTTGGCCGACATCTAAATAATAAACTTGCATCGTTCCGGCTGCATTGGAATTTGTTAGTTCTGCATCGGCAGTGATTCCTTTTTTGACTTGCTCACTTGACTCTTCCACTGGTGTTTTTTCCGTAGTTGCAGCCGTTTTTGCTGGCTCAGGCGTACTCTGACAGGCAGCTAAAGAGCTGGCGAGAAAGATACTGCTCACAATGCTTAATATTCTTTTTTTCACTTTACGACCCCTTAATCAGTATTCTTTTCAATATTGTCTAGTATGTTGAACTATTATTTATAAGTTTACTATATTTATTATAGTACTTTTTTGGCAAACTGAGTGAAGGAATGAATGTAAATTCGTGTTTGATATGGGATGGATTCATCTTTATTATAGTAATACGGATAAAGTAGAGCGGAAATCATTCCTTCAACTCTATTTTTCAGAAAGTTTAGATGAAACAGAGAAATAAATAGAATATATTTGAGAAACATGTCATGATTTAAATAAGCAATTGAAGTCAGCATATTTCTTCAAAGGGGAGAGACTTAGATGGAGCAAAAATACATAGAACTAAATTCGAAAACGATTGATAAGTGGGTGGAGGATGGTTGGTTATGGGGGCAGCCGATTAGTCATGCGATTTTTGAAAAAGCGAAACAGAATGATTGGTTTGTCCTACTAACCCCGACCCAACCCGTACCAAAAGAATGGTTTGGCGAAATCAAAGGTGCTGAAATCCTTGGCTTAGCTTCTGGCGGTGGTCAGCAAATGCCGATCTTTTCGGCATTAGGGGCAAACTGTACGGTATTGGATTATTCAGAAAAGCAATTAGAAAGTGAAAGAGAAGTAGCAAAACGAGAGAATTATGAGATCAACACAGTCAGGGCTGATATGACCAAGCCGTTACCATTCAAGGATGAATCGTTCGACTTGATTTTCCATCCCGTCTCCAATTGTTATGTAGAGGATGTTGTTCCAATTTGGAAAGAATGTTATCGGGTATTGAAAAAAGGAGGCATCCTCTTGGCCGGAGTAGATAACGGTTTTAATTATCTGTTTGATGAAGAAGAAACCACGCTCACCAATCAGTTGCCATTTAATCCATTGAAGGATCCCGAGCTATATGAAAAATCGCTAAAAAATGATTGGGGCATCCAGTTTTCCCATACGATTGAGGAACAAATTGGCGGACAATTACAGGCAGGCTTCATATTAACGGATATCTTCCAAGATACAAACGGTTCGGGTAAACTTCATGAATTCAATGTCCCTACTTTCTATGCGACAAGAGCGATAAAAAAGTAGCTGAGAGTGTGAAACAAATAATGGTTCGTGCCTATTTAGACTGTGAGGTATCTCATCTAGATAGGCATTTTTCTTTTGAAGGAAATTCATGGATCGTCACGTCACTTCCTACCAATTATTATCTTACACAAATTTATCCTCCCAAACCTCATCATATCTAGTACAATAAAAATAGTAGGAGATTGTCATAATTTAGGAGCGGGTGTCATTTTGAAAAAGTTAAAAACGGCATTAGCCGCATTTTCGAAGAAAACGATTAGTCTATCAGAACTCGAAACGATTACAAAATCATTTTTTCAAACATATGAAGAGTTTTCTCAGACCCTCTTAACGTTTGAGCAAGAAAATATCTTAACCATGGTCCAGTCAAAGGGCAGAACGACACGAATCCCATCCTTGGCGTTCCAATATCGGATTAACAAAAATTTAATAGTAAAAGACTATCATCTGGAACTCCAACACTATCGGAGAATCCTTCATACATCTATCAATTTAGATGAATATTACCGAAAAGATCCGTCCCTTTGGCACCAAGATCTTCCTTATCTGCTGAAAATCCATGAATACGTAACTACCTATGGATTTCCAGCTGAAGCTGTCCCTGCACCAGAGCGGAGCTTTGAACTGGTGGAAGACGAAAAATGGATCGTGGAAAAGGGAGGTAAGGAAGTATTAGAATGTATTGGCCTCTATGAGAGGCTCAAAATCATCCCTGTATCAGAACCACTTATGTTCGCTATCAATCCAATAAAGCTAGATGAACAAGATCAATACCATCTCATTGTCGAAAATAAAACGACCTATCAAGGGTTATTGCCTGCGATCAAGGATACTGTTTTTTCGACCTTAATTTATGGCAGTGGAAAAACGGTTGTGAAAAGTATCGAGCAGTTTTCGATGCAATACCCGATTAATGCAAACCATCACTTTTTCTATTTTGGCGATATTGATTATGAAGGGATTTCGATTTGGCATTCTTTAAATAAGCGGCAGCCAGCCCAACCTGCCATCCGATTTTATCAGCATTGTCTGGAGAAACGGCCCGCGGAAGGGAAGGCGTATCAAAGGCCGCAAAAGGAAGCATTGGAACATTTCCTTCCCTTTTTCCCAAGACATGAGCAAGCGCAAATTCAATTGTTGTTAGAAAAGGGATTGTACCATCCACAGGAAACACTTAAAACGCGGGAACTGCAACAGATATGGAGGGAGACGGATTGGATAAGCTAGATTTACAGGAGATAACCAGTGGGTACTCCGAACGGATGCGCCGGCTCGCTCTATTTGATCCATTATTTGAACTGGACCGGAAAAGGGAACAGGATCTCAGCAACCAGGGTATTGATATGAAGGGTCTTGGTCTGTTGACCCTGTTATTCTTCTTTGAGCAAAAATTAATGCGGCACTATAGGACAGGTGTAAAGCAACTGGCTGCATTTTTAGAAGTACTCACAAAGGAGCAGTATCACTTAGAAGAGGCCGGCTATGAAAAATTGGCAAGAATGCTGATCCAAACCTTTCGTCCCACGACCGGGAAGAAACGCAGCTACTCGTTTTATGATTGGGAATCACAGCGGGAAGATGGGATCGAATATTCGATTCTAAAAGCCAATGATTTTGATGTCGCCACCAATACCCAATACTATACCTTGGATGAGGACGGTTTAGAGTTAGTCTTTGCGACAAAAGAGTTTTATAGTGAATTTCAGCTTTCTATAAATCAGCTCATGCTCCGGAAACAACTGGATAAGGGTGAGTTCAAGGGTGCCTTGCGACAAATCAGTGAAATGCGGATTGATGTGGAGAGTCTAGAAGAGCGGCTGGTGAAATTAAAGCATGAAATCCAGCGCAGTATTGTTTCGGAGGAGACGTTTGAGCGCTATAAACGTTTACTAGAGGATATATATGGCCGGTTAACACGGGAAGATGAAGAATTTAAAGAACTGCGTCAATTCGTCAAAGAGACGCGTGAACGCCTTTATTCGAAAGATATTCACCAAAAGGAAAAGAAAACGTATGAATTAGTTTTAAAGATTACGAGAGAGCTAGAATCTGTCCATTACGAACATTCTCGCTTGCTCCAGCAAAGCCTTTCTTTGAAAAACACCACACTGGTGACGGCACAGGAGTCCCTCTATTATACCGGGATCCAGGCGTTTAACTTTAACCAGGATATTGTGTCCCATCTCGTCTCTGTCCCGTTGCCAATGGATGCGATGAAGGGTGTCCTGCATCCATTTTTAAAGGTCATGGAAATAGAATTGTGGTCCCCGTTAACGGTGTTGGCTGAACAGAATATCACCGAAGAGCGGGAAGAAAGAGCCACGATCGGATTTGTTGAGCTGGATGACCAGGAAATCGATTCGCCTTACCGCAACTGGCTAACGGGTAAATTTAAGGAGTTGATGCAGCTCCTTTTAACCGCAATAGAAGCAGGCAAGGGGAGAACATTATCAATATTTATGACGTTTTTAGATGAGGCAGAGCTTTCAGCCCTCTATCAAGAGCGTTATTTCTATGATTTCTGGCTTATTCTCCACCAGCGGTCCCCGATTGTAAACGGGCAAATCAATGAAGAGGAAACGGGTAAGACCTTGCTGGGCGAGGCACTTGCTCTCCTCGGCAAGCGAACATTGGCGATTGAAGATGGCAAGGGGGTTATTCATCAGGTTGAACGATATTCAATTCAAGAGATGATAATCACTCTGGAAGGAGACGAAGATGAACTATCCTGAACACAAGGTCATCAAGGCCTTTCAATTATACACAAAGTTAGCACGGGACGGTGTCGCAGAGATTGATGCGCTGCATCAGTACAAAGCCGATGATGAGATTCGTGGGCTTTTGGATGTATTTGCAAGTGAAGTAGATTGTGTGATTATTCGTACAAGTGAACAGTTATTTCTGGTCCCGCGGACAAAGCTGTCACCGTTTCATGTCAATAATGACTGGATTAAACGTCACTATTTACGCGCAGGGGCGACGAATGGGGATATTTATTTGTTATATTTTTCGACGATCATTTTATTCGGAAGCTTTTATGACACTTATCAGAGCCATGAGCCGACGCGGCAATTCCTCCAGCTCGGTGAATGGATTCATTTAATTCAAGAGCGAATCGACCAGTTAAAATCTCATGACGAAGAAACATTGAAGGAACTAGAAAAAGAGTTTTCCTATAATTGGGGACTCATCATCGAAAAATGGGATGATATGGACGATATCAAGGAGACAGCCAAAAAGCAAAGCGGGAATACCATCAGTCGGTTGAGCTTTATCGATACCGTTAAACGCTTTTTGGTTGATCAGGAACTGGTGCATGAGTTGGGAAATCAAGAAATCACGCTAACGGAAAAAGCCAAAACCATCGTGCAGCGGTTTTTCATGGAAGTAGAGTATAACAAAGGAATTTTTGAATTTATTTACGGATATGAGAGGAGCGATGAGGATGCCGTCTATCAGTAAAATCCGCCTGACAAATGTGATTTATGAAGAGGGAAATAAACGGTATAATGATGAGCTTTTCATGTTTGACGGGCATAACGGTGCGATTTTATTAGAAAATGGCGGCGGGAAAACAGTCCTCATTCAGACAGCAATGCAAGCCATTTTACCGCATGTGGATCTAGCAGATCGGAAAATAAAAAATACGTTATTGTTGGAAAATGCTCCAGCCCATATCGCGATTGAATGGATTAGCAATGATCAGCCACGCCGCTATGTCGTCACCGCCGTGTCCCTTTTTATGACGAAGCAGGGACTAGACTCCTTACGCTATGTGTACGAATACGATGGAAATGATCCGAACGGGATTGAGGGGATACCGTTTGTCCGGAAAGGGAAAGACAGGAATCGAACAGCGGAACGCGGTGAGATGCAAGATTACTATAGTCATATGCGCGAGCGCTCTTTTCTCGCCCGGACCTTTCCGACTATCAAGGAATATAAGTCATTTATCGAAGAACAATACCATATCATTTCCAGTGAATGGGATAGTATTGTCCAAATTAATAGTTCAGAGGGTGGCGCGGAAGCCTTCTTTGATCATTGTAAAAGCACGAACCAATTGTTTGACCGCCTGCTGATTCCGACAGTAGAAAGCTCGATTGTCGGACATAATTCCAATATGTTTGCGGAAATGTTTGAACAGCAGCATGCAAGCCTTAAGAATTACAAAAAGCTAAAAGAAACGATTGAAGAGAATCAAAAAATCCAAGTCCAATTAGCCGACTATGTATCCACCTATGAACAGCTGCATACGCAAGAAATCGCCTATTTAAAGATAAAGGAGCGGACAAAGGGCGTTTGGCTTGAAACGCGGCAACAAAGAGAGAAGTACCTGTCGGAGCAAACAGAAACAGAGAAGAAAGTGGAAGAGTGGAAAAGCAGTCATCAGCTCCATCGAATCGAGGCCGCTTCCTATGACATACTCGTCGAAGAAACAGAGTGGAAAAGGCTAAAGGAAGAGTATAAAACAGCATTAAGCGAGCAACTGGAGCAAGAAGAAAAGCTCGCACAGGTTCAAATGGATTTCTATTCGTTCAAGCATGCGAAGCTGAAAGCGGAGCAAAAAGACCAACAGGATCAGCTGGCGCATTTTAAAGCCGAGTTGGCCAAATTAGAACAGACGGAAGAATTAGCCGATTTACAGGATCAATTAGAAGAGATGAGTGCGGCGTTACTAGGATATTTTTTAGAAGAAATCGAAAAGCTGGAGAAGCAGCAACAAGCGATCCGCTATCAAGTAATTCCTCTTCTTGGAGAAATAGCTCGAGTTAAGGCTGACCAATCAGTTCTAAATAGTAAGGAACGGACGGTTCGTGATAGCTTATCTGAATGTAAAGCAGTGATAACAAGTCGGTTAAAGGATATGGATGGGCTCAAGCAGCGGTTGCTGGCCAACCCTGTTCAAGATCATGTGAAGGACGAATTAAAGCAGTGGAATATACGTCATCAATTTTTAGATGAGGATATCATTCGGATTGGGCAGGAAGAAAAACAGCTTTTGTCTGATGAAATAGAGGCGACTGTTCGCTTAGAGGCTTATCGCCGTGATGCTCTAGTGGTTCAGAGTGCTTATGATAAAGCTACTTTCCAGTTAGAGGAAGTTGCCCTTGCCCAAGAGCGACTGATCCAACAGCTTGCTTCCCTAAGACCACAATGGGCAAGCGTTGAAAGTGTGTATTTAAAGCAGGAATCCATTGAAAAACGGTTAATCGAACAGCTGGAGCAACTACAATCAGCGAAAAATACCCTTTTATATCGTGAACGGATTGCCTACCGTTTTGTGGATGATTATAGTACGCAGGATGTCTTTTTTGCCGATCCATTCCTCGAACAGCAACTCAACTCCTGGAAAAATCAATTTGATTACTTGGTTACAGGGGTGGAGTATCTGCAGACAAGTGAAGAAACGATAGGGCATGAGTATCCGTTCTGGCCCGTCACATTAATCACCACGTCTAAATCGAAGCCGCTGCTGGTCGAAAAGTTAAACCATCTGTCTGATCGACTGCAATTTCCGATCGTTGTATTGTCGTCGGAAGAAGTCTTGACCATCCAAGAAGGCAACGACGCACCTTCTTGGGTTACACCGCATCATTGGGAACATAACCGAGAGGAATCGCGTTTTCTTGAGTGGAAACAAGAAATGGTGGAGCACGCCAATGAAAGCAGATCACTGCGGGAGAAAAAGGAAAACGAGATGACGACATGGCAGGCGGTCTTAAAGGAGTTTATCCAATTTCTTGAAGTGCATCCTTTTGAGAAAAAAGCAACCCTTGAGGAAGATCAATCAAAAGCGTCTAACCAGCTCGCGGATTTGGCGATCAACATGAAACGGGAAACCGATTTACTTCAGGCATTACGGGATAAAATATCACAGGGCCAAACAACAATCAAGACCTACCGTGATGAAAAGCAGGGCTTAGAAACTAAAATTGAAAAAGGCTTTCAGTACCTTCAATTTGAAAAAGAAGTGGAAGCAGCAGGCAACCAACAAAAGGCAGCGGAGCGGGAACGAGAACAAATTGAAAAAGAGCTTAGCCAGATGGCTGCCAGATTAACAGGGCTTGAAGAGGAAGCAATGGATTTGGAAAAACAAATTCAAGGTCTTGCGGCAAGAGTGGCCATGGTTAAAGAAGATGATGAGTTTCAATTATTACAAACATTATCACCTATTTATTCCGGAGAAAGTAAACAAACGATTAAAGGGAAAATTCGTGATCTAGAATTGAAAATCAAGCAAATTACGACTACACAAGGAGAATGGCTGGCCAAACGGGATGCGGCCCAAAAAAATATCCAGACGTTATCGGAACAAATGAAAGAATTACTCCTTGAACATGGTCCGTTAGATGACAGCAGAGCCTTTCCGAGTGATGGGGAGCAGCAACTTCAGCGCCTGAAAGAAAAGATAATTAGTCTAAAAGAAGTGCATAGCAAACAAGTAGAGGAAGTTTCAAAAAAAGCGACATGGAAAGATAAACAAGCGGGGAAATGGGAAACAAAGCTTGAACAGTTTAAACAAGCGTTTCCACATGAAGAACGAAAAACGTTTGATATCCCGCTTGACCGAGTCGCTGCGAAATTAGCGGAAGAGGAACAGCAATTACAAGACCGCAAAACCTTTATTGACCAGGAGTTATCGAGAATTGCCAAGGAATTAAAACAGGTGGATGAGGGTGAGCGCTGGCTGGAAAAGTTTATTGAGGCGCATCATTTTGACGCACCGGATGTGGTGGCTCAGGCCTTAATACCGGAAGAATTGGTCGATTTCACCTATCATCGGATGAAATTTTTAAAAAGCTTTACCGATGAACTGATCAAGGAAAAAGAAGCTCTAGAGCTCCAGCGGCAGCAGGTCGGTCGAGCTAAGAGTGTCTTTCGCGCTTTTTGTGACAGATCGATTTCAGATGTGAAGATGCGGAATATGGCTCTGAATGGAATCGAGCATAAAACCACCTATTACGATATTCTTGAGTTTAAGAAGAATATGATGTTGAGCGTGGAAAGAGCAACGAGCTATGCCAATGAGCATATTCGTCAGAAGGATGCAGAACTGCAAGCATTTATTAACCAAATTCATTCTCATTTATTAACCTTGGTGGAGGAACTGAGACAGATACCGAAAAAAACAAAGGTGAAAATTGTTGATGATTGGAAGCAGGTCTTTACCTTTGCCATTCCTGAATGGGATGACGAGGAAGGAAAAATGCGGATTCGTGATTATCTTGAGTGGATGCTCGAACAATTGGAATCAGATCGTTTCTTAAACGAACAGGGCATACAGGATGATGGGAAGGTTCGCAAGGAAATCGAAACCTGGCTTCAGTCGAAGCAGCTACTGCAGATCGTCATGAATAATGAGGTAATGAAGGTTAGCTGTCGGAAGGTGACCAATGATAATAAAGTCACCACCCGGTCCTATTCGTGGGAACAGAGTAATATTTGGTCTGGTGGAGAAAAGTGGAGTAAAAACATGACGCTTTTCTTAGGTATTTTAAATTATGTGGCTGAAAAAAAGCAGCATATTCAGCAAAATGCGAAACGCCATCGGGCGGTCATCCTGGATAATCCGTTTGGGAAGGCCTCTAGTGATCATGTGTTGAGTCCTGTGTTTTTTGTGGCGGAACAGCTCGGCTTTCAAATTATTGCATTGACGGCACATGCTGAAGGAAAGTTTCTCCAAGACTACTTTCCTGTTATTTATAGCTGTCGATTAAGAGCATCAACTGATGTGGCGAAAAAAGTCATGACGAAGGAAAAGTGGCTTCACCATGCTTACTTCCAGGACCATGAACCGAAAACAACCGACAGACTGGGGCAGACAGAGCAGCTGGCATGGTTTGAATAGAGTTTGTGAAATGTTCGGGAAATCAATCCCTGTAGACTTTTTCAAAAATATTCTCTTTTTCGGAACCATCTGTGAAAAAGCCAATATAAAAAAATCTATAAAAAGGAGTGTGATTGTCATATAAATCACACTCCTTTTTAGTGGAACCAGGGGGACGGTTCTGGTGGTCTTAATATTCATGCATGAGCCAGGAGAACCGTCCCCCTGGCGCATCAAAATAAATTGACTATACTACGCTAAATATGGTAATTTTTTCTTAAGTAACCGGTTTCAAATTTGGTGTTTTGATATTTACAGGAAAATATTATTCTAGGAAACCACTGAATGGAGGAGTTGATTACATATGTCAAATATCCCGTCGATCTTTATTAACCTGAGGATTCCTGTCATTGGAGCCCCACTTTTCATCATTAGTAATCCCAAGCTAGTTATTGAGCAGTGTAAAGCAGGAATCGTTGGTTCGATGCCCGCACTGAATGCCCGCCCCGCCGCGCAGCTTGATGAATGGCTCGCGGAAATCACAGAAGAACTAGCTACTTACAATGCTCTTCACCCTGATCGTCCCGCTGCCCCATTTGCCATTAATCAAATTGTCCACAAGTCCAATGATCGACTTGAACAGGACATGGAATTATGCATGAAATATAAGGTTCCGATTATCATTTCGTCTCTAGGGGCACGCGAAGAAATTAATGTGGCCGCACACAGCTACGGAGGCATTGTTTTTCACGATGTGATCAATAACAAGTACGCACATAAGGCGATTGAAAAAGGAGCAGATGGTCTGATTGCAGTTGCTGCAGGGGCGGGTGGACATGCTGGCGTCAAGAGCCCATTTGCCTTGATTCAGGAAATCCGCCAATGGTTTGAGGGCCCGCTCGCTTTATCTGGATCGATTGCGAACGGAAACGCAATCCTGGCTGCGCAAGCTATGGGGGCTGATTTTGCCTATATTGGCTCACCATTTATTGCAACAAACGAAGCGAGGGCGGCTGAAGAGTATAAGCAAGCAATTGTAGAATCTACCTCAGATGATATTGTTTATAGCAATCTATTCACCGGTGTCCATGGCAACTATCTTGCGCCTTCGATTAGAGCAGCCGGTTTGGACCCAGATGCACTCCCTGAAAGTGATCCAACGAAAATGAATTTTGGCGGGGCTGGGAAGGCGAAGGCCTGGAAAGATATATGGGGAAGTGGTCAAGGGATTGGCGTCATCAATAAGGTCTCAAGCACTGTCGCCTATGTCGACAAGCTTCAGCAAGAGTATATGGCGGCAAAAGAGAGATTAATGAAAACAAGTGAAGAGTTCGTAGGTAAGTAACCTTTCACAAACATATGTTTCTTCACATTTATAACTCAATGAGTGGGACAGGAAAATAGGATGAACTTGGAGAAATATTTCCAAGTTCATTTTTAATGTTTATTTACTTTAGCAAATCACAGTTATAGAAAAGTGCAGGGGTCCAATTAAATTTAATTGTTTACCATTCTACAAGATTCAGGTTATAATAAAATTTACTAAATTTAGGGTGACGAAATAATTAACGAAGATCCTATTAATGAGATTTAGCAAAATGAATGGGTAATGTAGAAAAGAGTATTGGTCTATTCAGGTTGAGCGCTGGACCCATCATGAGAATAAACAGACCATTGGAAAACAACTGTTTTCTAGAAAGGTGAGGAAAATTGAATAAACTTATCGGAAAGAAACGAGTGCAGCTTGCATTACTGCTAGGATCACTTGGATTGTTAGGACCTTTTACCATCGATATGTATTTACCATCCTTTCCTACTATTGTAAAGGAATTTCATACGACGGCATCATTTGTACAAATTAGTTTAACGACCTGCCTTTTGGGCCTAGGCTTGGGACAATTGATTATTGGTCCGATGAGTGATGTGAAAGGGCGTCGGAACCCGTTGCTGATCTTTCTCGGCTTATACTTAATAGCTTCTGTCACATGTGCGATTGCACCCAATATTTATTCCTTTATTGGAGCCCGTTTCGTGCAAGGTTTTGCGGCAGCAGGTGGACTTGTGATCTCTCGGGCCATTGTTCGAGATCTTTTTAATGGAAGGGAACTGACCAAGTTTTTTGCATTAATGGTGTTAGTAGGGAACCTAGGGCCAATCGTTGCGCCAATCGCAGGAGGCGGAATTTTGGCTTTTACCACTTGGACTGGGGTTTTTCTTGTGCTAGCTTGTGTAGGCATGGTGCTAATCCTCACGGTGTCCTTTAAACTAGAAGAAACATTACCAAAGGAAAAGCGGGTCCCTAGCAACCTCTCCCAAGTTGTGAAGAATTTTGGGTCTTTAGTCAAGGATCGTCCATTCATGGGTTATGCCTTTACACAAGGTTTTATTACCGCTGGGATCTTTGCATACGTTTCAGGTATTCCGTTTGTGTATCAGAATATTTATGGTGTTTCACCGCAACAATTTAGTCTGTTATTTGGGGTGAATGGGATTGCTTTAATACTTGGCAGCCAGTCGGTTGGCCGCTTCACCGACATCATTCCCGAGCGAACTTTCTTAAAGATAGGCTTACTGATCTCTAATATAGCGGGGGCTGTCTTATTAATCTCTCTCCTATTAAAAGCCCCACTTTTTGCAGTTGCCGTTCCAATCTTTTTTTTAGTATCGTCAATCGGAATAATTTCAACGACATCTTTTGCATTAGCGATCGAGTCGCAAGGCCATATCGCGGGTAGTGCGTCTGCGCTTTTAGGACTATTGCCGTTTGTACTAGGCTCCTTAACGGCCCCGTTAGTGGGAATCGCCGGAGAATATTCCGCCATTCCGATGGGGATCGTGATCTTTTCGACGAGCTTTTTGGCCTTCCTTTCCTATTTTATTTTAGTGAGAAAGGTTTCAGGTCAGAAGCAAGCTTCTAGATCATAATGGAAAACTCATCTTTTACTAAAAGGAGATTCTATCTTAATAATGATAGACTCCTTTTTTTCTAAACGAAGGTCTTGGATAAAACTGTTTAGAATATCAAATATTTTTCTGCTATAATAAACTCGGAACTGGGAGCTTGTTTTTACATAAATAACTAATATTATCTATAATCTTTTCACTATTATTATTCCGAGGTGATCAACTTGAGTCAAAACAACATAGAGAAAGAATCTTTTACAAAAGTACTCGGTGCTTTAGAAAGAATGAAAGAAATGTCTAGAAAAAGTCAACAAAAACAAGATCTAAAAAACTGGAGTGATATTAAGACTCCAATCATATTAAAAGATGCACTCGCAAGACTTTCAAAAGACGAATTAAGTGCGATTAGAAAACAATTCGACATAAAGAACGCTAGCCAGCTAAAAAAAGGGGAATTAATCGAGGTATTAACGCAACAGATTCCGCTACTGCTTGAAAAGATTTTTAGGAATATGGACATGGAGCGTTATCAGATCATCAAAAAAATAATGGATAATGGTGGAACAATCGTGGAACCATTATTAACAGCTCGTCAATTCCAGTATTTTCGCAACAGTGGTATTCTCTTTACTGGAACGCTCGAAGGCAAAAAGATACTAGGAATGCCAGAGGATTTAGTTAAGAGTCAAGCCGTACAAGAAGCTGGCAAACCATTCATGTCTGTTTTTCAAAGAAATACGGAATGGATTAAGCTTACACAAGGATTACTCTACTATTACGGCACACTATCCATCCAGGAATTAATGGTTTTACTTGAAAAATACCTGAATGAACCTATCAATCTTTCAGACTATCTCACTGTATTGGAGCATGCTAGTTCCTATTATTACCAAATCCGAATGGACCATATAGGGTTTTCCCATATAAGAGTGTTTGATCCAGAAAAAGTACAACAGGAACAGCAAATGAGAAAAGACCTTGGGTTTTTCCCATTCACTAAAGAACAATTAGTAAGAGCTGGTGAGCCTGAATATAGTGAACAGAACAATAGCGTTCTTCAATTTATTCACTATTTAACAGAAAACTATGTAATGAGTAGGGAAGAGGCAAATGTTATTGTAGAAGAATGTGTGTTTGCGACGAAAAAGGGGGAGTCTCCCGATCAAATTCTTCAATTTCTCGAAAGAAGACTACAATTCCAAAGTTTAGATTCGGTTCAATCTTGTATGGAAAAAGTTGTAAATCTCATGAATCAGACGAGACAATGGTTTCTTAAAGGATATACGCCTGAAGAATTATCGCCACTTGAACAGGAATCGCTACGGCCACTGCCAGATCGGAAAGACAATATTGTCAACTTTACGACAGGAAAAAAAATTGGTAGAAATGAATTATGCCCTTGTGGAAGTAATAAAAAATATAAAAAATGTTGTGGGAGATAAAAGTATTTTTTTAGTGTCTGAGTGAACTCAGGCACTTTTTTTGTATCTACCGCTATTAATTGATTAATTAGAAAAAAGACCATATACTAAAAATAGCGATCTATTTAAATTGTCAAAAATAAATTTTTCACCGCTTATTAATGAGAAAATAGAAGAAAGTCTTTACTCTCTCAGGTAAGTCTATGGACTTCCACCCATTAATAAGAAAAGGCTTTCAGTCCTCCTTTTATGACAGAAACATCTGGAAATTCTATTCAATAAGCAACATGGCATGCCATATCATTGTGAATTTTTTTGATAAGATAGGAGGATTCTATGAGTCTACACGTAGATGACATTTTAAATTTAGATATTATGAAGAATGCAATCGTCGTTGCAGGGGAAAATGTAGTAAAGGAGAAAGAAGTACAGTGGGTTTCTGCGATGGAAATGCCGGTAGAAAGTTTCGTTCGTAAGAATGAATTTGTTTTGACAACAGCAATTGGCTGTGGTCATCACCATGAGGAATTCGAGAAATTTGTACAGGATATTATTGATTCAGAAGCATCTGCTTTGGTAGTGGCACTAGGGCGGCATATTTTTGAAATTCCAAAGGAAGCGATTGAACTAGCGAACAAGAACCAATTTATTCTGATTGAAATTCCATGGGAAATTCGCTTTTCGGAAATTATTGAAGAAGTCATGCTGGAATTAAATGATGCCAACTATAAAGAAAGCAGAAAGTCGGAAAAAGTTCAGCAGGAGCTATTGAATTTAATTCTGAAAGAAACAGAGCTGACCTGTATTGCCAATTATTTATACCAACATGTTGGGTACCCCGTTATAATTACCGATCAGATTGGAACTGTACAAGCCCAAAGTGAGGAGGCACCTGACTTTCTTGATAATTGGCGGGAATATGCTGTAAAGGGAATGGTCCCTGAACGAAAATCGGTGTCACTCACTTCACATGACCCGATGATTCAAAAAATACAAACGATTAACATTGAGGATTATTGTATTGTGCAGCTTCCGGTTATTCAAGTTTCCGAAAATACACAAGACTATTTATTTGTTATTCTACCATCGGATATTTCGCTCGATCGGTTTCTAACCCCATATGCAGTTAATGTATTAGAGCACGCTGTGACAACAATTGCTCTCTGGTTTTCCAGGAAAAATGCTGTAGAAGAAGCAAAATCTATCCTTCACGATACGTTTATTAAAGAACTCATTAACGGTGAATTTATCTCTAGTGATCTTGCGAATTCACGAGCTGAGATTGTAGGCTATAACCTTAACCATCCTTATATTTGCATCGTGGGTTCTCCGGAAAATTTAAAAAAGCTATTTAATCAAAGAAAAATAGATGAAAAATCCTATCAGCTTTGGTTAGAAAGTATGATTCATTATATAAAAGAAGAAATTTTCTATGCGGCCCAGTCATTACAGAAAGAAGTCATGATTTCATATCAAGAAGACAAGTTTCTAGTTTTTCTTGAGATTTCCCTTGATAATAAGAAAGAAAGTATGACAAACTTTTTAGATTTAGTGGACCGGCGCTTGCGAAGCTTACTTCCTAATGTTGTCATTTCTTGGGGGATTGGCAATTACAATGAGGGAGTGTTAGGTTTTAAGGAAAGCTATCAAAATGCAAAAATAGCTTTAAATATCAGTAGGAATAAAAAAGGGATTGGAAATCGAGTTATGTATGAAAATACGGCTATCGATCGAGTGTTATTAAATCTCTATCAAAACAAAGAAATGAAAGAAATCATTATGTCTACAGTCGAACCATTAATAGAATACCATAAACTAAGGAATCTCGATTTAATCGAGACGATCAGTACATATAATCATTATCAAGGAAATGTCAGTAAAACAGCAAAAGCCTTATTCTTACACCGGCAATCTTTGCTCTATCGTTTAAGAAAGATTGAAGAATTGACAGGACTCTCCCTTGTTGATCCGGATGATTTATTTTTACTAGATTTAAGTATTAAAACATGGAAAATGGGATTTTAGCAAAATAAAAAAAGCTAGCCAAAGAGAGATATCTTTAACTCTTGGCTGGCTTTTTTTGTATTTAAATTCGAAAGCAATATATTTTTTGTGTACAAATTGTAAGAAAGAATATTGAGAAAATTCATACAAAATATCGGATGTATTTTAAAATTCTGATTTCTATAATAAACCAAAGGGTAAATATTCAACTTACAGACATACTTTTTTTACCTAAAAGCAAGAATGAGATTTGCCATTAGAAATGAAAAGGGAGTTGAGGTCTACAATGAAAAAATGGATGATGTGTTTTCTAATTGGAGTCATGCTGATGGCATTAGCTGCATGTGGTACTTCCACAAGCACTTCTACCGGGGCTTCTTCCAGCAACGAATCCACCTTGGAAAAATTGAAAAAACAAGGCTATGCAACAGTTGGATTTGCTAACGAGATTCCCTATGCCTATGCCACTTCCGATGGAAAACTTACGGGTGAGTCTGTTGAAGTAGCGAGAGCTGTTCTAAAAAGATTGGGAATTAAAGAAGTAAATGGTGTCCTAACGGAGTTTGGATCACTCATACCAGGCATCAAGGCAAAGCGTTTTGACATGATCACTGCTGGTATGTATATCACTCCAGAACGTGCCAAGGAAGTAGCATATGGTAATCCTGACTATATGATTGGTCAAGCCATTGCAGTGAAAAAAGGAAATCCTTTGGATCTGCATAGCTACGAGGATATTGCCAAAAATGAAAAAGTTAAAGTCGGTGTCATTGGTGGCTCAGTTGAAAGTGGTTACTTAACGGAGGTTGGCGTTGCGAAAGATCAAATTTCAATTTTTCCGGATAATTCTTCGCTTATTTCTGCTTTGCAGGCACAACGAGTTGATACCGTTACAGTCTCAGGTCCATCGATTCGAAAAATGCTAGAATCGGCTAACGATTCGAATATCGAGGGTGTGGAGGATTTCAAACAACCCGTTATCGATGGGAAAAGTTTCAGGGCTTATGGCGCCATTGTCTTTCGAAAAGAAGATGACGAATTTCGAAAAGCATATAATAAGGAATTACAAGCTTTGAAGGATTCTGGGGAGCTTTTAGAGATCTTGAAAAAGTTCGGAATGTCGGAAGATGAATTACCTAAAGATGTTACAGTCGAGGATGTATTAAAGAACTAAATATGAGTTACTATCAGAAATCAGATGGTGCATCTGATTTCTGAAATTTTTTAAAGACTTACATCGTTTTTTGGGCTGGAGGTTTTTATGAGAATCATTGAAACAGATATTTTAATCATTGGTTCCGGTGCGGCTGGTTTAACTGCTTCCGTCTATGCGGGGCTGTCAGGCCTGGATGTCCTTGTTATTGATAAGGGGGCTGTAGGCAAAAGTGGATCAACAGTCGGAGCTGTTCAAATAGCAGCTTCCGGCCGTTGGTCAAGTGAAAAGGATACCCAAGAATCTTATACGAACGATATTCTTTTAAGCGGAAAAGGGTTAAGCAAACTTCCAATGGTTCAAGCACTCGTCCATGACATTGAAAAAATAATTGCTGATGTGGTGGAATGGGGATTGAGGCTTGATAAAGATTCTGCTGGAAATCTCGTCGTTTCTTCTACCTCAGGGCATCGTGCACCACGCTCCATTAGTGCTAATAAAGGGAATAGCGGACGGGCTATTATCCAAACATTATCAAGGAAAGCAAAAACACTCTCGAATATTAAGTTAATAAGTGATGTTATAACGATTGAATTAGTTTGTTTTGAAAACCAAGTGCATGGGGCATTGGCGTATGACTTGGCTAAAGCTGAACTTTTATTGATTCTTAGTAAGTCAGTCATTCTTGCGACGGGAGGAGCTGGTCAACTATACCCGGTTACCAGTAATCCGGTTCAAGCGACAGGAGATGGATTTTCTTTAGCGTTAAAAGCGGGTGCTGCGTTGATTGATATGGAACAGATTCAATTTTACCCTGTAAGCCTCATTTTTCCTGAAGCACTTAAAGGATTTTGCATGAGTTTTTATCCTATGGCAAAGCTTTATAATAGTTTTAATGAAAGGTTTATGCACCGCTATGAACCTGAAAAACTAGAGGATGTAACGAGAGACCGTTTAGCTTATGCTGTTGCGTGCGAAGTTCGTCAAGGGAAAGGTAGCAGTCATAATGGAGTTTGGTTAGATGGGACGGCTGCGAGTGAAGAGATTAAGCAGTTATTTCCACATGAATATAAGCTTTGCCTCGAGCATGGTGTCGATTTAGCGAAGGATCGTGCAGAAATTGCACCTGCTGCTCATTTTATTATGGGTGGTGTCGATGTAGACGAGGATGGTGCATCTAGTGTAGAGGGGCTTTATATTGCTGGTGAAACAGCAGGCGGATTGCATGGCGGAAACCGTTTAGGAAATAATGCTTTATCCGAGTGTTTGGTTTTTGGAGCAAGGGCGGGTAAAGCGGCGGCACATTATGAGAAGACTGCGCTCCGACTATCTAATAGTAGACTCGCGCATATGATTGACAGAGGACAAGGATTTGTAAAGAAGATCACCACGTTATCTGGTCAACATCGGCCATATCAAGTAAAGGACCGGCTTCGCCACATCATGGGTGAATACGTGGGGGTTCTTCGAAATAGAACAGAGCTAAAAACAGCACAGGCTGAACTAGAAGCGGTTGTCCAGCAACTTGCGGACGTGACGGTAAAAGGTTGGGGGAAACCTTTTGCTAGGGAAGTGACCGACTATATTGAAGCAGAGCATATGATATGGACTGCCAAGGGAATCATTGGCTCAAGCCTATTAAGAAGAGAGAGCAGAGGCGCTCATTTTCTTAGCGATTACCCAGATTTGTTACCAACTGTTGAGCATACAACTGTTCGATTCAATAAAGGGGAATTGTGTTTCTCGACAAGATTAGCTGCAAATAAAAGGTTGGTGGCCTATGCTAAAAATAAAAATTGACCGATTTGAGGAGAACAGACATTCTCAGGCTGATTATTTTGAAATTCCCAATCAAAACGACATGACCGTCTTGGCTGTTTTAGAACTGATTTATCGGGAGAGAGATCCGACAATTGCCTACCGTTTCTCATGTAAAACAGGTCTTTGCGGAACGTGCGCCATGATGATCAATCATAAATCTGGATTAAGTTGTATGAAAGCTGCAGCAGCATATAGTGATGGATACCTTCATCTCAGTCCACTAGCACAGGGGATTACAGTTAGAGATTTAGTGAAAGAAGTAAGGTGAAATTCGTCATCTGAAAATAAATGAATGCGGAGGTAGAAATGATATACGAAGCGAGAAAAGGACAAGTAAGTTATGGGGAATCAATTGGTATTCTGCTTCTTGACACTTTTGCACCTTTTATTCCGGGAGATGTAGGCAATGCCACCACCTATTCTTATCCAGTAAGATTTCGTAAAGTAGAGGGCTTTTCAGTCACCCGCTTGTTTAATAAGGATCTAACCGCCCTTGATGCAATGGTTGAGGCATGCCAAGAGCTCGTTAATGAAGGGGTAAAAGCGATTACAGGAGACTGCGGTTATATGGCCTTATTTCAAAAAGAACTGGCTGAAAGAGTGGAGGTTCCCATCTTTCTTTCTAGTCTGCTGCAGGTTCCTTTTATCTCACAGATGTTAAGTAAGGATGAAAAGGTAGGAATTATTTGCGCAGATTCTAGGATACTAGATCGAGAGTTATTAGCTGAGGTAGGGGTCCATGCTACGATCCCTGTTTGTATAAGCGGACTAGAAAATAAAGAGTATTTTTATCAAGCAGCAATAGAGGAAGTAGGCACCCTTGACGCACAGCAAATCGAAAGTGAAGTTGTTACTGCCGCTAAAGAAATGGTGGAGAAAGACCCGATGGTAAAAGCTATATTATTGGAGTGCAGTATGCTTCCACCCTATGCTGCAGCTGTACAAGAAGCAGTTAAATTGCCAGTCTTTGATTATGTGACGATGATCAATTATGTCCATTCTTCACTGGTGAAAAATAGATATGAAGGGTATATGTAAACTAGCGTTCCAACTATTTTTTGCCCTCTCCACAAACCATTCTTTATGACAGGAGTGTGATTATGATAAATACCTATATTGAAATGGTACCTGCCTTATTAAATGGGGCTAAGATTACCATCGAAGTGCTCGTACTGTCTCTCATTTTCACCTATATAATTGCCTTTATTGCTGGCCTGGGAAAACTGTCAAAGTTCAGAGCAATAAGAGTAGTTTGTACGATTTATATTGAAATTTTCCGAGGTACCTCCTTATTAGTTCAATTGTTTTGGATTTACTTTGTTTTGCCGTTTTTCGGGATTGAATTTTCTGCCCTGACAGCAGGTGTCATTGCCATGTCCTTATGCTACGGTGCGTATGCGTCAGAGGTTGTTCGCGGGGCGATTCTTTCCATTCCTAAGGGGCAAACAGAAGCGGCCATTGCCTTAAATATGACACCCTTTCAAAGAATGATGAAAATTATTATCCCACAGGCATTCAAAATCATGCTGCCTGGATTCGGAAATCTCTCGATTGAATTAATGAAAGGGACCTCACTTGTTTCCTTAATTACGCTTGGCGATCTAACCTACCAATCCTTAACTCTCCGGAATACAAATGTCGCCCATACAACCGAGATTTTTGTCGCCTTACTCGTCATCTATTTTATTATTGCCCTGCCTCTTATTGTTTTAGCCCGATGGTTAGAGCGTAGAGCATCACTAGGGAGGGTTTAACATGAGTATATGGAGTTGGAGTTATACGTTTGAAGTGTTTCCTATCATTTTTGACGCGCTGTGGATTACCCTGGCTGCCACGATTACTGCGTATGTGCTTGCCATGGTTCTAGGATTAGTATTGGCTATTCTTCGTCGGTCAGCTTTTAAACCACTTACATGGATTGTAATCGGTTTGAGTGAATTTATTCGAGCAACACCGCCGCTCGTTCAGCTATTTTTTGTATTTTATGTATTGCCATTTTACGGAATATCATTATCTCCTTTTGTTGCGGGTACACTTGCCCTCGGCGTTCATTACAGCACCTATTGTGCCGAGATTTATCGTTCAGGAATCGACTCCGTTCCGCGGGGACAATGGGAGGCTGCAACGTCTCTTAATTTCTCTAGCACCCAGAAATGGAGGAAAATCATCCTTCCACAAGCCATACCACCCATTATTCCTATGTTAGGAAACTATTTAATTTCCATGTTTAAAGACACTCCAATACTGTCAGCGATTACGGTTGTTGAAACGCTGCAAGCGGCAAAGATTGCCGGCTCTGCTAGCTTCCGCTATTTGGAGCCATTCACGATTGTTGGCGTACTTTTCTTACTATTAAGCTATCCTTCTGCACTACTGATAAAAAAATTAGAAGTGAAATTGAATCGTAGAAGCCTAGGGAAAAAGGACAAGAAATTAAAAGAAAAGGGAGTGGCGGCATAATGTTAGCAGTGAGAACAGAGGAGTTTATCGGCAAGAATGCAGTGGAAACAGCAAATCCGCTTGTTGCCTATAAAAAGGTCAGCAAAGCATTTGGTGAAGTTAAGGTTATTCGTGATTTAGATTTCAATGTTTCTCCCGGAGAAAAAGTGGCGATCATCGGACCGAGCGGCTCAGGAAAAACAACGCTGATTCGACTGTTAATGACCTTAGAGGAACCGACATCAGGTGTGATTGAGATTAATGGTGAACCGCTTTGGCACAAAGAGGTAAAAGGCAAATTGGTAAAGGCGGATGAAAAGCACCTACATAAAATGCGGGGCCAAATCGGAATGGTTTTCCAGCAATTTAATCTCTTTCCGCATATGACCGTGTTGCGCAATTGTACGGAGGCTCCGGTGAATGTGCTCGGAATGAGCCGTAAAGAGGCTGAAGAACGTGCAAAAGCGATGCTGGCAAAGGTAGGACTAGAAAACAAACTAGACAGCTACCCGGCACAATTATCTGGCGGCCAGCAGCAGCGAGTCGCCATCGCGCGTGCACTGGTGATGCGTCCGAAAGTCATGCTGTTTGATGAACCAACCTCTGCACTTGATCCAGAGCTAGTTGGTGAGGTGCTGGATGTCATTCGAGAAATTGCAGAAGAAGGGGAAATGGCCATGATCCTCGTCACCCATGAAATGGAATTTGCGAAAGATGTGGCCGACCGAATCGTATTTACGGACGGCGGCAAAATTGTCGAACAAGGTGACCCTAAAGAAATCTTTGAAAATCCTAAAAGTGAACGTCTCCAATCCTTTTTAAAGCGAATGAGATCCTGAGACATGATTTAGAGTTCACACCAAATGATAAACTACAAAAAATAAATCCCCCTAGCTGCCGGTTATTCCAGGCTAAGGGGATTTATTTTGAATTTGATTGGTTTGAAAGAAAGGAACGTATGTACATGAAGAAAGGAAAGGCACAAGCGCACAAGGGGGTTACAGTTCTTTCGCTAAAATAGGCGCTCATGCTCGATCCATTACCTTCTTATTTACAAAGCTGCTCAGCGGTTTTGTCCCCTGGAAGCTCACTTTCTGTGAAGCCGAATGGACTAATTATGTTAAGAAGCTCACCTGAATCTTTTAATTTTTCCAGTTCCTTATTAAAGGCGTCGCGCAATTTTGTATCATCTAGACGGAATGCCGATGCTCCGTAGCCTTGAATGGGCTTGCCATCAATGATGGGCTGTTTGAAATCTTTTACTCTTTCAATGTCCTTGCTCTCGGCACTGTCTAACATTGCTTCTAAAGAAGGGCCTGTCATCGTAATGGCATCGACTCGTTTTGCAAGAAGTGCCGAAACAGCCGAAGGAATATCAGGAATAATCGTGATTTGATTGTCTGGGATTCCGGAATCTTTCAAATAATCATGTTCGATCGCACCAGCCATGACGCCAACCTTCGCTTCCGGATGGGATTTAATATCTTCATAGCTTTTGAGTCCCAGCGGATTATTTGCTTTCACTCCGAGTGCTGCCCCAATTGTATACTCAGGATTTGCAAATGCTACTTGTTCACAGCGTTCTGGGGTGACATACATTCCAGCAGTAATCATATCAAATCGATTTGCCTTGAGGCCGGGAATTAAGGAGCCAAACTCTGTAAGAACGCCTTTCATTTCTTTAATTCCTAAATTCTTTAATACAGCCCGTGCTACTTCAACTGCCTCGCCCGTTAGTTTCCCGTTGTCATCTTGATAAGCGTATGGTTTTTCATTGGCAAATCCTACAGTAATGGTTCCAGAGCTTTTTGCTTTGTCTAAGGACGACTGTGCGGAAGCTGTTGTTTCCTTTGTTGCTGCGGTTCCGCACGCAGACAAAAGCAGCATCAGGAACATGCATAGTAGAGTGATTATTTTTTTCATTGTGACCCCCTGTTACTTTCTGATTTTTTTGAATCCATCTTTTATTTTATCTTTTTATTTTTTTGAAAACTATTACCATAATGTCGAAATTAACTGTCCATTATTCTACAACTTAAAGATTTACATACATGATAGAAATTGAAATTGGGAGGTTTATAAAATGTTAACGATACAAGATGTTTTGGAACTAGATACATTAAAGGGAGCCAAAGCCATAACAGCCAAACAAAAATTGTCAAACCAGCCAGTTGAATGGGTTTCCATTATGGATATTCCAGTCGAGAATTATATTCGTAAAAATGAGTTTGTTCTCAATACTGGAGCAGGTTCAGGGAAGGATATGACGGTCTATCACCAATTTGTTGAAAGTGTCTATGAATCAGGTGCATCAGCACTCGGGATTGCAAAGGGAAAATATATTACGGAAATTCCAGCCAGCGTTCTTCAGTTTGCAGAAGAACGGGAATTCCCGATTATCGAAATCCCATGGGAAAAACGGTTTGCAGAAATTTCCCATTCCATCATGACCGAAATTAATAGGGGGAAATACTCAGAAGGGAAAATGGTTGAAAACATACAGCAAACCCTACTAAATATGATCCTGAGCAATCAGCATCTCTCAAGGATGGCCGATTATATTTCCGGAAAATTTGGCCAGCCGCTCATTGTTGTCGATAAAGCAGGCTTGATCAAAGGGAAAAGTATGAATGCTGGTGGATTAATAGAAAAATGGACTCAGTATACATCCCATAACGACGGCACCTCGAAAATAGTCTTATTAAATAGCAGACAGCCATTGCCTATGAAAGTCGAAAGAATGAATCTATTCAATAGCACGATATTACAAATCCCGATCCAGTCAGTAAATCGTGTACAAGGTTTTCTAACGATTGGATTAACAGCTGGTACGCAAGCAGAGTCATTCCTTACTAGTCAAAATATGCGTATACTTGAACACGCTTCAACCGTGTTGGCGATGTGGTTTCTTCGCGAAAGTACGATTGAAGATACAAAAATGAAGCTCAGAGGAGATTTCGTTTGGAGCCTGGCAAAAGGTGATTTTTCAAGCTGGGATCAAAAGGTTTCGCAGGCGAAATCACTGGGTTACAACCTAGAGCTTCCATACACTTGTCTAATTGGGACTCCAGAGAATCTGCAGGAACTTTTTGAAAAAAACAAAACGGACAGCCCCTATGAACGTTGGAAAGAAAGTATGCTTCTTTATATTCAAGATGAAATCTCACTTGCTGCTAATATAGTGAGACAAAAAGTGATGTCCACTAATCATAGAAACGATATGATCATATTTCTTGAGTCTTCATTTAATGGGAAAAATGATAATGTGCAAACCTTTCTCGACGTAATCAATCGGCGTTTAACTACATTATTGCCGGGCGTCATTTTTTCATGGGGAATAGGCAGATGCCATGAGAGTGAAGAAAGATTTTCCATGAGCTTCAAGGATGCACAAGAAGCCTTACGAATTGGCAGAAAGAAAAAAGGCCCAGGATGTTGTATCCATTTTGATGACACGGGAATGGAGCGGGCACTTTCAAGAATTGCACAAGATCAAGAAATGAGTATCATTGTCAATAATACGATCAAATCACTACTAGAATATGATAAACAAAAAAATGCAAATCTACTAGAAACCGTGATGGTTTATAACGCAAATCAAGGCAAGACCAGTCAAACAGCCCGGGATTTGCATTTACACCGTCACACCCTTCTCTATCGATTGAAGAAAATTGAGCAAATTACCAACTTATCGCTGTTCGATCCTGAAGATCGATTTCTTTTAGAACTGAGTATCAAATTGTGGAAACTAGGGGAGGAAGCCAGCCATTAACCAACCATCAAGGACAGTCCGGTCTGTAACGCAACAACAAAATGTTGTAACTTTTTAAATATAGTTCCAACAAAATGTCCAATGACGTGTTCTATGTCAAAGTAATACTATTAGTTCAGAATATTCGAACTAGAGAAACGTCAAAATTGATGTGAGAGGTGGATAATAGGATGAGAAATCTGCCACAGACAGCAGATGTTGTCATAATCGGTGCAGGATTAATGGGATGCAGCACGGCCTATGAACTGGCAAAAAGAAATGTAAAAAATATTGTCGTATTAGACAAAAACGCAATTGGTTCAGGAGCGACTGGCCAATCGAGCGGTGTCCTGCGCGGTCATTACAGTTATCCGATCTTAACTAGGATGGCTGTCCAGAGTTTGGAAACATTTAAATATGCAAAAGAAATATTGGGAAATGAAGTAGGCTACCAGCCGGTAGGATATATGTTTGGTGTCGATCATGAAAATATTGAAACGCTAAAAAAGAATGTGGAAATGCAAAAGAGAAATGGTGTAAATACTAGATTAGTTTCGAAGGAAGAAGTAAGGACAGAAATCTGGCCGCAATTGGATACTGATCAATTTGGCGCTTTTGCTTATGAACCTGAAGGCGGATATGGCGACCCCGTTCTTACCAATCAGGCTTTCGCCGACGCAGCCCGGGCCTTAGGTGTGATCATTAAGCAGCACTGCGGTGTTAAGAATGTGTTAACCAGCACGGATGGTAGTAAGGTTGTAGGCATTGAAACGACGGATCATCAAACGATCTTTACTCCATGTGTGATCGTAGCTGCAGGCGTAGGGGCACATCACCTTATGAAGAATGTCGGCGTAGAGGTTCCCGTTAAAGGTCAGCGGGCACAGCTTATTTACATATCACCAGGCACTCCTTTGGGAACGGTTCCTTCTTTCGGAGATTTCAAACATGATCAGTATATCAAACCGGAAGTAAGCAGTGGACACTTACTGCTAGGGAATGCCGATCACACTGATCCACAGTATATTGACCCAGCGGATTACGATGCAGACAATTATCCTAGGCATGCCACAGAAACGGCCATTGAAAAAGCAGTCATGAAATTTTTGAACTGTTTCCCATCATTAGATCAGGCAAAGCTGTTAACTAGCTATTCGGCGGCCTATGAAATCACTCCGGATGGAATTCCGTTTATAAGTGCGACCCCGATTAATGGTGCCTACCTTTGTACCGGATTCAGCGGACATGGATTCAAAATAACACCAATCGTCGGAAAATTAACGGCTGACTTAGTTTTGGAAGGAACGAGCATGCAGGATGGGATTGACATTAAGCCATTCCGATTAACACGTTTTGAAGAGAATGATTTGCTAAAACCAGATCATCCTTATTCAACCACTGTTAATAGCCATGTATAACAATCGTAACCAGAAGGATGAAGGAGGAACCAAAAGATGAACATAATCGTCATTTTAAAACAAACATTTGATACCGAAGAAAAAATCGTGATCGAAAACGGGGAAATCGTAAACGATAATGCCGAACTCATTATCAATCCATACGACGAATTTGCAGTGGAAGAGGCTGTTAAGCTAAAAGAAAAGCATGGCGGAGACATAACCGTTATCACGATTGGGACTTCAGAAGCAGAAAGTGCACTCCGTACATCCCTTGCAATCGGGGCTGACAATGCCGTCCTTATCGAAAAGGATGAGGATCTAGAGCTAGATGAGAATGGGATTGCCAAAGTTCTGGCGGCTGTGATCAAAGAAAGAGATTTTGACATCATTCTTGGCGGGAACATGTCTATTGATAATGGTGCCAGCCAGGTAGGACCACGTCTTGCTGAGGAATTGCAAATTCCACATGCGGCCACGATTACAAGACTCGAGATTGATGGCGGCAGTGTCAGGGTCGAACGGGACGTCGAGGGAGATGTTGAAATCATTGAATCCACTTTACCGATTTTGGTTACAGCGCAGCAGGGATTGAATGAACCGCGTTATCCATCCTTACCGGGGATTATGAAAGCGAAAAAGAAGCCGTTACAGACTCTGGATATAGAAGAATTAGAGCTTCGTTTCGAAGAACTGCAGTCAAAATCAAGAATTATAAACTGCTATTTACCTAAGAAAAAAGAATCAGGACGAATTCTCAGTGGTGAAATCCAGGCTCAAGCAGCAGAATTAGTGCAGTTGCTTCGTGCGGAAATTAAGGTCGGTTAAAGGGGGAAAATAGAATGACAAAAGTACTTGTCCTTGCTGAAGTTAAAAATGGGAAATTGAGAAATGTATCTTTTGAGGTTTTAACCGTTGCAGCTCAGATTGCAAATGGCGGTGAAATCGCGGCCTGTGTCTTTGGATGTGATGCTGAGAAGTATGGTCCGGAGCTTGGAAAATACGGAGCACAAAAGGTATATGTGCTGGAAAATGAAGAATTGAACCATTACACCCCTGACGGGTACAAGCAGGCATTGTTAACGATAATAGAGGAGATGCAGCCAGATGTTGTTTTAACTGGGCATACATCGATTGGAAAAGACATTTTCCCACTTGCTGCCGCAAGGTTGAACGCTGCTGTTATTTCAGATGCGATTCAAGTGGAAGTGGGAGGGAGTATTGTTTTTACAAGACCTATCTATTCGGGAAAAGCATATCAAAAGAAAGAGGTAACAGAGGGTCTTGTTATGGCAACGATTCGTCCCAATAATATCGATGCTGTAGAAAATCAAGCTTCTGGTGAAACGATCAAATTACTGACAGAGATCAAAGATTTGCGCACAGTGGTCAGAGAGGTAGTGCAAAAGGCTTCCGGAAAAGTGGATCTGTCCGAGGCGAAAGTGATCATATCAGGCGGACGCGGAGTGAAAGGCGCTGAAGGCTTTAAAACACTCCAAGCATTAGCGGATGTCCTCGGAGGGGCTGTCGGTGCATCAAGAGGTGCATGCGATGCTGAATATTGTGACTACTCGTTGCAAATTGGTCAAACAGGGAAAGTCGTTACACCAGATTTATATATCGCGTGCGGTATTTCCGGGGCTATTCAGCATTTAGCAGGTATGTCCAGTTCCAAGGTAATTGTCGCAATCAATAAAGATCCAGAAGCAAATATCTTCCATATCGCAGATTACGGCATTGTCGGGGATTTATTTGAGGTCGTGCCGTTATTGACAGAAGAATTTAAAAAACTAATCGCTGAAAATCAAGCAGTCACGAATTAAATTTGATAGAGTTTAACCGTTTGGGGCTGACATTGCATAAAGTCAGCCTCTCATTTTGTACTGAACAGTCTGGAATGGATGGTGGGAAAGACCATGCGAACAAAAGATGCACGAAAAAGTATAACAGAAGAAATCATTGAGTTACGGCGGGATTTTCATAAACATCCTGAACTTTCCTTTGAAGAAAAAAGAACGTCCAAAATCGTCGCACAGTATTTGCGTAACTGTGGGCTACATGTGCAGGAAAATGTCAATGGCTATGGAGTTGTGGCTGATTTAGTAGGTGCAAGAAATGGCCCAGCCATCGCCTTTCGTGCGGATATGGATGCTCTTCCGATTCAGGAAGAAACGGGATTGCCGTTTGCTTCTGTCGTTCCAGGAGTGATGCATGCCTGCGGTCATGATGGTCATATCGCCATTTTAATGGGAGCAGCAAAATTACTATCCTTGCAAAAAGAGAAATTAAGTGGAACGGTAAGATTTATTTTTCAGCCTGCAGAAGAGGTGAATCCTGGTGGGGCCATGGGGATGATTCAGGCAGGTGTCTTAAACAATATAGAAGCCATCTTTGGCTTACATCTTTGGTCGGAATTGCCTTCAGGAACGTTTCGTACCAGCCTGGGCCCGATGATGGCTGCGACAGATAGGTTTACAATTGAAATTGAGGGGCAAGGCGGACACGGAGGGATGCCGCATAAAACGATTGATTCGATTGTTTTGGCCTCACATCTTGTCATGTCAGCTCAGCACATTATTAGCCGCTCCATCGATCCGATTGAATCCGGTGTCTTAACATTCGGCGAATTAAAATCGGGAACTGCCTTTAATATTATTGCCAACCATGCAATGCTAGAAGGGACAACACGCAGTTTTACCCCAGAGGTAAGGAACACTTTACAATTGAAACTAGAAGAATTAACGAATGGTCTGGCGAAAATCTATGGAGCGGCTATTAAGCTGGATTTTAAACGCGGCTATCCAGCCGTCGTGAATCACGAGAGAGAGGCCAAGGTTTTATTAAGTGTCGCAGAAGAAGTGTTTGGATCAGAAAATATAGGGCTGATGAGACCGAATATGGTGGGCGAGGATTTTGCTTACTATCTGAAGGAAATTCCCGGTGCATTTTGCTTTGTGGGTGCAGGTGATCCGAACAAACCGCAGTACCCGCATCATCATCCTCGTTTTCAGATTGACGAAAGGGTTTTTCCTAAAGCAGCTAATTGGTTTTGTCAGTTGGCATTGAACTATGTAAGTAATAAATAGGACCAACTTTATAGATTTAAGCCTTCTTTTTTTGCCAACTAGACATTTAATCTATAAAAATGTATGAAAAGCACCACTGCTTATCGTCAGTTTTGCCAATTGATATCTATGAAAGAAGGTCTTAGTATTGAAAGTATTCATATATAGCGAGTAACAGTCAAGGAGGGGAGAATTCAATGACTTCAACAAAACTTACAAAAAAAATGCAGATCCGGGACGTATGGGAAGCAAAAAAACGAATTAGCTCGATCATCAATCGGACACCAGTCATTCAATCGACTATTTTATCAGAAATAAGCGATCGGAATGTCTATTTAAAACTGGAAAATGTTCATGAAGTCGGAGCATTTAAGGTAAGAGGGGCAGCTAATAAAATTTTAAGCCTTAGTAAAGAAGAGAAAAAACGCGGTGTCGCCACATACTCAACTGGAAATCACGGAATGGCGGTTGCATATGTGGCGAAAAAGCTAGGTATTGACGCGGTTGTCTGTATTTCTAATCGCGTTCCAAAAGCAAAGGTAGATTCATTAAAACGGCTGGGAGCTCAGATTGAAATTGTCGGGGACAGTCAGGATGCAGCGGGCGTGCACTGTTATCAGCTTGAGAAGGAGAAGGGATTAACGGTGATTGAGCCATTTGATGATCCCCATGTGATTGCCGGCCAAGGGACCATTGGGCTGGAGTTGCTTGAGGACCTTCCGAATATCACCGATGTGATCGTTCCGCTTTCAGGAGGCGGATTACTTTCTGGAATCGGTTTGGCCTTGAAATCCAATGATCGCACTATACGAGTGACTGGGGTTTCAATGGAAAAGTCAGCCGTCATGTATGAAAGTTTACAAGCAGGTAAACCGATAATGATGGAAGAAAGCGAGACACTAGCTGATAGTTTACTAGGTGGAATTGGCCTTGATAATCAATACACTTTTCAAATGGTTCAGCAATATATGGATGATGTGGTCCTTATTCCAGAGGAGAAAATAGCCTATAGTATGGCTTTTATGATGGACAAACACCGCATGATTATGGAAGGGGCAGCAGCGACAGGAGTTGCGGCCATTTTAGATGGTAAGATCCCGCATCAAAAAGGGGATGTAGCGATTATTATTAGCGGACAGAATGTCGATCTTTCTGTCCTGCTAACGTTAATTCAAAATTATACTTTTGCCGGCAGATAATTAAAAAAACCGCCTTAAAAATCCAGTAAAGAAAGGATTTTTAGGGTGGTTTTTACAGCATATCCCTCTTATTATTTTATAAACAACTCCCTAGGGAACCGTGTGATGGTTTCACAGCCGTTATCGGTAACCCGAATTGTTTCCGTTATGGCGACTCCGTAGCCGTCGAGCCACATCCCTGGCATCATATGGAACGTCATATTCGGCTTTAAAACCGTCTTATCACCAGGTTTGAAAAAGGCCGAATTTTCCATCCATACAGGTGGATAGCCGATGCCGACCGTATAACCCATTCTAGATTCTTTTTCCAACCCATACTTATTGATGGTGGTTTGCCATGCTTTTTCTACCGTTTCACAGGTGGCTCCCGGTTTTACGGCCGCTAGTGCTGTATTAAGTCCTTCTACCACAATTTTGGCTGTATCTTTTACTTTCACAGGTGGCTCTCCGATAAAGATCGTTCGTGTCAACGGTGCATGGTAGCGTTTATAACTCCCTGATAATTCCATGTATACGAGCTGATTGGCTTGATATTTTCCTTCTGTTGTCCATGAGAAATGGGCTCCGGCTGTTCGTTCGCCCGCCGGCATGACAGGTGCCAGTGCTGGATATTCACCTCCATATACCCCTGTTCCCTCAATTAAGTCTTTATAGACTCCTGCTGCAACCTGGTTTTCTCTGACTCCTGGTTGAATCTTTTCAATGGCCTGATACATCGTCTTTTCAACGATTCTGGCAGCAATCTGCATATATTCTAATTCGCGAACGGATTTTTGTCCTCTTACCCAATTGACAAGGGTGGTGGCATCGATAAACTCGGCATCCGGCAAACTTCTTTCTAACCCTTTATACCAATGGGCAGTAAAGTAATAGGCATCAAATTCGAGACCCATTTTTTTATTATGAAGCCCTTTCTCTTTCAGAAAGTCGCCAATAAAGTCCATTACATGCAGTACTTTTGGCTCCCATAAATATTTATCAGGATATGCGAGTATATGCTCTTCAGACATCCAAGTCGTTTCGGCTGCACAATATAAATCTTGCAATCTTACAATACAAACTGGCTCCTCAAAAGCGGTGGCGACAATGACACCTTGTGGTACGTAATAGGACATGGCATCATAACCCGAAATATAATTCATATTCGCTGGGTCGGTTACCAATAATACTTCGATTCCTTGTTCTTCCATACTCGTTTTTACTTTCCGAACTCGTTCTCGGTACTCTGCTTTTTCAAATGGCAGCATTGTTTCAAACCTCCATCATTCGTTTTCATTATCATAATGCACTGGTGAGTGAACAATCATCCTACATATTGTAGGAATAGTACACGGTTGTAGTGGGACATTTTGAATAGTGGGGGCATCCACATCCATTTGATCTATCATTAATTTAAGACATGAGGGACATGGCTTTAAAAATTTGACTATAAATCCTCAAAATCTTTCATACACAATGTCAGATGAAATAATGTATTGTCATTTCGTATAATACAAACAAATAACAATATTCAAAATATTAAGCAAAATATTTTTTTCAGACAGGAGTGTATGGAATTTATGTCTTTCTCAATTACAGAATATAAAGAGCGTATCCGTAAAACGAAAGAACGGATGGTGCAAAAAGGGATAGATGTCTTGCTTCTCACCGATCCAGCAAACTTAAATTATCTTGCTGGTTATGATGGATGGTCGTTTTATGTGCATCAAATGTTGGTTGTGATTCTCGATGAAGAGGAGCCTAAATGGATTGGCCGTGGGCAAGATGCTAACGGCGCAAAAGCAACCACATGGCTATCACATGAAAATATCCTTTCTTACCCAGATGATTATGTTCATTCTGATCTAAAGCATCCGATGGATTTTGTCGCTGATAGAGTAAGAGAATTTGGAAAAGGCAATAGCTCCATTGGAGTTGAAATGGAAAACTATTATTTCACAGCCAAGTGCTATCAACAATTAACAAAGGGGCTGCCGAATGCCACTTTCAAGGATGCTACATTACTCGTTAACTGGGTGCGTTTGATTAAGTCAGAAGCTGAAATTGGCTATATGAAACGGGCAGCCAAGATCGTCGAAAAAGCGATGCAGGCCGGGATCGATTTAATTGAAGAAGGCGTCAGGGAATGTGATGTTGCCGCCAAGATTTTTCATACGCAAATTACGGGAACAGAAGATTTTGGCGGCGATTATCCAGCGATCGTACCGCTGCTCCCATCCGGTGAAAAAACTTCGACACCCCATTTAACTTGGACAGATGAGCGCTATAAAAACGGCGATGCCGTCATTTTAGAAGTGGCAGGATGTTATAAACGCTATCATTCACCACTAGCAAGGACCGTACAGATTGGAAAACCAAACGATGAAATAAAAACACTTGCGAGTGTCGCCGTAGAGGGAATCAATGCTTGTTTAGATATGATTCGCCCAGGGATTGCCGCTGAAGAAATTGAAGAAACATGGAGAAAGACGATTGAGAAAAGCGGATTTGTCAAAGAATCCAGACTGGGTTATTCAATGGGATGTAATTATCCGCCTGATTGGGGCGAGCATACCGTAAGCATTCGAAAAGGCGAAAAAACAATCTTAAAACCAAATATGACCTTCCATCTCATTCCAGGATTATGGCTTGATGATTACGGCTTTGAAGTGAGCGAGTCCATCCGGATTACGGAAAATGGTTGTGAAACCTTTGCCAATCTCCCAAGGGAATTGACTTTAAAGGGACATCAATTTTCAAAGTAACCTAAAGCGGAGGTGAACGAGGCTGTGCTTATTTTCACAGAACAAGAACTAAGGGAATATGTTGGGCTAAATCCCGATGCAGTGAGTTTAGTAGCAGATGCATTTACAAAACTAGCCAATAATGAGGCCATGATGCCACCGATTATGAGAGTGGATATTGACGACCAAAATGGCGAAGTTGATGTCAAAACAGCCTATATCAAAGGCAAAGAAATGTTTGCGGTCAAGATTTCCTCAGGTTTTTTCAATAATGATCTGCTCGGTCTGCCGGCAGGTAATGGAATGATGATCTTAATCAGCACGCGAACAGGAGTTCCGGAAGCCATTCTTTTAGACAACGGGTACTTAACAGATGTTCGGACGGCTGCGGCAGGTGCGGTTGCCGCTACGTATCTTTCTAAAAATTCGATTACAACAGTTGGTATTATTGGGGCAGGTAGTCAGGCAAGATTTCAACTAAGAGCTTTAAGTCTAGTTAGGGAGTTTTCAAAAGTCCTTGTCTATGCTCGATCAGCGGAACGTTCCCAAAAATTTGCGGAAGAAATGACTGCTGAATTAGGAATAGAAGTCATTGCCGCTCAAAGTGCTGAAGAGGTTGTCAGAAACAGCGATACAGTCATTACCACTACCCCGGCAAAACAGCCGATTATCAAAGCAGAATGGCTGCATCCAGGACTGCATATTACCGCTATGGGATCAGATGCAGAACATAAGCAGGAATTAGAGCCGGAAGTATTGGCGAAAGCAGACATCCTTGTCTGTGATACAAGAGCCCAATGCGCACGCTTAGGAGAACTTCATCATGCCCTTACAGCCGGAGTTCTGAAAGAAGAGTCACAGGTTGTCGAATTAGGTGAACTGACATCCTTAAAGAAGATAGGCCGGGTAAATGATGAACAAATTACAGTATGTGATTTAACAGGTACGGGTGTACAGGATACGGCCATTGCCCTGTTTGCTTATCAAGAAATGATGAGCAGAAATAAAGGGCTTAAAATCGATAACAACAAAATTCTACAAAAAAAATAAGAGGAGTGGTTAGTATGACAAATACAGACGCAAAAATGGGAACGAAAGCAGTATGGGCAGGAGAAAAGGATTATTTAGTGCATGGAGCTACACAAGTACCAGTTGTATTAAGTGTCGCTTACGGGTATGACGATATGGATGAATGGTATGATGTGGCAATTGGAAAAAAGAAAGGCCATATCTATGGACGTAATACAAATCCAACCGTTCAGGCATTTGAAGATAAACTTAAAATCCTTGAAGGAGCAGAAGCGGCAACAAGCTTTTCCACAGGGATGGCTGCCATCAGCAATACACTTTCCACCTTTTTAGTACCTGGTGACCGCATTGTGTCGATTAAAGATACATATGGCGGTACAAATAAAATTTTTACAGAGTTTCTTCCACGCCAAGAAATCGAAGTCGCGTTATGTGAAACTGGAAATCATGAGCAAATTGAACGGGAAGTAGAAAAAGGATGTAAAATTCTATACTTAGAAACACCAACAAATCCAACCGTGAAAATTACTGATATCGAACGGATGGCTAAAGCAGGGAAAGCTGCTGGGGCACTTGTTGTTGTAGACAATACCTTTGGTACACCTATTAATCAAAATCCGATTGCCTTAGGGGCAGATTTGGTCATTCATAGTGCGACAAAGTTTCTAGGAGGACATGCGGATGCCTTAGGTGGGGTAGTATGCGGCTCCCAAGAATTAGTTGAAAAAATTTATCATTTCCGTGAAATTAATGGCGCAACAATGGATCCAATGGCAGCCTATCTGATTTTACGTGGGATGAAAACGCTTCATCTACGTGTTCGCCAACAATGTGACAACGCGATGACCCTTGCGAAATATTTACAGACAAAAGAAATTGTTGAGGCCGTTTATTATCCAGGTCTTGAAACACACCCACACCATGATATTGCGAAGAAACAAATGCGAAACTTTGGCGGAATGCTTAGCTTTGCCGTTAAGGGTGGGGTTGACACGGTTCGCGATCTCCTTCCTAAATTGCAATACGCAAACCGCGCTGCGAACCTAGGTGCCGTAGAAACTACAGTCGGTCCAGCTCGGACAACAAGTCATGTTGAATGTACCCCAGAAGAACGGGCAGCAATGGGGATTCCGGAAGGACTTATCCGAATTTCATGTGGAATTGAAGAAATCGAAGATATCATCGCGGATTTTGATCAAGCCTTTAACCACGTCGAAAGTCTATTAAAAGTAAAATAAATTCCAGTCAAATGCAAGGAGGCAAAGAGTTGATGACAGAACTTACCGATCATCGAACCGTGCTTCAGGCAAACGCGTTATCAGCAAAGCTGATCGAATGGAGGCGTCAGTTTCATCAACATCCCGAACTCAGTTTTCAAGAGTTCGGGACCTCCAGGTTTGTGGCTGAAACACTTAAAAATATTCATAATTTGAAGGTTGAAACAGGAATTGGGGTTGAAACAAGTGTTGTTGCGACGCTTACTTCTGGTGAAGGTCCTACCATTGCTATCCGTGCTGATATGGATGCTCTGCCAATAAAGGAAGAGAATACCGTTGAGTATAAGTCGAAGCATGCAGGAGTCATGCATGCTTGTGGCCATGATGCCCATACTGCCATCTTGCTCGGTGCCGCTCATTTACTTGCTAGTAAATTTGAAACCGAAGGGTTAAAAGGAACCGTTAAATTCATCTTTCAGCCGGCAGAGGAGAGTACGGATGAAAAGGGACTGTCCGGATCGCCTTATTTGGTTCAAGCGGGTGCGTATGACAATGTCGATGCGGCGATTGCCTTACATATGTGCCCATGGCTTCCTGACGGGTCAGCTCAAGTGAACGATGGTTATAGTATGGCGAATGTCGATGTGTTTACGGCAAAAATTTTTGGAACAGGCGGTCATGGAGCCTATCCTGAGCTAGGGACGGATCCGATTTGGATGCTTGGAATAGTAATGCAGGCCTTGCACGGAATCGTTTCAAGAAAGCTGCCGGCCTTGGAAGCTGGGGTCATTAGTATTGGTCAGATCCATGCTGGGACAGCCAGCAATATTATTCCGAATGAAGTATTGATAACAGGTACAATCCGCAGCTATACTCCTGAAGCACGTGATTTATTGGGTATGGAATTAAAGAAAGCCTTATCTATCGTGGAGCCATTGGGAGGCAGATTTTCGCTAGATGTCGAAAGAGGCGAACCGGCCTTATACAATGATGCGCAGGTTAACCGTTTATTTATTCGATCAATGAAAGAAATGTATCCGGAATTGCAGATTGTGAACCAGCCGTTTGGAATGGGTGGAGAAGATTTTGGCTATGTGACGAAAAAACTGCCAGGTGCTTTATTTTTCCTCGGAAGTGGACCAAAGGATGGAATTCAGCGGGATTTACATACGCCAATTTTTGATCTTGATGAGAACTCCTTAGCAAAGGGCGCAGCCATTTTAACGCAAACAGCTGTAAATTTTTTGAATGGAGAATCCCATTCACAAAACATGAATAAAACGGAGGTTCAAGTCCATGTCTCATAAATTAGCTTTTATCGGTTTCGGTGTAGTTGGGCAAGGATTAGCCGAAATCTTGTTGGAAAAGAATGAAGAGTTAAAACAAAATGAAGGCTTTACAGCAAGTGTTGTAGCTATTTCTGATTTTATCAAAGGATCCATTTATAACCCTAATGGTCTTGATATAGATGTGGTGTTAAGCACCCTCAGAGAAACAGGTAATTTAGAAAATTATCCACCAACTTCTGGATTAATTAAAGGTTGGGACAGCTTTAAAACCATCACGGAGACAAATGCCGATACGATTATTGAAGTATCTTATACAGATGTAAAAACAGGTCAGCCTGCTATTGATCATTGTAAAGCAGCCTTTGAAAGCGGAAAAAATGTGGTGATGACCAATAAGGGTCCGGTTGCTCTTGCTTACAAGGAGCTTTCAGAAATGGCTGAAAAAGAGAGTGTGTCATGGGGCTTTGAGGGTACGGTGATGAGCGGTACGCCATCATTAAGAATGCCCATTACAACACTTGCTGGGAATTCGATTAAGGAAATTCGCGGAATATTGAACGGCACGACGAATTTTATTTTAACGAAAATGGAGCAAGAAGGTGTTTCCTACGAAGCGGCATTAAAGGAAGCACAGGAGCTAGGGTATGCAGAAGCAGATCCCACCAGTGATGTAGAAGGCTATGATGCCAGATATAAAATTGTCATTCTTGCCAATTATATTATGGGCATTCCGTTAAAGGTGGAGGACGTTTCCTGCAAGGGGATTAGCCATCTCACCTTAAAGGATATCGAAGAGGCAAGCGCTGAAGGGAAACGATGGAAGCTTTTAGCCAAAGTACAAAAGGAAAACGGGAAAGTAACGGCACAGGTTGCACCCGAAAAGGTGGACATTACCGATTCATTGGCATCCATCGGAGGTGCTGTGAATGCGATCACCTATGAATGTGATTTACTTGGTCCTGTCACACTGAGCGGGGCAGGTGCGGGGAAAACAGAAACAGGCTTTTCGCTTTTAATCGACTTGATTCATATCAACCGCGAACGCAAACCGGTAAACGTTTGATAATAATCTGAAGGGCGGGAAATAGATGACAGTTATTTTGAAAGGACAAAAGATGTTGATTGGCGGTAAATGGATAGGACGTCATGAGGTCATCGAAGTGCGTGACCCTCAAGATAATAGCTTACTTGATACGGTACCTGCGGCTACTAAAGAAGATATGCTTCACTGTATTGAGGAAGCAAAAGAAGGGGCAAAGATTGCGGCAGCCATGTCGGTGCACGAAAGAATCAAAGTCATCAATGGAGCGGCCGATTATATTGAAGAAAATCAAGAAAAGTATGCCTTGATCATCAGCAAGGAAGGATCCAAAACCATTCGCGAAGCAAGAAAAGAAGCAGCAAGATGTATTCAAACACTGCGAATTAGTGCGGAGGAAGCAAGGAGAATTAATGGCGAGACACTTTCCTTTGATCAAATGTCGGGTGGTGAAAATCGCGTTGGTTATTACTATCGCTTTCCAATTGGGATTATCGCTGCGATCACTCCTTTTAATGATCCGTTAAATCTTGTCGCGCATAAAGTTGGACCTGCGATCGCGACAGGCAATGCTATTATTGTGAAGCCGGCAACGGTCACACCACTAAGTGCGCTATTGCTCGCTGAAGCCTTCTCACATGCCGGTCTTCCGCCAAAAGTCTTATCGGTTATTACAGGCCATGGCCGTGAGATTGGTGATGTTCTCGTCACCCATCCTGCGATTCGGATGATCAGCTTCACTGGAGGCTTGGAAGCAGGAGAAGAAATTGTCCGTAAAGCTGGCTTAAAGAAGATTAGTATGGAGCTTGGGTCGAACTCACCCGTTATTGTATTGGAAGATGCGGATCTCAAGGATGCAGTTGAATCATCCGTATCAGGCTCATTTTGGGCAGCGGGGCAAAATTGTCTCGGCGTACAACGGATTTATATACAGGAAAGCATAATGGAGCAATTTCAAAAAGATTTTATCTTACGGACGGAACAGTACTGCGTGGGTGACAAACAATCGTTAGAAACGGACATGGGACCGCTGATAACAGAAAAAGAAGCGATTCGTGTGGAAAAAATGGTCGATGAGGCCATAGCAAAGGGTGCGAAATTACTTACAGGCGGAGAGCGCAATGGCGCCTTTTATTCACCAACAGTGCTAACAAATGTTCCGGACAGTAGCCGAATTGCAAAAGAAGAAATTTTTGGTCCGGTCGTCCTTCTTTATCCTGTAGAGGATTTAAATGATGCGATTGCAAAATCAAATAGTGTTGACTATGGTCTACAGGCAGGGATCTTCACAAAAAACATTGACGCTGCTCATCAAGCCATTGACCAATTGGATGTTGGTGGCATTATGATCAATGACAGCAGTGACTATCGAATCGATGCCATGCCGTTTGGCGGAGTGAAAAAATCCGGTTTAGGAAGAGAAGGAATAAAATTCGCTATTCAGGAAATGACCGAACCAAAAGTGGTCTGCTTCAAGTTATCAGCCCGATAGGTTAAGTGTGAATCGTGTATCCAGTTAATAAAAAAGTCTAGGGAGGGAATGGGCTCATGTCATTTTCAACATATGAGTATAAAGAGAGAATTCGTAAAACAAAAGAGCGGATGATGCAAAAGGGGATTGAAGTCCTTCTCATTACAGATCCTGCCAATATGAATTATCTATCAGGTTATGACGGGTGGTCGTTTTACGTCCATCAAATGCTAGTTCTTATTATTGATGAGGACCAGCCAATGTGGATTGGGAGAGAAATGGATGCAAATGCAGCTAAAGTCACTACTTGGCTTTACCGTGACAATATTATCCCATATTCTGATGAGTACATCCATTCCGACGCCAAGCATCCAATGGATTTTGTTGCAGGAATTTTAAAAGAAATTGGCCAAGATAGCCGCTCCATCGGGGTGGAAATGGAAAACTATTATTTTACCGCGAAATGCTATGAGCAGCTTAAGAAAGGTCTGCCAAATGCTTCCTTTCATGATGCTACTTTGCTCGTGAATTGGGTTCGTCTCATCAAATCAGATACCGAAATCGAATATATGAAACGAGCAGCAATTATTGCTGAAAAGGCAATGACGGCAGGGATTGAGATGATTCAAGAAGGTGTTAGAGAATGTGATGTTGCAGCAAAGATCTATCACACCCAAATTACAGGTACAGAAGAGTTTGGCGGTGACTATCCAGCCATTGTTCCACTTTTGCCATCAGGAGAAAAAACATCAACACCGCATTTAACTTGGACAGATGATCGTTATCGAGACGGTGATGCCGTTATTTTGGAATTAGCTGGCTGTTATAAAAGGTATCATTCACCACTTGCACGAACAGTCCAAATTGGAAGTCCAACAGATGAAATGAAAACCCTTTCAGAAGTGGCAGTAGAAGGCATCAATGCCTGCTTAAATATGATTCGTCCAGGGATTGTATGCGAAGAAATTGAAGAAACATGGAGAAAAACAATCGAGAAAAGCGGTTTCGTGAAAGAATCACGTCTTGGCTATTCGATGGGCTGTAACTATCCGCCAGATTGGGGAGAGCATACCGTAAGTATCCGAAAAGGTGATAAAACGATTTTACAGCCTAATATGACCTTCCACCTCATCCCCGGCTTATGGCTGAATGATTACGGTTTTGAAGTGAGTGAGTCCATTAGAATCACGGAAACGGGCTGCGAAACATTTGCTAAACTGCCAAGAAACTTGACCTTAAAGGAATTTGTATAGATTCCCGCTACTACTCTAAATCAGAGGTTTCAAATAAAGGGGATGGTGCATGGATGAAGAAGGCTACAATGGCTACTGCAATAGGAAATCTAGTCGAATGGTATGAATACGGTATTTATAGTTATACTGCAGCAATTATCGGAGCACAATTTTTTCCAGAAGAGAGTAGTTCTGTAGCTTTGCTTTACGGTTTTGCGATCTTTGCTATTTCATTCTTCTTTAGACCACTAGGAGGATTGATCTTTGGATCAATTGGCGACAAATTGGGACGTAAGAAGATCTTAGTCGTGACGATTCTGATGATGTCTGGGTCAACGGCCATCATAGGTTTGATCCCTAGTTATACTTCCATCGGGATCATGGCGCCATTGTTACTTATCGTGATGCGGATGACACAAGGGTTAGCCGCAGGCGGGGAATATACTGGCGCATCTGTATTTATGAATGAGTCAGCGCCTAAGCACCACAGAGGTTTATTCACTAGTTTACTAGAATCGGGCTCATTGCTTGGTTATATTATTGGCTCTATATTTGTTGCCATACTTACATCTGCTCTTAGCGCAGATGCTATGGCAGCATGGGGATGGCGGATCCCGTTTGTTTGTTCCTTGCCATTAGCATTGGTAGGCATGTACGTTCGAACTAAAATAGATGATACACCGACATTCCTCAAGATGCAGAAGGAAAACACATTGTCAAAGAATCCATTGAAAGAAATGTTCGTAACGGCTCGAAAGCCTCTCGTTATCTCATTTTTTATTGTAGCTTTTGCAAATGGCGCTTACTATACGCTATTGACATTTCTTCCGTCCTATTTCGAGACACAAGTTGGTTTAACGACTCTCCAATCTCTTGTGGTGACAACCAGTGGAATGGTGTTCATGATGATTCTCTTTCCGCTTTTTGGCACATTGGGTGATCGATTTGGTCGAAAGAGGTTCCTACTTGTATCTGCGATATTGGCTATATTCACGGCAATTCCCATAATCGCTTTCGTGACAAGTGGATCGCCGGCAGGTCCTTTGGTAGGGTATTTTGCTTTAAGTGTGATTGTAGCTATGTTTATTGGCGTATTCCCTTCCACACTGCCAATGCTGTTTCCAAACCGAGTGAGAAATAGTGCCTATGGGATCTCTTACAATGTATCGACAGCTATTTTTGGCGGCGGTGCACCTTTCATTATCACATCATTGCAGTCTGCAACAGGAAATAACCTAATGCCTGCCTTTTTCTTGATTGGAACAGGGGTAATGGCTATGGTGTCAATTATGTTCCTACCGAAGACAGTGATAGCAACAAATGATAGTTTGAATATACTGAACAATAAGGAAAATAAAGCGATTTAGGATCATACTTGTCATGAGAGATAAATAAAGTTTACGTGTCTGAATGAATTCAGGCACTTTTTTTGTATAAATAAAGAGGGTTTACCTTTTTAGGTAGCGGATGATATAGTTCTGTTACAATGGTAATGGTAGGTGAAGAGGTTTAAAAACCTCGTAGATAGAGTGTTAATCGACATTGAGCGTTTGGGGAGTGTAGAGACTATGAAGCAAAGTTTATTTCATTCATTGGAAGGTAAAAATATCTTCTTTAAAGAACTAAGTACGACTGATGCGGAAGAAATCCATAACTATGCATCAGATGAGGAGGTTTCTCGTTTTATTGGCTGGAATTTAATGAACAGTTTGGATGATACGTTTGGACTCATTGAGACGATGATAAATCGTGAGCTAGCTGGTACTCACTTATATGCATCCATTGTGCAAAAATCAACTCAAGAAATAATCGGGACAGCAATGATATTCAATTTTGACCATGAAGCAAACCATGCAGAGATTGGCTATGTTTTTCATCGAGACCATTGGGGCAAAGGCTATGGTACTGAGTGTGTGGCTATGATGAGTGATTTCGCATTCGAATCGCTTAAGCTGCACAAACTCCATGCTAGTGTGGTGGATGCTAATATTGGTTCAGCGAGGATCCTCGAAAAGAATGGCTATCTGTTAGAGGGAGAATTAAGGGATCACTATTTTATAGAAGAAACCTATTATAACGCAATCCTTTTCGGGAAAATTCAAACTAATAAAGATTGATTTTTAAATGATAAAAATTATATTACTGAGGGCTTCCAAATGGAAGTCCTTTTATCATGCATTCTTTTCAGTCATGCTTTTATGCAAAGCCAGCTAATTTAACGTGTCAGATTTAAAGATTGTTGAATACAATTTAGAATAACAGCACCCCGACATAAAGCGAGAGGTGGTGATGACATCATGTTTACTGTTACAGGAATGCAGGGGTTCAAGTTGTTTTCAGCTGCCCATATAGCTGTATTGATTGTATTCCTAGCTGCTTGTTGTGCCCTAGTGTATTTCAGCAAAAAACATAAAAAATACCAGCAGAAGATAAAATGGACACTGTTAATCTTGTTACCAGCATGTGAAATATCTTCACACTTATGGTTAATTCTAACCAATCAATGGGAAGTGAGCGATCTTCCTTTACAGCTATGTTCCATTAGTACTGTTTTAGCCATCTATTTATTTTTGATAAAGAACGAAAAAGTGTTTTATTTGTATTATTTTTTTGCTACTCTGCCTCCCATTTTAGCGATGGTTACACCTGAAATGGTCTACACATTTCCTCATTTTCGATTTATCGAATATTTTCTTCACCATTCAATCCTTCCGTTGACCGCGTTGTATTTTATCCTATATGAAGGGTACAGAGTTCCTCGAAAGGCTATCTTATTTACTTATGTAATTGTTAACATTATTGCTGTGCCAATCTTTATCTTAAATCAACTGCTGGGAACGAATTTTTTTTATTTAGCAAATCCTACTGAAACCAAGACGATTCTTACATTCTTTGGTACAGGGATTATATATTATATCAATCTAGAAATTGCCGCACTGATAGTATTTGGCATTACGTATATTCCGATGGGGATTTTAAAGAGGAGAGAAAACCAAAAAGCTGATGAAGATAATATAGGCAACGAGGGAAGTTGAGAGATTTCCAAGGGATGGAGCCATTGAACTTCATCCTTTTTTACATAATTAAATTTCGAATAGTTGTAAAAAAAGAAAAGAAGGTGCACCCCCCTTCCTAATAGTTTTGATTATAGTATTTTAACTGCGCTGAATCGTAGAAGTTGAGAAGTTTTTGACCATCTTTTGAAGGTTTCGATGACCCTCTCTTAATTTAATTGTTTCATCGATAATTTTTTGGAATCCTTCCAAATCTCTATCGCTTGCATTTAATAAAGACTTCGGTAGACCTTCGACGATTTGTTGTAGGGTAAGCTCCATACTCAGGGATCATGACCACCTTTCAACTTATTCGTTTGACATCTGTTCCGTTTTCTTAACTATTTTGTAGTGGAAGGATTTTTTCCTGCCTGCATGGTATAAAACTTATCTACATTAAACTCCATATTTAATAAAAAATAGTAAAAAATCACCTTTTTCGGACAAATTAAGACAGTAAATCAAAGGGAGATTCTCCGATTTGTAGAAAAATATTATATGAAAACACTTTTTATAATAGCCGAATTTTCCAATTTGATCCTGCCTTCCTAGTACTTTCTTTAAGAATAGAAGTTGAAGGGTGGCTTTTTTCACATAAAAATGGAACTAAAAATACCCCAAAGGAATCTGTTTTGATAGATTCAGAATTGTTAAACTATTATTACTAGCATGGGTTGGCTTCAATTAAATCTGTCAGGAGGGAATATAATGGAGCGAAAAGTACGCTTGATTCCGTACCAAGTGATTGCAGAGGTTGAAGAAGTAACCGAGGTGCCAAAAGGGGTCGAACTGATTCAGTCCCCAAAAGTCTGGGAAACAACAAAAGGGAAGGGAATGACCGTTGCCATTCTAGATACAGGCTGTGATCTGACTCATCCCGACTTGAAGGAGCGAATCATTGGTGGAAGGAATTTCACGAATGATGACAAGGGCAATAAAGAAGTTTATCGTGATTATAATGGACACGGGACCCATGTTGCTGGTACGATAGCAGCCACGTTCAATCAAAGTGGGGTTGTGGGGGTTGCTCCTGAGGCAAACCTAGTCATTATCAAGGTTCTTGATAAAAATGGTTCGGGCCAATATGAATGGATCATTAATGGTATTCACTATGCGATTGAACAAAAGGTTGACATCATTTCGATGAGCCTGGGTGGACCTGAAGATGTTCCTGAATTACATGAAGCCATCCAAAAGGCGGTAAATCAGAATATTCTGGTTGTATGTGCTGCCGGCAATGAAGGGGACGGACAGGATGCAACGAATGAATTTGATTATCCTGGATCTTACAATGAAGTCATAAGTGTTGGTGCCACTAACTTGGACAGACAAATATCTGATTTTACAAATTCAAATAATGAAGTGGATCTCGTCGCTCCTGGTGAAAATATTCTTTCAACCTATCTAAACGGACAATATGCGAAGCTCAGTGGAACGTCAATGGCCACTCCACATGTATCAGGGGCGTTAGCACTTATAAAAGCTCTTTCGAACCAAACATTCGAGAGGGAGTTAACAGAGCCTGAAATCTATGGACAATTAATAAAACGAACAGTCCCATTGGGTAATTCTCCTAAGTTAGAAGGGAATGGGATGGTGTATTTGACAGCCGTGGATTATTTGGCGGAAGTTTTCAATACAAAAGTTATGACAGAAGTGCTGAAGGTTTAATTACTTATGAGCTTACTTCGTAAATAAATTCAATTCAAAGGGGGACCTTCCTATTTGAAGGTCCCCCTTTGAATTGAATTGCAAATTTTAACATAAATTTCGATGAATGCCAGTCTGTCATTTAGTCACTAAAGCGTGCCTCTTCACAGTTCTATGAAATTATATTTAAAGAAAAATTATACCGTTGTAATATATCTAAATATTCCCTATAATATATTAATATTAGTAAAGCTTTTGTAGTGGCTGTCGGTATAGTCTGGCATCCATCGCTGAAGGGATTGTGCAACACCTAGCAAAAACGTTATTTGAAAAGTTATGTTGAAATTATATCTTATAATAGGGGGATCAATCTTTGAAAAATCTCTTCAGAAAATGGAATCAAGTGAGTTTAGTGAAACAAATCATTGTCGGTTTGATTATAGGGATCATTCTGGCCGTTGTCATTCCAGAGGTTGCAAAACCTATCGTCATCCTAGGTTCCTTATTTGTCGGTGCATTAAAAGCCATTGCACCTGTATTGGTTCTCTTCTTAGTTATGTCTGCGATCGCTCAACACAAAAAGGGTCACCAAACGAATATGAAATCGATTATTTTCCTATACCTACTTGGCACCTTCTTAGCTGGATTAGTTGCTGTCATCGTCAGCTTTATTTTTCCGGTCACAATCTCCCTTGCCAAGGGTGCGGATGAGTTGGCGGCTCCTGGAGGTGTCATTGAGGTTCTCAAAGCATTACTCCTAAATGTGGTCGATAATCCGGCTAAAGCCATTTATAATGCCAACTATATCGGGATATTAGCATGGGCGATTCTACTTGGTTTAGCGTTGAAAAATGCCTCGGATACGACTAAAACGTTGATCTCGAATTTCTCAGATGCAGTATCTAAAATGGTGACATGGGTCATCAAGTTCGCGCCATTTGGGATCATGGGTCTAGTGATTGATTCTATTACCACAAATGGAATCGAATCCTTACTAAGTTATGGGAAATTACTTACCGTATTGCTTGGTTGCATGCTCTTCGTGGCACTTGTCGTTAATCCATTGATTGTGTTTGTTAATATTCGTCAGAATCCATATCCACTAGTATTTAAGTGTTTAAAGGAGAGCGGTATTACAGCATTCTTTACACGCAGCTCAGCGGCAAACATTCCGGTGAATATGAGATTATGTGAAGTATTAAAGTTAGATAAGGATTCTTACTCTGTTTCGATTCCACTAGGTGCTACCATTAATATGGCAGGTGCAGCAGTCACCATTTCTGTATTGACTCTTGCAGCGGTACATACCCTTGACATTCAAGTGGATATTGGGACAGCGATCATCCTTAGTGTTTTATCAGCGGTATGTGCTTGCGGTGCCTCAGGTGTAGCCGGTGGTTCGCTCTTATTGATTCCGCTAGCCTGCAGCTTATTCGGGATTCCAAATGATGTTGCCATGCAGGTAGTGGGAGTAGGCTTTATTATTGGGGTTTTACAAGACTCTTTTGAAACGGCCCTTAACTCATCCACAGACGTCCTTTTTACGGCAACAGCTGAATTTAAGAAGTTGCGTAAAGAAGGAAAAACTATTAATATCCAAAAAGCTTCATAATGAAGAAAGCCCACTATCAGTGATAGAGGGCTTTCGCTATTTTTTAGGTAGATTTATAAATCAATTCATTTATTCCAAGCAAGGTTTCCACAATGAAAAAAGCCGGGAATTAAACTCCTGGCTTTAGTCGATATATCCTTTTTCTTGTAAACAAACATGTGCATCCTGTTCGTTTTCTTCTTTTATTTGGTATTCGAGTGTCCCATCCACAATCTTGGCACAACGACCGCCAAATGGTTTGAGCGTTTCCTTGATTTCCTTTACATCAAACGTCGATTTCATAGGATAAAATACTTTCATAAGAATCCACCTCCACCTATTACTATAAGAAATGGGTGAGGATCACGCTGTGATAATCATTACAGGGAAAAGCAATTTCATCATTAGTTGGTGCTTGGGAAGAATGCTTGTATCGATTGGTTTCAGAGATTGACAGAGGATCATCCTTCGTTTTTACCTGTAAATATAGTACTATTTAGGTAAGTTATTTTTTATCCTATTCCATAATAAAGGAGAGATCCGAACGATGTACGAGTTAAAGACGAAAGAAACTAACAATGATGTCATTGAGTTTATCGAAAAAGTGGACAACCTCAAAAAACGGGAGGATGCTTATAAGCTATTAGATATTTTTACTGAAACTTCCGGTTTTCAGGCCAAGATGTGGGGCCCAAGTATTATCGGATTTGGTTCGTATCATTACAAATATGCTTCTGGGCACGAAGGGGATGCACCGCTTGTTGGGTTTTCTCCACGCAAGGCAAAAACCAGTTTGTACTTTACCACAGATGCCCAGAAACGGGATGAATTGTTACAATCGTTTGGCAAGCACACCGCAGGAAAAGGCTGTGTATACATCAATAAACTAGCCGACATCGATGTGGATTTATTAAAGGCATTCATAACCGAAACCATCACCTATCTAAATAAAACGTATCCAAAGCCATAATCCTGGAGGGGGGCATTTGGCTCTTACTTTTTTTAAAATGACGGACTCATAAAACATTATTCCGGAATAACTTTGGTAAGAAAGGGTAAAATATAGCCATATTATGTAAAGGAAGAGTGATATGGAACCAACCCGTATACCATTAACTGCCCCGGAGATTTCTAGTCTTTGGACTCAATATATGTTTGATACGATGTCCATCTGCTTTATTAAATATGCACTTGAACACGTAGAAGACCAAGATACTATTGAAATTTATCAGATTGCTCTTGAACTTTCGGAACGACATGTTCAACAGGTAAAAGAGTTCCTAAAGGGTGAGGGCTTACCCATTCCACATGGTTTATCCAAAGAGGATGTAAACATTCGTGCGCCCCGTCTGTTCCAGGATCCGTTCTACCTTTACTATATGTATATTATGTCGATTCAAGGACTGACAGGATATTCTCTCTCTGTTGGTACCTCTGTTCGAGCAGATCTACGAAGCTACTTCATCCATTGTAATACGGAGACAATGCAATTATTTGATAAAACGATGGAGACGATGCTTACGAAGGGCATTTATTCTCGAGCACCTGTGATTATGCCAGCTGTTGCAACAGATTTTGTAAAAAAAGAGAGTTTTTTAACCGGATGGTTTGGGGAACGACGTCCGTTAACAGCGATGGAGATTGGCGATATTACGTTTAATATGAACAAAATGCACCTCCACGTAGCCCTAAAGCTTGGTTTTAGCCAGGTGGCAGCTTCTAACAAAGTGCGGCAATATATAAAAAGAGGTATGGAGATAACAAATAAACATATTGCGACCTTCGAACAAATTTTTCGCGAAGAAAAATTAAATTCACCCATTTCTTGGCAATCTCAGGTAACGGATTCAACGACTTCCACTTTTTCAGATAAATTCATCATGTATCAAATTCAGTTATCGACGCAAATAGCCGTTGCCTTTTATGGGACAGCCTTAAGTGTAACAGCAAGACATGATCTTGGTGCAAAATATATTGGGCTAACGAGCGAACTCGTACGGTATGCAGAAGATGGAGCGAACCTCATGATTGAAAATGGCTGGATGGAAGAACCGCCAAAGGCCAGTGATCGCAGAGCATTGTCGAAAGGGAAAGACGAAATCCTTGACAGTAAGAAATAAGTGGAAGCCTTCACAATATAACATTAGTAAATGGAGCTATGAGTTGGTCCTTAGTTTTCTAAGAATCAACTCTTTTCTTATTTTTTACCATAATATATTAATAATTTTGGTAAAATAGTCTAGGCATTAACTATCCAGTTAAGCGGTACATAAAATAGAGCATATGAGAGGAACACCAGATGAATACTACATTAGAAATGCTTATTCATTTATTCGAACGGGCAGCCTTGCTGTTGATTTGTTTATTTTTTATGATTCGCGTTCCTCGATTTAAGGAATCGCTGCAAAAGGATCGTCATTCTCCTATCGAGCGGATCATCATTACGCTTGTGTTTTGTTTATTTGCGATTTTTGGAACCTATTCTGGAATTAATGTGGAAGGTTCCCTTGTGAATGTTAGGATTATTGCTGTTGTTTCAGGGGGAATCTTATTTGGCCCCTGGGTCGGTATTATTACAGGTATCGTATCCGGTGTGCATCGTTATTTAATTGATATTGGTGGAATCACATCGATTCCCTGTCTAATTACAAGTATTATTGCTGGAATTGTCTCAGGCTATATTAATCGAAGGGTAAAAAGATCGTTACGTTGGATTTATGGAATTGCAGCCGGAATGGCATGTGAAGTATTGACCATGCTCCTGATTCTGGCAATGGCAAATCCCTTTGCACTTGGTGTGGATATTGTTTCAAAAATTGCCTTTCCGATGATTGCCGGAGAAGTCAACATTGGCCTCATTGTCCTGCTGGTCATGAGTGTCGAAGGGGAAAAAGAAATGATCGCGGCCAAACAAGCGAAGCTTGCCCTAGATATTGCCAACAAGACCTTACCCTATTTTCGTATCATTAATGCTGACTCGTTGCGGAAGATTTGCAGTATTATCAAAGATGATATTAAGGCAGATGCGGTCGCGATAACGGATACACATAATGTGCTCGCCTATGTAGGCTTTGGGGAAGAACGATATGTGATCGGACAGGAGATTATTAGTGATTTGACCAAAGAGGCGCTCCACAATGGGAAATTTATTATACGCAATCAGGTGGCTGATCACTATACCCCGCAAATTCACTCACTTCTGATTGTACCATTTGAGGAACACGGCGAGGTGACTGGAACACTTAAAATCTATTATCGTAAAGCCTATAAGATGACCTATTCGCTCCAGACTATGGCAATTGGTCTATCACAAATTATCTCCACCCTGATGGAGGTTTCACGGATTGAACTGATTAAAGAGGCCGCCAACAAGGCGGAGCTGAAGGCGCTCCAAACGAAAATTAACCCGCATTTTTTATTTAATGCCCTAAATGCGATTGCCTCGACAACACGACGGAATCCGGACAAGGCACGCGAATTAATTATCAATCTGTCTGGGTATATGCGCTACAATTTAGAGGTGAATGATGAATTCATTGAGATTCATAAAGAACTAGAACAAGTTCGTGATTATGTTGAAATCGAAAAGGCTCGTTTCGGCAGCCGCTTGACGGTGGAATATGAGATTGATGAAGTACATGTACGAATACCGAGTCTGCTTATCCAGCCTTTAGTTGAGAATGCCATTAATCATGGCATTTTAAAAACGAAAGGACCAGGTGTAGTCACCATTGCCGTCAAGGATGTGGGGGATAGGGTCAGAATCAGTGTGAAGGATACTGGTCCAGGCATTAGCGCGGAGGTTATCGATCATCTATATCATGATGATGTTCCTGCTAAGCAAATTGGCTTGTATAATGTGCACCAGCGGGTGAAGTTAATCTATGGAAAAGGGATTATGATCCATCGTCTGTCACCGGGGACAGAAGTTCTTTTTGATATTGTAAAGGAGAGCATATGAGAGCAATTATTGTCGAAGACGAAATTCCAGCTCGAGAGGAACTGGAGTATTTAATTGAGGCCTACAGTGGAATCGAAATTACTCATTCCTTTGATGATGGCCTCGATGTGTTAAAATTTTTGCAAGAGCAAGAAACAGATGTCATTTTCTTGGATATTAATATTCCTTCACTAGATGGGATGCTGTTAGCCAGTACCATCCATAAATTTACGAACAGGCCTTATATTGTGTTTACGACTGCCTATAAAGAGCATGCCGCACAAGCATTTGAACTAGAAGCCTTTGATTATATTTTAAAGCCCTACGATGAGAAGCGGATTGCCACGATGTTACGGAGGCTGGAATCTGCTTTTCAGCGTGATCAGTTGGAATGGGAAGCACCTCCGGAAAGAAAGCAGAAAGCCGAAGGGAAAGAAGGTGAAAGCTTCGCACCAACCTCGAAGCGAATCAATCTGAAGAAAAACGACAAAATTATTGTCACAGAAGTGAATGATATTTATTACGCTGCTGCGAGTGAAAAGCTTACTCTTATCTATACACAGCAGGAGGAGTATTCCATGGCCATGAGTATATCGGAATTTCATTCCCATTTACCAGAGGATCTATTTTTTCGCTGTCATCGTTCCTACACGGTCAATTTAACGAAAATCCGTGAAATTGTACCATGGTTTAACCAAACCTATATGCTCCGTCTTAAGGATCTTTCAATAGAAATTCCGGTCAGCAGGAGTAAGGTGAAAGCGTTTAAGCAAGTGATGCAACTATAACCGCCATTCATTCCGAAAACTAGCTATCTCGTTCTGAAAACGATTTCTTTTCTTTTTCCGATGTTATGATGATGATGTAGACAAGCTACCATATAACGATTCAGGAATCATCATGTTGATACAGACAGAAAAGAGGAGATTACTATGAAAACAAATATAGAACGTCGATGGTTGATCGTGTTGGGGACGATTATCGTACAGATGGGATTAGGGACCATCTATACATGGAGTCTTTTTAACCAACCGTTAGTTGAACTATTTGATTGGAAGTTAAATTCAGTGGCACTTACGTTTTCCATTACCAGCTTCGCCTTAGCCTTCTCGACATTGTTCGCAGGCAAGCTGCAAGATAAATGGGGACTGCGTCGATTGATTGGCTGTGCCGGGATTGTGTTAGGTGCAGGGTTAATCCTTAGTTCTCAGGTATCCTCACTGTGGATGCTCTACCTTTTGGCTGGTATCGTTGTTGGGGCCGCAGATGGTACGGCTTACATTACTTCTTTATCAAATCTTATTAAGTGGTTTCCGGAGAGGAAAGGACTTATTTCTGGTATCTCCGTTGGTGCGTACGGAACAGGAAGTTTACTATTTAAGTACATTAATGGTTCACTCATCCAATCGGTTGGTGTGACGCAGGCATTTCTTTTCTGGGGTATCATCGTGATGGTGATGGTTGTGGGCGGTTCATTCCTTGTGAGGGAAGCAACATTGAGTAAAACTACACAAACTGTTAATGGAATGCAGCAGAAGGATTTTACGATAAAAGAAATGTTGAAAACGAAGGAAGCTTACCTCTTGTTTGTCATTATGTTTACGGCTTGCATGAGCGGTTTATATTTGATTGGCGTCGTCAAGGATATTGGGGTAAGAATGGTTGGACTTGATATTGCTACTGCCAGTAACGCCGTCGCGTTGGTTGCCATCTTTAACACTAGTGGACGAATTATCCTCGGAGCATTATCTGATAAAGTGGGCCGATTAAGAGTGGTCGCAGGTGCACTCCTTGTCACAGCTATAGCAGTGACGGTCTTAAGCTTTATTGACTTGAATTACGGTTTGTTCTTTGCCTGTGTGGCTGGAATTGCCTTTTGCTTCGGTGGGAATATTACCATTTTCCCTGCAATAGTGGCTGATTTCTTCGGGTTGAAAAATCAGAGTAAAAACTATGGGATTATCTATCAAGGTTTCGGTTTTGGCGCTATTTCAGGTTCCTTTATTGCTTCATCCTTAGGTGGATTTGTTCCTACCTTTAAGTTGATTGCTGTACTCAGCATCGTGTCCTTACTGATTGCGATGACGATTAAGGCACCAGGACAGGGGCCGTCAAGAACGAAGGAAAGAAGAAACAGCAAAGACATTCGCTCGATGACACCTCGAACAAAAGCCAGTTAAGCCTGTAGTGAACGAAAGGCAGCGTACCCATTTAGGCTGGAGGCTGCCTTTTTCCTTTTTAATGCCACTATTTTTTTCTCAATTTGTTTTATAATAGAGAAAAGAGAATTAGGGGAGGCCATAGGATTGAAATCGTCAACAGGTTTAGAGCAGCAAGGAGAGGGTATTGAACCAAGCATTATTTCAAAGATTACCAACAATAGTATCCTTCTGAAAAATGGCATCCATATTATGTATACATTCTATGAAAGAGAAAAATATATTCAAAATGCTGCAAATTACATTTGCGAGGGATTCGTTAAAGGCCACATGATCTTATTGGTAGACAAGATTGATATTTATAAGGAAATAACTGTCCTGCTACTTGCAAAAGGGTATAACAAGCACCATCTAGAGTCTATTATCTTTTTGGATAATGATCAATTTTATTTATCCACTTATGGCTTCGATATTGAAGCAAGCCTACGAAAACTTAACGAAATATTACAGCCATATCTTAGCCAAGGTGTATTTATACGTACTTGGGGACAAGTTTCACTTCCTGAGAATGATTCGTTGTTGTCGAAACTAAGAGTATATGAATGTGAGGTTAACAAGTTCGTTGGTCAGCATAAAATGATATCAGTTTGTACGTATAATGGTTTAACCATTCCATCTTATATTCAGAATGAAATGCTAAAGGTCCATCATTATTTAATGACAGATAATGAGGTAAGAGTATCCCCATTTTATAATAGTAGAAATCTATCGATTCCTTCAGGTGAAGAGCTAAAAAGACTGGAAAAGATTGATGAGGAAAATAAACAATTACACGAAAAAAATAAATTATTACAAGAAGAAAATGATTTTATTAAAATGAAAAAAGCTGTTATTGAGGAGAGTGAGAAATTTTACCGAGCATTGATCGACGAAATTCCCATCACTATCCTGATTACAAAGGAAGATCATATTATTTATGTGAATCGGAGAGGGAAAGAAAAATTACTTGGTGCGAGTATAGTAGGTAATCATTTTACGAATTTATTTGCGTCACTACCCAGGAATTCTGTAAATGGGTTAAGTGAATACGTTTTTTTACCAGGGAATTCTGACTCTCGCTATTTTGAAATTAAATCCATTCCATTATGTAATAAAGGTGATGACGCTATATTACATGTCCTCATTGATCTTACTCAACAAAAGCTAAATGAAAAACTTATGATCCGTACGGAAAAATTAAGTATCGCCGGTGAATTAGCCGCGGGGATTGCTCATGAAGTACGAAATCCTCTAACCGCAATTAAAGGTTTCATTCAGTTGCTGGACCGGATTGATGACGGGAATAAGGAATATTTAAATATCATAAATGATGAGATTATCAGAATTGAACAAATATCAAGCGAACTATTGATGCTCGCAAAACCACATTCTGACAACTATAAGACTGCAAATATTATCGAAATCATTCAAAAGGTAAAAACGTTATTAGATACACAGGCGATAATGAAGAGTATTGAAATCGAACTCATTTCCAAAAAAAATGAGCTAAATATTTATTGTGAAGAAACAAAAATCAGGCAGGTCTTCATAAATCTTATCAAAAATGCGATTGAAGTGATGGATCAAGGAAAAATATTGATTCATGTTAGGGAACATAATGACTACGTGCAAGTCGATATTATCGACCATGGTGAGGGTATGTCGAAAGAGATATTGACCAAAATTGGCGAACCTTTTTATACCACAAAGGAAAAAGGAACAGGCTTGGGATTAATGGTTTGCTATAAAATTATTGAAAATCATCAAGGGTCCATTGACGTAAACAGTCAACAAGGGATTGGCACTACCTTCACGGTTACTTTGCCATTATCCACTATAAAATAATATGCAGTAGAGTCCTAAGTGTAGCCACACTTGGGATTTTTCCATTTTCGGATTATTTATATTTCAGAAACCGGAAATTTCGGGAATGAAAGTAAAGAGCATTTATGATACTATGACAATATCAAAATAAATACATACTTTTTTACAATTGGGGAGATGGAGTAGCATGCTAAGGTGGAAACGTAATTTGTGGGTCCTTTGGATTGGGGTCTTTTTTACAGCAGCTAGTTTTTCCATGGTCATTCCGTTTTTACCGATATTTCTGCTCCAAATTGGAGTACACGAACACACAGAAATGTGGTCAGGCTTACTTTTTAGTGCGGCCTTTTTCGCAGGGGCGATAGCGTCACCGTTCTGGGGGAGGATGGCCGATCAATACGGGCGGAAGCCGATGATCATTCGGGCCGGTTTTGCTTTGTTTGTCATCTATACATTGATGGCATTTGTGCAAAATCCGTACCAGATATTAGCCCTACGACTCCTACAGGGGTTATTAAGTGGCTTCATTCCGGGAGCAATCGCCTTAATTGGCACGAATACGCCAAGTAATCAAGTTGGCTATGCTCTTTCCATGATTTCGACTGCTTCGGCTTCAGGAGGAATTATTGGACCGCTGTTAGGCGGAGGCATAGCGGACCTAGTGGGGAATCGCTGGGCTTTTGCAAGTGCTGGGCTGATCGTTTGCTTGTCAACACTGTTGATTATTTTCTGGGTAAAAGAAGAAAATTTTAAGCCAAGTAAAGAAAAGGGCTCTGTAAAAAAGGATTTTATAATGGCTTTAAACAACCGCCCCTTAATGCTTGTCCTCCTTCTTACACTCGTCACAAGTTGTTCTGTTATGACCATTGAACCTGTTTTGCCCTTATACATTGTGAAATTGGGAGGTTCCTCTGACAAGGCATCGTTACTTGCTGGGATTGTCTTTTCCTTACCAGGCATCGCGAGTGCTCTGTTTGCTCCCGTTTGGGGGAAATGGGCCGATAAGGTTGGCTTTCAACGTGTGTTATTTATCGGGTTACTTGGCGGTGGTTTGGGCACATTAGCTCAAATTCTCTTCACCCAAATTTGGGGATTTTCGATGATCCGTTTTGTTTACGGGATCTTTTTCTGTGCCGTTTATCCAGCTTTAAACGGTCTTATCGTCAAGTCTACCCCGGATGATTTCCGCGGCAGGGCCTTTAGCTTGAGCCAAACGGCAAATCAATTAGGCGGCATGACCGGTCCGATGATTGGGGGATTCATTGGAGGAATTTTTCCCGTTCATAGCGTATTTGTGGTCACGGGCCTTTTGCTATTAGTGGCGATGGGAACAGCCTACTGGAACGCCGGGGATCTTAATAACCGGGTAAAACGAAAGGCCGTTCATGGGAAGTAAAAAGTCAGATCGATTTGATTGTTGAGGATTAGAATTACTATTTCGATTACTTTAACGCCTGAGGGATATCGTTCTTGGAAGAGCTTTTCGTGCCACACCTTGTTCTCGCTTTTACCTAATTTACAAAAACCATCCATTGATTTGGATGGTTTTTTCAATGGGTGTTTGAAAGCCCCTATTAGTATTTCCTTATAGACAATGCATTTTTGCTTCCGCTTCATTCCAAGGAACGGAATAACCTTGACCCTTGGAACAAAAAATAGAAGCTGAACTATAGTCTGGATCGGCCTCTTTATTGTAGTTGATTTTTTCAATAACCTCTTTTTGATTGTGACAAGGATAATAACCGCCGAACACCAGAGTCAGGATCCCTTTCCCCTGGGTAATTGAGGCAAATTCAGGTCCATAGTTCATGAAGGTTGCCACGGGCACTTTTCCAGTAAGGATAGCTTTGTTCCCTTCAGTAATAGGCGTGTCGAAGCTGCCGTGTGCCTGTTGGATATCGGTCAAGATTTTTCCCATCTGTTCTAGGTCTATTATTATATTAAAGTCATAAAACGGCTCGAGCAGGATGTTCGTCGCTTTTTCTAAACCTTGCCTTAACGCCCGGTAGGAAGCCTGTCTAAAATCACCGCCGGACGTATGTTTGTTATGGGCTCGACCTGTGACTAAGGTGATATGCACATCGGTGAGATGGGAGCCAGTCAGGATTCCGTGATGATCCCGTTCAAAAAGATGAGTCCGAATGACATTCTGTGTCCCAATCGGCAAATGATCAGTATGACACACACTTTCGAATGAAATGCCACTATTTCGAGCGGCTGGCTGAAGCTTTAGGTGCACCTCTGCATAGTGCATTAATGGTTCAAAATGTCCATACCCTAATATCTCAGAGCCAATGGTTTCCTTATATAAAATTTCCGGATCACCAAAAGTGATATCAAGATTAAACCTTTCTTTAACGATTTGTTTGACCACTTCAAGTTGGATCGTTCCCATCACGTGGATATGGATTTCTTGTGATCGTTCTTCCCACGTAACGTTCAATGCAGGGTCCTCTGCGTCTAGGATCATAAAATCGTGTAACGCCTCTTTTATGTTGATAGCTGAATCAAAAATCACTCGTGATTTTAGGGCAGAGACCATTTCGTATTGAGCTTTATCTGTTAAAGTCCCAATGCCATCTCCTGCGGCTGTGGAAGATAATCCAGTAACTGCAAAAATATCGCCCGCTGAAACATGATCAACAGGTGTAACCTTAGTCCCATTACATAACCGGATTTGGGTGACTTTTTCAGAAAGTGCCTGTTCCCCATGATTGTAACGAATTTCATCACGAACCTTTAAGGTCCCACTTAAGGCTTTAATAAACGTCATTTTTGTCCCTTTTTCGTCAAAATGTATCTTATAAACACGACCTGAAAAAGGAGAGCGGTTGTCATAGCTTGTGGTGGTTAACAGGTCTAATTTTTCAAGAAAATGGTCGACCCCAATATCTTGTAAAGCTGATCCGGAAACACAAGGGAAAAGTTGATTTTCTCGGAATAGGTTTTTCAGTGCTTCTAGCCATAATTCCGCCTGATATCCTTCGTTCATATAGGTCTCTAAAAGTAATTCATTTCGTTCAGCGATACATTCGATCAGCTCTTCACTCATCTCCCAATTGAACAAAGTGTTAGTAAGATCGCAGACATCCTCGGTTAAGTGGACGCGAATCTCATTTAGTACTTTCTCAGGATCAGCCCCAACCCGATCAATTTTATTAATAAAGAAAAAGGTGGGGACTTTATGCTGCTGCAAAAGCCTCCATACCGTTTCCGTATGTCCTTCCATTCCTTCGACCGCACTAATAATGACAACAGCATAATCCATCACTTGAATTGCACGTTCCATCTCTGGGGAAAAATCGACGTGTCCTGGAGTATCGATCATATAGTAGCTTGACTCATTATAGTCGAACATGGCTTGGCCAGCGAATACAGTAATACCCCTTTGCTTTTCGATGTCATGTGTATCTAGAAAGGTATCCTGGTGGTCGACCCGGCCTCTTTGTCTAATGGTGTTGGTATGGTACAGCAGTTGTTCTGCCAATGTGGTTTTTCCTGCATCCACATGTGCAAACAGCCCGATTGTTTTTTTCATGTTGCCACCTCAACGTTCTCTTTAAATCTATACTAATAGTATAGCAAAAACTCCATACCAAAACTTCATTTGGCCACTTTCATTTTTGAGTTGTTCATCATTTCTATGTGAATATCATAATATAGATGTAAACCAAATATTATCGAGGGCTTAGGAGGAGAAAACTTGTATTATGCGCGGGTTGTACAGTATAAATTAGGAGCTGGTCAACGGCATGAGGCAGAGCGCCTAACAAAAGAGCTTGATCAAGTCAGTCGAAAATTAGTGGGCTTTCGAGGGAGTGTGTACTTTTTTAATGACCCTTCTGGTGAGTACAGAGCATTGAATTATTGGGATACAAAGGAAGAAGCAGAAAAGGCCCATCAGGTGTTATTCCCTAAATTGGAAGTTGCTCTAAAAGCGATTACTACTGAAAAACCGTCTTGTCAATTTTATCAGGTATTTGAAGCAACGGATGATGAGGATTTGTTGAAATCACATATTAAAATATGACCGATAACATGAACTCGAATGAAACCAATTTATTTGGTTCGTTCGAGTTCTTTTTCATTTATGGATGTTTTTCATTGATATTATCTAGTAAAATGAAGTAAGGAAAGCTCAGTTGTACTATGCTTTTATAGGGGGAGTTATCAATGGAGAAAGAAGGATACATTGAGGTTACAGGGGGAAGGGTTTGGGTTCATACATATGGTTTACAGTCTAAAGGGATACCACTGATTATTTTACATGGTGGCCCTGGTTCATCGTGCTACTCACTACAAGTTCTTAAAGCCTTGGCACCGGATCGCCCTGTGATTTTATATGATCAATTGGGTTGTGGAAGATCTGATCGACCTACAGATACAAAGCTTTGGCATATTGACCGATTTTTAGAGGAATTAGGTCAAATTCGACAAGCACTAAACATTGATGAAGTACATATTCTAGGTCATTCCTGGGGAACGACGCTAGCTGCTGCTTATTACTTAACTAAGCCAAGCGGTGTAAAAAGTATCATATTTTCAAGTCCTTGCTTAAGTGCACCCCTATGGGAACAAGACCAAAAGAAAAACCTTCAGATGTTGCCAGCAGATATCCAGGAAACGATCAAACGCTGTGAAGAACAGGGAACAACGGATTCAGCAGAATTTGCTGCCGCGATTGAGGTATTTAGTAAACACTTTGTTAACAGACTGGAGGATAAACCAGAATGGTTAGAACAAAAACCAGCTGACTATCGAAATGCTGAAATCTATCAGATCATGTGGGGCCCATCAGAATTTACCGTCCTTGGAAACCTAAGGGAATTCGATTGTACACCACAATTAAAGGAACTTACTTGCCCTACCTTATATACGTGTGGGCGTTTTGATGAGGCGACCCCAGATACAACGGAGTACTATAGCCGTTTGACACCAGGTTCATCCTTTCATGTCTTTGAGAACAGCGCTCATATGCCCTATATTGAAGAGACGGACGAATATTTAACGGTTATCGGGCATTTCCTTTCCAGTGTTGAGAAGCTATAATTTAATCACAAAAAGACAGGAGTTCTTCACATAGTGGAGAGCTCTTTTTCTGTCGAAAAGCGATCGAGGAGTATTTTGCTGAAGAAATCGCTTTGATTTACTGATCTAACATATAAAAATGTTGTGACAGCTAAGAATCTTAAAGGAAAATGGAGGAAAATGTCGAAAGAATAATTGAATATAAATATCAAGTAAAGAGGAATTAAACATGAAAAGATTAGGTCAAATTTTTCTGGTGCTCCTATCAATCGGATTTACTAGTTACCAAAAAGTTGCTGACGGTCACACTTTTTTTACGCTAGACTTTTTTATATTTACCATCATTGCCTGGTTTGTCGGCTGGCAATACGATAAGGCCCGCTTTTTTGAAAAAAAAGCACGTGAAAGTGAAGAGAGTTATAAGCGATTGTTAGATTCGCTGCCGGAACCTGTTTATATTACCCATAATCATCGATTCCTATATGTGAATAATGCAGCAGCGCAAATGATTGGCGCAATTAATAAAGAGGATCTTTTCGGCAAGCAAATTTTTGAATTTATTGTACCCGAGTACGAAGCGCGATTACTGGAACGATTTAAGCAGCTTAATAAAGTGAAACGTCCGATCAACGCCATTGAATATAAAGCAAAACGGTTGGATGGATCAAAGTTTTTTTTTGAAGTGTCCTCTTTGTCTATTGTTTTTGGCGGAAAAGAGGCCATCCTTTCGATTGGTAAGGATGTGACTGATCGAAAAGAACAGACAGAACGGCTCCTCTTAAAATCTGAAAAGTTAGCGTTATTGGGTCAAATGGCAGCAGGCATCGCCCATGAGATCCGCAATCCGCTTACTTCCATTAAGGGCTTCATTCAGTTGTTTAAGGCAAATCAACAAAAGGACGAATACTTTGATATAGTTTTATCGGAGCTTGATCGGATTAATACGATCGTGGGAGAATTTCTCGTTCTTGCCAAACCGTCCGTAGCTGTTTATGTCGAGCAGGATGTCCGTGTGTTAATTAAGGATGTCGTGACATTGATTGGCACGCAATCGATTATGACCAATGTAGAGATTTTTGTTGATTTTGAAGAGGATTTGCCAGAGATAAGCTGTGAGGAAAACCAACTGAAGCAAGTGTTTCTAAATCTTCTTAAGAATGCCATTGAATCGATGCCAGATGGCGGCCATATCCAGGTGAAGGTGTGGACGAAAGAGGAAGGGAAAATCTCGATTAAAATTGTTGACCAAGGGGTCGGAATACCGGAAGAACGGATTTTGACACTCGGTGAGCCGTTTTATACAACGAAAGAAAAGGGGACCGGGCTCGGACTGATGACCTGCTTTCGGATCATTGAAAGTCATAATGGGGAAATCGATATTAAAAGTAAGGTGAATGAAGGAACAACTATTGAACTCACCCTTCCGACGATTACCCAGCCGTTATTAAAGAAAGAACAGTTCGTGGTATGAAGAGTTGGAATTTTAATAGGGAATGTATACATAATTTGCTATAATAGGAGACGCGTGCAAAAACGAATTGTTAAAAATAGGTGGATTCATCAAAGATTTACTCTAAGGAGGATTTTATGAAAAGGAATAGATATGTCTTTTGGGGACTAGTCATCACAACCCTAATCTCCGCCCTCGATGCCAATATAATGCAAACTGCAAGCCCAACTATAGTGAAACAACTTGGGGGAATGGAGCTGTTTGCCTGGATCTTTGTCGTATATATGTTAGCAAGTACGGTAACGGTTCCGCTTTATGGCAAGTTGTCAGATATGTATGGAAGAAAAAGATTGTTAATGGTCTCAGTGGGCTTATTTACCGTCGGCTCCATTTTGTGTGGAATCGCTAATTCGATGGTGATGCTGATCGTTTTTAGAGGGATTCAAGGCTTGGGCGCTGGCGGGATGGTTCCACTTTCGATGATTATCGTTGGTGATTTGTTTACGATTGAGAGACGTGGTAAAATCCAAGCCGTTTTTAGTAGTATATGGGCCATTTCCTCGATTGTCGGTCCCATATTAGGATCATTCTTTGTAGAAGCCTTAACATGGAGATGGATCTTCTTTATTAATATACCAATCGGGATTGCAACAGTTCTCTGTTTAATTCCTTATCAGGAAAGCACCCAATTTAAAAAGACCCATATTGACTATAAAGGATTTTTCTTATTTGGAATTTCAATTACACTATTATTACTGTCTACCAATGTGAGCCAGCCCTTTTGGTACCTAGTAATGGCTGTGTTAGGATTGATCGTGTTTGCTCTTGTTGAACGAAAAGAAGCACAACCGTTTCTCCCTGTATCTCTATTTAAAAATAAAGGGATCCTGATGACTAACCTCTTTATGCTCATCTATTGTCTGTCCTTTTTTGGAACATCGAACTTTATTCCGTTATTTTTACAAGAAGGCAATCATATGAGTATCTATAAAAGCGGGCTCATTTTATTAAGTATTGCGATGGGGTGGATGTTTGGAAGTACGCCAGCAGGGAACTGGATTATTCGATTTGGCTATAAATCCTTATTTATCATCGGCAGCTTCGTTACCGCTATTTCAGGACTTCTACTTTATATTTTTATCAATGATATCTCTTATCTTGGATTATTCTTGATTCTAGTTTTTCAAGGGGTAGCCTTCGGGTTATTATTTGCTGTAGGTACGATCGCTTCACAAGAATTTGCCGAAGCGGATATTAAAGGAATGTCCACGTCGCTTCAAATCTTCCTTCGAAATATCGGGACTTCCATCGGGGTAACTATAATGGGATTGCTCATTAATCAGGCTGCAAATATTGCGATTGGCATGAAAAACGTGTTCTTGTATGCCCTTTGTCTGAGCATCGTTACGGTTATACTGAGCTTTTTCATTCCTGCAAAGACGTCTGCTGTAAGCACTAATTAAAAAGAAATAACAATAATCAAATTATGTAAACTAGTTACAAAAAGAGTTCGCCCAAGTGAGGCGAACTCTTTTTGTTTAGGAAGTATGGTGTCAGGCACCGAATGAAAGCGCTTTATAATTAACAAAATAGTTAAAATAGTCTAAAAATATTGACAGGTTATTTTTTCGGTGGTACCCTTAGTTAAAATTGGATATGAATTGATGACGAGAAGAGTAGGATAGAATTTGTTTTGCAGAGAGTCGACGGTTGGTGGGAGTCGATGACAAAACTATCTGAAGATCATCTCTGAGATGTAGAGCTGAATGATTGAGTAAGCTGTACCGGAACGTCCACCGTTAACATGGAACACGTACAATGACACTGTATGTTGATCGAGAGCCGCAATAGGGTAGACTGTTGCGGAAGTAGGGTGGTATCGCGAGTTAACTCGTCCCTATAACCATGGGGCGAGTTTTTTGGTGTGTTTATAGCATATGAACACGCATCAAGTGAACGAAATGCTGGTGAAGTGATGGGTAAAATAAGTGAAATGAATAGTAAAGGAAAACCGAGGAGGAACATGAATATGAGTCAACAAGTCGATAAAAAAGCATTTAATGTGGAGGATATTATTATTGCAAGTCACACCATAAAGGACGTCATTTCGCCAACACCTCTACAATACAATCACTTATTATCAGAACGGTATGACTGCCATGTTTACTTAAAACGTGAAGATATGCAAAGCGTCCGTTCCTTTAAGATTCGCGGTGCGTATAACCGCATTAAAAAGCTAAGTAACGAAGAAACCATTAACGGAATTATTTGTGCAAGTGCAGGGAATCACGCGCAGGGCGTTGCATACTCGTGTCACCTATTGAAGATTAACGGAAAGATTTATATGCCCAGTACAACCCCTAAACAAAAAGTGAACCAGGTGAAATTCTGGGGCAAGGACAGTGTCGAAATCGTGTTAGTAGGTGACACCTTTGACGATGCTTATGAAAAGGCAATGGAGTGCAGCCAAGCTGAGAAGCGCACCTTTATTCATCCCTTTGATGATTATGATGTCATCGCCGGTCAAGGTACGGTGGCGGTTGAACTGCTCAATGATTGTCCGGAGAAAATGGATTATCTATTCGCAGCCATTGGCGGTGGCGGTTTGCTCGCTGGGGTTGGCACCTATTTAAAGCATTATTCACCGACAACGCAATTAATTGGTGTTGAACCTCAAGGAGCTCCTGGCATGAAGGAATCGTTCTTAAAAGGAGAAGTTACATCTCTTAAAAAAATTGATCCATTTGTTGATGGAGCTGCAGTAAAAACAGTAGGTTCAAAAACCTTTACCATTTGTAAAGAAATCGTCGATGATATTATTGTGGTGCCTGAAGGAAAGGTCTGCACGACTTTATTATCTTTATATAACGAAAATGCTATTGTTGTCGAACCGACAGGAGCCTTGTCCGTTGCAGCGCTAGATACATATGCAGACGAAATTAAGGGAAAAACAGTCGTTTGTATCGTAAGTGGAGGCAACAATGATATCGGAAGGATGCAGGAAATCAAAGAGCGTTCCAAGCTATATGAGGGCTTACAGCATTATTTTATTGTCCAATTTCCACAGCGCCCCGGAGCATTGCGTGAATTTTTGTTCGATGTCCTAGGACCCAATGATGACATTAGTCACTTTGAATATACGAAAAAGAATAACCGCGAAACAGGTCCGGCATTGGTTGGAATTGAATTGAAGGATAGAGAAGATTATCTTCCATTAATTGAACGAATCAAGACGAAGGGGTTTATTTATCGGGAAGTGAATAATGATAGTACATTGTTTCAAATGCTAGTCTAACATTCATGTATCTAGAAAAAAATAAATGTTGCAACTATACGTTCATAATAACGTTTGGGCTGGATCAAACGGTCGTTGGATTGACCTTTTGATCCAGCCTCTTTTTATTTTCTGACCATTTCATCATGTGTAAATGAAGGAATAGTTAATAAAATTTGGTAAAAGTTATTAAATGGGTGGTGATGATGCGTGGTGTTTCGAAAAGCAAACTATAAACATAGTGGAAGGAAAAGGTATCCTATGACCAGTCCTTCCAAAGATCTAGAAGTACAAGATCGTAAATATATAACCGGTTCACTAAAAGATACAGAGGAATCAATTAAGGCCATTTTAGGTGAAAATGATGATCTTAGCATGAAACATTTTAAAATCTTTGGACAATATCATGCGGCCATTTTCTGTTTTTCTGATTTAGTGAATCAAGAAGTTATGAATAAAGAAATATTAAAACCATTAATGTATGTCCCTGAACATTTAATTGGGAGAGAAAAGCCGCTCACGCTTTTAATGGATATCATCATGAATGAAGCGCTCTATCATAGTCAAGCAGGTACAGAGAAGAGGATAGATCTTCTCATTGAAGCGCTGTTACTCGGTAAGACCGTGATTTTCATCGAGGGGCTTAAAGAAGCGATTCAAATTGAAACGAAAGATGTCGAAAAGCGGTCCATTGCACAGCCTGAGACAGAACAAGTCATTTTGGGACCAAGGGAAGGCTTTATTGAAAATATCGCTACGAACATTGCTTTATTAAGGTATCGACTTCCTACAGCTGATTTTCAAGTGAAAACGATGAAGATTGGCCGCTTGACTAAATCAACCGTGGCCTACTGCTATTTAAAAGGAATTGCCAGTGAGACGGTCATCAAGGAAGTAGAAAAACGATTATCAGAAATTGACATTGACGCTATATTGGACGTGGGATATTTAGAACAATTTATTGAGGATAATCCGTTTTCACCGTTTCCGCAGACACAAAGTACGGAACGACCTGATCGAACTGTCGCCAATTTAATCGAGGGAAGAGTAGCCATTCTGGTGGATGGTTCACCTTTTGCATTGTTGGTCCCAGTTGTATTTAACCAATTTTACCAAACAACAGAAGATTATTCGTCCAGGTTCTTGATGGGTAGTTTTGTTCGGATGGCCCGTATTGTGGCACTTGTATTTTCTCTTATATTTCCGTCCCTTTATGTTTCGTTTATCTCTTTTAATCCCGAGTTGCTTCCGACTGAATTTGCTGTTGCCGTAGCTGGGGGACGAGCTGGGGTGCCATATCCTGCTGTTGTCGAAGTTCTTCTTATTGAAGTGGCTATGGAGGTTTTACGGGAGGCGACGGTCCGCCTTCCAAAGCAAGTGGGTGGTGCCTTGTCCATTGTGGGTGTTTTAGTGATTGGGCAAGCTGCTGTAGAAGCAGGCTTATCAAGTCCGATTACCGTGGTGGTCATTGCGATTACGACGATTGGTTCGTTCGCAACTCCCGCTTATAGCGCCGCATTTGCCCTTAGGATGCTTAGGTTTCCTATTATGATCTTAGCGGGTATTTTTGGTTTATATGGAGTGGTGATTGGCGTGATTTTTATTTTTAATCATATGCTTTCGTTAAAATCTTTCGGTGTTCCTTATATGTCACCCATTTCACCAGAGAACTATCAAGGGATGAAGGACGTTGTCTTTCGCAGTCCGTTATGGTGGATGCCGAAACGACCTGGATTTTTACATCCACAGAACCAAAACAGACTTAAGAAAAATGATAATACCGTCTTAAAACACAACAAGGTTGGCAACGATCAAAGGGAGGAGAAGAGTAATGGGGGATCCGAAGGAAATTACGACACTCCAGGCAACAACGATCATTATTAGTACGATTATTGGTGTCGGCGTTCTTCCCTTGCCGCTGTTTGCAGTCCGTGCTGGCGAGACAGGGGCGCCGCTCGTCACATTATTAGGGATTCTGTTAGCGGCTACGGGATTATTTATCCTCACATATTTAGGAATGCGTCATCCCCAAAAAACGATCATTACGTATAGTCATGATATTATCGGCAAGTGGCTCGGAAGATTCTGCAGCATATTTGTGATCGTCTTTTTTTATATTCTCACAGGACTTGCGGCTCGTGAATTTGGTGAAGTGGTAGTATCAGCTGTATTACGGGAAACTCCCTTGGAGGTAACGGTTCTAGTCATGCTTTTACTAGCCTGTATTAGTTGTCGGAATAACATCAATGTGTTTTCATACATTCATAATTTTTACGTCCCTATTATATTAGCACCAGGTTTAATTATTGTGGCATTTTCATTAAAGAATTCAAACCTATTATATTTACGTCCCATTATTGGAAACAATTTTCAAGATATGGCAGCTGGAACGTTGACCATTTCCGCTTTGTTTCAAGGTGCATTTATCATCACCTTAATTATTCCATCGATGAAAAAGCCAGCAAAAGCGTTAAAGGCTAGTTTTTGGGGAATATTTGTTTCCGGTGGTTTATATCTATTAATTGTCATTGCTACTGTATCTGTTTTCGGTTCAGAAGAGATTAAACAAATTTTTTGGCCGACATTAGAATTGGCTCGAACAACTTCACTGCCTGGAAATATTCTGCAGAGATTGGATGTCATCTTCTTAGCTGTTTGGGTGACGGCGGTATTTACCACCTTATTTTCCAGCTATTATTTAACCATTCATTCGATTAAAGAATTATGCAATTTAAAGGATCATAAAATGCTAACCTATTTTATTTTGCCATTCGTGTTTATTTTCGCGATGCTTCCGCAAAATATCGTCCAAATGTATAAGGTTATTCAAGACATAGGCCGCGCAGGTTTGGTAATTACATTTCTATATCCGGGCTTATTATTACTAATTGATGTTTTTAAAGGTTGGAGGAAGAAAAGAAGTGTTGTACAAAAATCGTAATGTCCAGTTGTTTCTGTTGTCCGTTCTTCTTCTACCAATCCTATCAAGTTGTTGGGATAGTCAAGAAATTGATGAACGAGCCAATGTTTTGGCGATTGGAATTGATGTAGCAGATAAACAAGAAGAGAAATCGGAAGATGAAATCGCTCATTTAAGGGATTTTTCGATAACGAATAATGAAATCTTTAAGCTCACTGCTCAAATTGCGATCCCCGGCCGGATTCCGCTTGGCCCTGAACAAACAGGAGGGAAAGAGAAGCCCGTCTTGGTTGTCCAGGTTGTCGGACATACCATTGAAGATGCGATCATCAATCTCCAGCAAGAGGTTGCCAATGAACTATTTTTAGGTCATTTACGTATTATCGTTCTCAATGAAAAAGTGGCAAAACAAGGGACGCAGCGCTTCAATGACTTTCTTAGACGCAATCCAGAAATACGCAGAACGGCTTCACTGGTCGTTTCCAAAGAATCGGCAGCCACCTATTTAAAGGTGTCACCAGAGCTTGAACGAATACCATCCCTTTATTTAGCGGACATGGTTGATAATTTAACAGCGCTCGGGAAATTTCCGCCCAGTTTTATCGGGCTGTTTTGGACAATCCTATCCAGCAAGGGTCAGGACGCATATTTGCCCTATTTCCGTCTCAAAAAAGGAGATAACCTAGAACTAAATGGGCTCGCTTACTTTAAAGGAGATAAAATGGTAGGCAAAACGAATCCAGCCGATATTGGCATCTTTATGTCTGTTAAAGGAATCCACAGAGGGGGTTACGGAGCCTTTGTAAAGGTGCCAGGCACCAATGAAGTCGTCGTTGTGAAAGCCATGAGTCGAAGAACAAAAATTAAAGTCAGTTTAAAGGATGGGAAACCGCATGCGTCCATCAAAATCAGCTACGAAAGCACCATTGATGAAAAGGGAAATCCTAAACTGCTAGTATCAAATTCGAGTTTGTTAAAAAAAGTGGAAAAACAAGCATCCAAGGATGTCGTTGCCTCTACTAAAAAATTTATTAAACGCACTCAGCGGGTAAAATCAGATGTTTTTGGATTTGGAGAGCATTTTAGAGCGAAGCTGCCCCATTTTTGGAATAAAAAAATTGGTACGAAGGAAAAGTGGGAGGACTACTATCAACAGCTTACATTCGATTTACAAGTAGAGACGCATATTCATCGGGTTGGAATGAAGGCAAAATAGTTTTTTTGAAAGGATGAGACATCCTTGTATATCGGCTATTTGGGCTATGTGATTACTATTTTTTGTTCAGCAGGCTTATTGCTGCTTATATCAGATGTAAAAGGCTATAGAAATGCTCATATGAAGAAGGAGCAAAAAGTATCCCAAGTTTTAGGCTGGATGAACATTGTCATTGGATTATCCCTATTGGTGGTAAATTGGTTCTATCAGACATTTTTTTAAAACATCAATTTGGGTTGAAAAGAGAGGAAATTCTCGCTTTTAAACATTAAACACTTAACAAATGAAGACTTTAAGGTATAATATTATCTGTGCGAAATGCAACCTTTAACTATTTTTGTTACTCTATTAACAGAAATCGGCAGGAACATAGAATGATTAGGTTGAAAGCAATGAAGGAACTTTTTTTAACATTATCATTTTATGTAGATTCAAACCGGAAAGAGAGTGTTCACAATGGGACGTAAGTGGAACAATATTAAAGAAAAAAAAGCGTCAAAGGATGCCAATACGAGTCGTATTTATGCGAAATTCGGTGTTGAAATTTACGTGGCCGCAAGACAGGGTGATCCGAATCCTGAATCCAATCAGGCCTTGAAATTTGTCCTTGAACGAGCAAAAACCTACAATGTACCAAGACACATTATTGATCGTGCGATTGAAAAGGCAAAAGGTGGTTCAGAAGAAAGCTATACGGAACTTCGTTACGAAGGTTTTGGACCAAATGGGTCTATGGTCATCGTTGATGCACTAACCAATAATGTCAATCGTACCGCAGCAGATGTCCGCGCGGCATTTGGAAAAAACGGTGGAAATATGGGAGTTAGCGGTTCAGTTTCCTATATGTTTGATGCAACCGCTGTTATCGGTGTAGAAGGAAAGTCAGCTGATGAAGTACTTGAACTATTAATGGAAGCAGATGTGGATGTGCGCGACATTTTGGATGAAGATGAGCAAGTGATTGTTTATGCAGAGCCAGACCAATTCCATGCCGTACAAGAGGCATTCAAGCAAGCTGGGATTACCGAATTTACCGTTGCCGAATTAACGATGCTGGCGCAAAATGAAATCACCCTTTCAGAGGATGCTTTAGCAAAATTTGAAAAGATGATTGATGTATTAGAAGATTTAGAAGACGTTCAACAAGTTTACCACAACGTAGATCTTGGAGAATAAAGAATGAAAGCAGGCCATAATATAATGGTCTGCTTTTTTCATTTCCGCTTGGATATTGAGAGAATAAATATCTACATTGTTTAACTAAACTAGCAGGCGATATTTTTTATATAGCGAAAAGCTATCAAAATGCTAGCATTTCTGTTTTTATCTGATAGTGTTGTGGTACTTGGGGCTATTTAGCTTTCTAAGGTATTTTTTGACATTTACACTATTTCGTATGGTATTATACTAAATAATACATAGTGGGAAAGGATGAATCCAGTGTCATTTGAAAGTGTAAAAACTCATTTTAAACAATGGAATCGTGAGACAGATATTCTGGAATTTGCAACATCCAGTGCTACGGTGGAGGAAGCTGCCGCAACGATTGGGGTGATCCCAGCTCGCATTGCCAAAACGTTATCATTTCGAGGTTCTGAGGAAACGGCTATGTTGATTGTTGCTGCCGGTGATGCAAAAATTGATAATAAGAAGTTTCGCCAGAAATTTGGTTTCAAAGCACGTATGCTCACGCCTGATGAAGTGCTCGAACAAACAGGTCATGCTATTGGTGGTGTGTGCCCGTTTGGTTTAAAAAACGATCTTCCCGTTTTTCTGGATGTTTCGATGGAACGCTTCGTGACCCTTTTTCCAGCGTGCGGTAGCAAGAATTCGGCTATTGAACTTACAAAAGAAGAGTTAGTTACCTATTCCTTTGCCAAAGAATGGGTAGATGTTTGTAAGGGGTGGCAAGAAGAGGAAGAGCCAGTAAAAGATGTTGAGCACATTGAAGTGTAAATAAGAAACGCGCTAGGCGCCCGTCTATCGGTGATAAAGGGAAATTTAGTCGTTTGAAAATCGGCTAAGTCTCCCTTTATCTATTTTTCCTGCAGTAGCAGTGTGCCCTCTACTCCAAGCAACAAAGTCGAAAAAACATCAATAACTTTAACAAAGCAAAAAGGAAAGGGCCTGTAAGCAAGCCCTTTTCGTAATAAGTATATTTTTCAAAAGAAATTTACTTCAACCGATTTACGACAAAATCACCAATTTCATCAATCGACATTTGTCCCTCAGGGATTGCGAATGTTTGGAAAACATGCCACATATCATCCCAAATTTTAAAATTGACCTCCACGCCTGCAGCCCGCGCCCGGTTTACTAGACGAACGGAATCATCTAAGAGAATTTCATCATTTCCGACATGAATGAGCATTGGAGGGAATCCAGTCAAATCCGCATGTATAGGTGATACAAGTGGGTGACGCGGATCAAGGTCACGAATATATAACCTTGGAGTTTGCCGCATTGAATCTGGAGACAGCCATGGATCGGCCTCTGCACGTGTTTTCACCGATTCACCTGATCCTTCCATATCCGTCCATGGTGATAAGAGCACGGCCAAGGCTGGTAACCGTTCGCCTTCATCCCTTAAGGAGAGGAGGGTAGCTAACGTAAGCCCGCCGCCAGCTGAATCGCCGCCAATCACAATATTCGCCGATGAATACCCAGCAGCGATTAACCAGCGATAAATCCGAACGGCATCTTCAATTGCTGCTGGATATGGGTTTTCAGGTGCAAGTCGATATTCAGGAACTAAGACACGTGCAGCAGTTGAGCGGGATAACTTGGAAGCCAAATAACGGTGGGTGTTGCAGCTTCCCATAATGTAGGCACCACCATGAAGATACAGAAACACACGGCCTTCGACTGCATTGGGCGCCGTAACCCATTCAGCGTTCATTCCTTCGATAACCGTTTTTTCTATGTCGATATCTGGACTGACTGGGGTTAAAGTGGATAAGGCTTCTAATCCTTGACGAGCCGCTTCAATACTTGCCTCTGCGGTTTGGTTCGACTTTCCCGCTTTTAAAAACTGCCTCACTACTAAACTTTCTTGACTAGCCATTTCGTTGACTCCTTTCAAATCATATTGAATGCGTTTACATTTATGTATTTCTTCATTCATATTGAAAATCCTCTATTATCTAATAAATAAACCCACATCTTTTCTTTCAATGATGTGGGTTTGCTCAGCTTATCTGGGGGTTATCGGTTTTACTGATATGGCAGGGGACAGAGTCGTCACAACGCAGCCTTCTAATTGATTGGGCTGTAATAATCCTAGGTTAAGTGCGGCCTTTATTTTTCCGTCATCGGGCTTTTTGACCACCTGAATGAGATCAGTCATCCGTAAATCTTCTAATCTTTTAATGGTTTCCTCCTCCTGATATTTTTCCATTTTCCGGATTTGCCGTTGGAGCTTGTAGCCATTAATCGTAAGTTCTCCTTTATGATCGCTCCCCACTTGTTGATTAAAATAGGATTGAAACGTTTCCTTTAATTGATTCATTTCTACCTCGATTTCTTTTTTCTTTTTATTAAGTTCGTAATATCTGTTTAGCATCTCACCTGTGATCAAGGACTCCTTGTTTTTCCCCATCAATCTCGTCCTCCTTTATACGAACGTACATTCTATATTATGAGGAACCAATTGAAAATATAACTAAAAGGAATTTTTGGAAGGGAAAAACATTTGCATTCTTCCTCATATCATGGCAAGCTTAATTATGATTAAAAACTTCTTTGGAAAGATATTTATAGGTGATTAACATGATTGAGGTAAAAACATCAAAGCTAAGCGATGGGGAATTAAATAGAGGGGTATTTGCAACATGTGATATTGCGAAGGGTGAGCTTATTCATGAAGCCCCGGTTATTCCTTATCCAAATGAGGAACATGTTCATATAGAAAAAACGTTGTTGGCCGATTATGCATTTGAGTATGGAATCAATCACACAGCCCTCCTATTGGGATATGGGATGTTATTTAATCATTCCTATCAGCCCAACGCTATTTACGAAATTAATTTCCCCAACCATACGTTCGATTTCTACGCCTACCGGGATATAAAAGCAGGCGAAGAAATCCTCATTAACTATAATGGTGATGTAGATGACAATGAACCGCTTTGGTTTAACAAGGACGAAAAAAATGATTAAATAAAAAAGGGATAGATTGAGCAGTGATTCTGCTTAATTTATCCTTTTTTTATTTGTAAAAACTTTTTAGCAGGATATCTCGTCTAAGGTATAGAAAGGGGGGACAGAGGTGGAAGAATTCATTGTTGAAGTGTTAGAAACAGAAGATATGGATAACGCAATTGATGAAATTATGATTAGATATGGCCAAGAGATTTTACAGCTTGTATATTCCTATGTGAAAAATAAAGGGCTTGCTGAAGATCTGACCCAAGAAATTTTTATCAAATGCTATAAAGCTCTACCTACATACAGCGGAAAATCGAAGTTACGAACGTGGTTGTGGCGCATCGCTATTAATCATTGTAAAGACTACTTGAAAAGTTGGTATTACAAAAACGTAATGATCACTGATCAAGAACCCGTGAAGAGTAAAACGAAAAAGGAAATGATCGAACAGGCAGTCATCCAAAAGGAAGAGGGAGATGAATTGATTGCCGCAATCATGATGCTGCCGATTAAGTATCGTGAGGTTATTTACCTATTTTATTACGAGGATTTGCCCATTAAGGAAATAGCTCATCTTACAGATACAGGTGAAAATACGGTGAAAACTAGACTGAAACGAGCAAAAGAACTTCTAAAAAAGCGATTGGAGGTATAGGACATGGAGGATCGTTTAAAAAATATTAAGAAATCAATGGATCGAACAACTTTTTCGCAGTTGAATTTTACAGAAAAAAATCGGAAAGAAATTCGTAATAAAATCAATCAACAAAATGAAAGAGAAGAGAATATTTTACTGGCCCTCATGCAGCTTCTGGTCACACAAAAAACGGGTTTCGAATTGGCGCAGCTTTTGCGTGCCCGGGACATTCGGAAGTTCGAAGACAGCCAAGGAGGCTTATACACACTATTACACCGTCTAGAGCAGTCAATGTATATTCGCTCAAGCTGGGACGTCACCTCTGTTGCTAAATATTATCAGTTAACTGATAAGGGGGGCAAAGTATTGAAAAAGCTTGAAAAGAAACAGACAAATACTCGCTTGGCATTCAAGGAATTATTAGAGGGGTGAGAGAGGTGGAAACAAAAAAGCAGGGTTTCTTAAACGAAGTTTCCAATCAAATTCATTCAAATGAAGCAAAGAAATTTGTCACGGATGAATTAAGTTATCATTTAACTGAAACAAAGAAAATGTGGATGGAGAAGGGATTAACAGCAGAGGAAGCAGAGGAACAGGCGGTCGACCAAATGGGAAGCGCCATTATACTTGGCAGACAATTGAACAAGCTGCACCGACCAAAGGTGGATTGGCTGCTTGTAGGACTTTTACTTATGACATTAATCCTTGGATTTTTGCCCATGTATTCGCTTGGCTATATGAATGTAGGCCATTTTATTTTTAACAAGATCATGTTTGTCTTGATAGCAACTGTTGCTGCTGGTGGCTTGATGTTAATCGACTATCGGAAATGGTTTAAGCAGGGATGGTTGTTTTATTCGATCGGGTTATTTATACTGCTGTTACTGAAATATTTTTCCAATACGATGATTAATGGACTGCCTTTGTTTAGAATCCCACCACTTATTACAATTGAAAGCCTTATGGCGGTACCATTCCTTTTTCTTGCCTGGTCAGTATTTTTTGATAACGAGCGGATGAGAGTATGGCAATTTGTCCTTTTGTTTTTGATACCATTTGGTTTACTGTTATCTCTTCCTAGTATTTCAACCACGTATCTATATACTGGAATGGTATTAGTCATGCTGTGGGGAAGTAAATTCCGCAAAAAAACGATTCTAACCATTTGGACAGGTGCGGTGAGTTGCTTCTTGGTATTTATCTTGACTTCATGGTTTTTCCTTAAGGAATATCAGACCGCGAGATTGTTTGCCTTTTTGAAACCAGAAAAATATTCAGATGGTGCCGGTTACATGATTTTACGGATTAAAGAGTTATTGTCCAAAGCAGGATGGTTTGGTGCAAGTAAAAACGACTTCATTCCTGAAGCGCATACTAATTTTGTTTTTGTCAGTTTTACGTATTATTATGGATGGATCTTTGCTGTTATTCTTGTTTTGATCCTCACCTTATTTGTGGCTCGAATCGTTGCCATCTCCGTGAAAATCAAAGACTCGTTTGGAAAGCTCCTATTAATTGGTGCAGTAGCTCTCTATGGCATCCAACTGGTAACCAATATTGCTATGGTCCTCGGAATAGTACCGATGATTACGATGTCTTTACCCTTCATCAGCTATGGGTTAATGCCAACTTTATTTAATGCCTTTTTAATTGGAATCGTATTAAGTGTTTATCGGCGCAAGGACTTGATCCCGGGCCACAATTTGTAAATGGAATCAAACAGTTTCAATGGATAAAACGTAAAGGATGCGAACGATGACAAAGCAAGAAGTGCTTAAAATATTAGTACTAATAGAATCAGTGTACACTTCCTTTATGCTTAAAAATGATACAGTGCAACATTGGTTAGAATTATCCAACCAAATGAATTATGGAAAAGTATTGAACGCGCTATTAACCTATATGAAAAAAAGTCCTTATCCACCAATAATGGCAGATCTTGTTGAACAAAAGATTGAAACAATCGAATTATCTACGAGACGAATCCCGTCAATCCACGAAAAAAGAACAAAAATCGTACAGAACAATATACCTTTAAGGACTAACACACAGCAAATTTGGATGGCAGAGTATTCCTTAAAGTAAGCCGTCCTGTGACGAGATTGCTTAAGTGTAGGTACCTTAAAAACCTCAATAGTTTGAAAAAACAAGGACATCTGCCTATGCCTTTTATCCATTCCAACATAGTCTAGACTGTAACCTATAAAAGGAGAGATGCTCAAATGAATGATATGAGACAATTTAATGTTGGAATGGGTACAGGCGGTTTCCCAGGGATGGCTGGATTTGATGGTGCAGGAATGGGTGGCTACCCAGGAATGGGTGAATTTGGCGGATGGGGCGGATTCCCTGGTCATGGCGGACATGGTGGATGGGGCGGATTCCCTGGTCATGGTTGGCATGACGGATGGGGCGGATTCCCTGGTCATGGCGGACATGGTGGATGGGGCGGATTCCCTGGTCACGGTGGTCATGGCGGATGGGGCGGATTCCCTGGTCACACTGGACATGGTGGAATGGGCGGATTCCCTGGTCACACTGGACATGGTGGAATGGGCGGATTCCCTGGTCAAGGTGGCATGGGAGGAATGGGCGGATTCCCTGGTCAAGGTGGCATGGGAGGAATGGGCGGATTCCCTGGTCAAGGTGGCATGGGAGGAATGGGCGGATTCCCTAGTCAAGGTGGCATGGGAGGAATGGGCGGATTCCCAACCAATCTTTAATTAATACTTGCCCTTAGCGAAAATTAAACTAATTTAATAAATATATAAATTTGAGCATAATCGGTATGCCAATCCGATAGAATAAAGAAAACTCGCCGATTGGAGAGCCCCTAAGGGCGAAGACAGAGGCGGAATTATACTTTCCTATCGGCTAAAAAAACCTTGAACATATTCAAGGTTTTTTTATTTCTCTTTACACTACCTAAAATTCGACCAGCATTCCTGGCTTATTTTTCACTCATCGTTTTTAGACGTGCAAATGTTTCTTTATCTCAAACAGTAACATGAATTTTTTTATCAAACCTTGCTTCAACGCTAGTGATGGCAGTTGCGATTAATAGGGTTTTTCCATCGACGAGGAGTGGATCCCTTGTGGCGAAATTATTCTCTGTTATTTGATCGGCAAAAATAATTACCCAATTTGCTTTTGGCAAATTGGCATTAAGGAGTGTTTCTTCATTTGTGGCATCCCCGCGAACATAAAACAGCCGTTCATCCATCACCGGAGCTTTTTCTAACTGATCGATGATAACAATATCAATCTTTTTATCAGATTTTACTATTTCTTGATCGCTAATTTCGATTTTACACTCCAGCCAATCAACACAATATGATTTTTGCCCGTATTATAGAGCCATCTTTTCAATGCCATTCCCACGAATGATTAATCCTGCCTTTCCAGAGATCGAATATTTTTTGCCTACCCAATTAATAAAAATTAACAGCACAAGGAAGCATCAGAATCATTTTTGTTTAAGCATGCACGATGACTTGATAAAATAAATATAAGGGGAGGAGAAAATAGCGACTGCAGATGAAACCGAAATTTTGGAGGGGAAGCTACTGATGAAAAATTTAGTAAGCACGAACGAAGTAGTCATTGGGAAAGTATATATGGTCGAAATGCAAGATGGAGAAATTAGTTCTTTCCGTGTACTGAATGAAACGCCTACGCATTTTATTTTTTCTTACTCCACAAATGAAACGGTAGATGTATTCGAAAAAGCTAAAAAAGATGTATTTGGGATATTTGAGGTTCGAGAGTGGTGGGATACAAAAGGGAAGCATTCGAACCCATTGATAAATTAATGACTAAATAACCCTCATTTCCTTCTCGGGAAGTGAGGGTTATTTTCTTAAAGAATACTATTTTTCATCGTCCAGCTATCACTTACGTCACAATCCATAATATAGGTAATCGGAATGAGCAGGGTAGAATCATCCCCATTTTGTTCCCCAAATCCCTGGTTCCTTTTATAGGAGATAAACTTGTCAGTAAATTGCAAGGGTCCCATACTCAGAATAGAACCATGGTCCAACACATTAATTTTAAGATCCCCAAGATTCACAGACATTGGTGCAAAGATCACCAGTATTCCCCCTTGTTCGAGAATGATTCCTATATAATACTATTTTTTGCGGTATTACTATCTGAAATGTCAGGGTCAACTACCCAAGAAATCGGGATATTCACAGGTGATAAATCCCCATTTTGTTCTCCAACCCCCTGATTCCTCTTATAGGAGACCAACTGGTCAATAAATTGATTAGGTCCAAGGTTGACGAAGGAGGAATTGTCAAGGGTGTTTACTTTAAAACCGATAAAATTAATGGCCATTGGTGCGATATTCACCTATATCACTCCTTATACTTACAGTTTAAGCTAATGTCATGGATGAGAGGAAACTTACACCCCCATTTCTCTTCATCGTCGGCATATCGATAATTTCGTTATCTAGCACAAACTGGATCGGGACCACGATTTTGGAGAAATCCGCTAATTGTTGACCGAATCCTTGATTTTTTTTCCCATTGACATGGTTTCCTATTAGGATGGCTGGACCTATGGAAACTGTGTCCTGGTGGTCTGCACTGTTTATTTTCAATGAGCCAAGGTTGACTCTTGTGGGGATAAAATACATAAGTTTCTCCTTTCCAATGCTCAAAGAAGCAAAATTCAATTTCTTATTACTATATTCCTCAGCTCCGCCGATAAGACCATATTAGTATGGCATCATCATCTTTTCTACAAAAAAAAAGAAAGTGGTGGAAGCCACTTTCGAAAGAAGGAAAACTTTTATGGGTTAGTACAGCATATGTTCTAGCTTGTACGTGCATGTAGTGAACATGTCCATTTTGAAAAAATATTTTAAAGGGAGCTACAGGAAACTACCTTACTGCGACCTTCTTGCAAAATCAACAAAACGAAATTTATCAGGGCGATGTCTTGACTCTGTATATTGGAAAAGGGTGGCGTCCTCCAAATAGACAAGGTTTTTAATCACAACGATATTATGAAAACCCTCAAGATCTAATAAGGTCTTGTCTTCTAATGTAGGTTCAACTACGACAATTTCCTTTTTCGCAAAACTAATCGACAAATTCAAATCATTTTCAAGGTATTGATAAATCGAATCCGCACAAATTTCTTCCGTTAGAGAAGGGACATACTTACTCCATAAATAATCCTTATCTAAGATGATTCTTTCTCCAGTCATTTCCCTTGTTCGGGCGATCTTCCAGACAAGGTCCTTACTGCCAAGGTGGAGCTGCTGCCGGATATAGCCATCGGGCTTAACTAAGGAAAGTTCATTGACAATGGTTTTTGGCTTACTGCCCATTTTACTTGCCAGTTCCTTAAAACTAACTAATCCAGAGACAGGAAAATCAAATTTGCTGATATCGATGACAATCGAACCTTTTCCTCTAACTTTTTGTATATAGCCATTTTGTGAGAGTAGATTTAACGCTTTTCTTATCGTTTCCCTTGATGTATCAAATTGATCCTTTAATTCATTTTCAGAGGGGAGCAGCGTTTGCGGAGGAAGTTCGCCGCTTTTTATTTTCTCGACTATACTGTTATAAATGGTTAGGTACTTGTTCGTCATAAGATATCTCCGATCATTATTTCAGGTGGTACACAATCGACTCATATGGTCGTAAAAGAATCTGCATTCTAAGTTGTGCTGAGGAATCCTCATAGTTAGAGAGTACCATCTTACTCTTACACTCATCAAGATTTAAATGAGCCGGAAGGGAAAATCTCTTTTCTTTGCTATAAAAATTGCTCATGACGAGTAATTTTTCTGAATCATTTGTTCGTATAAACGCAAAAACTTCTTCATCTTGATCTAAAATTAACTGGAAGTCTCCATCCGTGATGATATTCATTTCTTTTCGTAATTGAATGAGTTTTTGGTAGTGATAGAAAATCGAATCGGATTCTTGTCTTGCTTTTTCTGCATTAATTTCTTGAAAATTCGCAGCTGTTTTGATCCAAGGTGTACCGGTTGTGAAACCTGCATGTTCACTTGCATTCCACTGAACAGGGGTCCGGGAATTATCTCGTGATTTTTGCTTGAGGATTTCGATAATCTCTTGTTCGTCCATCCCATTATTTTTCAAAATAGTAAACATATTTAAAGACTCAACATCACGATAGTCGTCGATCGCATCAAAATTTGGATTGGTCATCCCGAATTCTTCACCTTGATAAATATAAGGAGTTCCTTGCAGCATATGGAGCACAGTTGCTAACATTTTCGCCGATTCTTTATGGTATTTCCCGTCATCACCGAATCGAGATACGACCCGAGGCTGATCATGATTACACCAGAAGAGAGCGTTCCAACCGCCGCCTTTATTCATTGCTACTTGCCAGGTAGCCAAAATTTCTTTCAATGCTTGAAAATCAAACTCCGCCTTCGTCCATTTTTCTCCATTTAGATAATCGACTTTCAGGTGATGGAAATTAAAGGTCATATTTAATTCGTTTTGTTCAGGATTGGTGTAAAGAATACAATGCTCAATCGAGGTGGATGACATTTCACCAACGGTCATAATATCGTAGTGCGAAATTACTTGTCCATTCATTTCTTGTAAAAATTCATGGATTCTTGGTCCGTCTGTATAAAATTTGCGCCCATCACTATCATCCTGAGGGAACTGTTGATCTTTCGAGATTAAGTTGATGACATCCAATCTAAACCCATCTACACCTTTCTTTAACCAAAAGTGCATCATCTCATAAAGTGTCATGCGTACTTTTTCATTTTCCCAGTTTAAATCTGCTTGTGTTACATCGAACAAATGAAGATAGTATTGATCGGTTGGCTCATCATACGCCCAAGCAGATCCGCCAAATTTTGATTCCCAGTTGGTAGGCGGCTCGCCGTTTTTACCATCTTTCCAGATATAAAAATCCCGATAAGGGTTATCCTTAGAGGACTTAGCTTGTTTAAACCATTCATGTTCTGTTGATGTATGGTTGATCACGATATCCATTATTATTTTTAAACCGCGTTTATGTGCTTCTGCTAGCAGCAAATCAAAATCCTCCATCGTTCCGTATTCATCATGGATAGTGTAGTAATCACTGATATCGTAGCCATTGTCCCGTTGTGGTGATTGATAAATAGGGGTTAGCCAGAGAACATCAACACCAAGCTCTTTTAAATAATCTAGTTTTCCAATGATTCCTTGAAGATCTCCTGTCCCATTTCCGGTTGTGTCATGAAAGCTTTTTGGATAAATTTGATAAACGACTGCTTTTTTCCACCATGCTGTTGACATATTAAACACCTGCCTGTAAATTTTGATAACTCTAATGTGGAAAAGGAGGGAGAGAGTCTCCCTCCAATTATGGAGTGTACATTACTTTTTAAAATTTAATTTTTTAATCCCTGTTTTTGCAAAGATGTTCGTTAATACAAATGGAATGACGATGGCAATCACCATGCAGACTCCAAAGATAACCATATATTTCGGCTGAATGGATAGGATACCAGGAAGACCGCCAACTCCAATCGAGTTAGCCATTACGCCAGATGCGACTGATACGACCCCGGCAATCATCGAACCGATCATTGCTGCCAAGAATGGGAAGCCGTATTTTAAGTTAATACCGAACATCGCTGGTTCTGTTACACCTAAGTAACATGAAATAGCCGCTGGGATCGAAACTTGCTTTTCTTCTTCATCTTTACGGTTAATAAAGATCATGGCAAGAACGGCTGAGCCTTGAGCAATATTGGAAAGAGCGATCATTGGCCAAAGGTTTGTTCCACCCAGCTCGCTCATTAATTGTAGATCAATTGCATTTGTCATATGGTGTAAGCCAGTAATTACAAGTGGGGCATATGCAAAACCAAAGATAGCAGCAAATAACCAACCAAATGCAGAAGTTAAGCTAGAGTATACAACATGAGAAATTCCTGAACCAATCGACCAGCCGATTGGACCTAAAATCGTGTGGGCAATTAAGACGGTTGGCACCAATGCTAAAAATGGTACCACAATCATTGAAATGGAATTTGGAACGATTTTTCGTAATCGCGTTTCTAAGAAACCTAATACTAATCCAGCTAGGATGGCAGGAATAACTTGTGCTTGATAGCCAATCATTTCAATTTTTGCAAAGCCGAAATCCCAAACGGGAATATCTTTTGCACCTGCAACAGCATAAGCATTTAATAATTGCGGCGATACTAAGGTAATACCAAGAACGATCCCAAGAATTTGCGACGCGCCCATTTTCTTCGCTACGGACCAGGTGATTCCAACAGGCAAGAAGTGGAAAATCGCTTCACCAATCAGCCATAAGAAAGCGTGGACACCCGCCCAGAACTGAGACACCTCAACAATCGTTTTGGTTCCGTCATCTAATAGTTTAATGTCACCGATTACATTTCGGAAACCAAGGATAAGACCACCGACTACAAGGGCAGGAATTAATGGGGTGAAAATTTCTGCTAGATGCCCCATTAATCGCTGTAACCAGTTTTGATTTTGTTTAGCAGCAATTTTGGCTTCTTCCTTAGAAGTACCATCTACTCCGGCAATTTTCACAAAGTCATTATAGAAGCTTGAAACTTCATTTCCAATGATAACTTGGAATTGCCCAGCTTGTGTGAATGTACCTTTTACAAGTTTAATGGCCTCGATTTCTTTTACATCGGCCTTGCTCGGATCTTTTAAGACAAATCTCATTCTTGTTACACAGTGGGTAACCGCTGCAATGTTTTCTTTTCCACCAATGTGCTCTAGTAACTGTTTTGAAGGCTCAGTGTACTTGCTCATCTTCTTTCCCCCTAATGGAATGGGATGGACCCATTCTTTTATCTATTTTTTTATTCCTTCATATACAGGCAATGGGTACGTTTTCATCTTTTTAATCATGCTTGTATATACAAGTTTTGATTACGTTTTCATTTTAACTTGTATATACATGTATGTCAACAAGTTATTATAAATGATATTTTTCCTAAATGATTTGGGTTGGATTGATTCTAGTAAGTTAGGCAGGGTATTATATGATCGACTGTTCCTGAATAGAACTGTGTCTTTTGAACGACTTTTATACTTTACAGCAATAAATCGTTGAATGAATATTTCGAAAATGGTATTATTAACTTGTTTAAATTCTTCTGAGTTTAGACCTCCTAATTATGAGAGCTTAGCCTAGACCTCTAAGTTCTTGATTTTAACCTTTGAATTTTTTTCAAAGGTTCTTTTTTTGTTAGGTAAGGCGAGCATTATAGCTAAATCCGTTTATCAAAACTTAAAGAATCCATTAATCTATTCAGCCTGTTGAAAACGACATCAATCGTATATTAATAGTAAAGATGTCATTCGTTGACCATCCATGGAAAGGAAACATTTTGAAGATGACTTTCCAACCAATCCGTAATACAATCAATGAATGTAATCCTGCAAACATTAATAAAAGGTTATCTAGGCATGACAAGCCCAAATCCAGTTAGAAAATTAACATACCTATAACCAATGAATAAAATGAAAATTATAAAGAAGAACACGCGTAAAATAAGAAAAATATAAAAATAAGAAAAATTACCCATGGTGCCTGACACTCAATTGTGCATTTTCAACATAGAAATGGTATAATTGATGATGGCCAGTTTGTTTCTAGACTAGTAACTTAGGAAATTGGTTCTATAAATTCTTGCAGGGAGGAATAGGCATGAGAAAATTAATAAAAAAATCTCCCTATCTACTATTTTTGCTGGTGTTTCCGCTTTTAGCCGTTATCTATACGTTATTGAATGGCCGGTCACATAAAGCGATTGACATCTCCACTTCCATCGATCACTCCATTCCGTTTTTGCCAATATTTATCATACCGTATATTCTTTGGTACGCTTATATTTTCTGTTTTTTAATTTACTTTTGCTTCAAGGACACAAAAGTTTACATTAAAACAATATTGATGATTGTGATAGGTGAACTAATTTGTTTTGCCATTTATTTCTTTTTTCAAACGACCGTTCCAAGACCTACATTGGTTGGTGATAATGTTATCATAAACCTAGTGGAGTTAATTTATGCAAATGATCAACCGTTTAATTGTTTTCCAAGTATCCATGTTTTGACAACCTTTACCGTGATGCTCGCCTCGATCCATATAAAAAACAAACATATTCTAATGAACCTTTGTATTCATATTATTGGATCATTCATTATTATCTCGACTCTTTTTGTGAAGCAACATGTGATCTTTGATATGATTGGTTCCATGTTCTTGGTTACGTTTCTATATGGAATCTTATTTGAACTGTTGTCGTTTCGTGTGGAGAAAAAAACGGAAACTGTGTATGTAAAAAGCAAATAGTTAACGAGTGTTATAGATTTATTAAAAGGAGTGTCGGTGAGACACTCCTTTTTGGTTTTTTTAAAGCTTGTTTAAAAATAACCTATAAAAAAACGGTTATGCATTTATGTCATATGGATGGTTTTGATATGCTGCAGATTGATAAAAGTGGGTTCTTCCTTAGCACCTGATAGTTCAACAAAATTGTTCCTAATACCTTGGACCTTACCAATGACATTTTCATCTTCACCGACATTGAAAATAATCAATTCGCCAACTAATTTTTCAATTTGTACTTCAAATGAACGGGCAAAGGTAATATTGCTTGGATTCACAGGTAAACTGGAGTTACTGAGACCATACGGACGTTGATTATTTGTGTATGGTATTAACCATTTTAAATGGTTAAGGGAGATAAACATGGTTTTGTAAATGGGAGAATAAAACACAAAATAATTATTCATAATACTGATTATATAACCATGTAATGCTTGTTTACTTGTTACGTAGATTTCTGTAAAAATCCCTTTAGCAGACGTAAGCGTTTTTCTTAATGAAGTTTCTTCGCTATGATTATAAATTGGTGTTGCTTCATCATTAAAACTAATCTCTGAAATCTCATCCTTTTTTAAAAATTGCCAGTGTTGAATATGAACGGTTGGTATATAAAGATAATCAGTACCGTTAAAGACAACCCAAATATCACTGCCAATATCGACTAACAATCCGCTAATAAACTTCTTTCCTGATATCTCCATTTTAATATATTTACCGATGTTCTGCTTTAATTTCATTTACTCACATCCTTTCTTGAATTGTTCCATTTACAAATAGAGGAGGGCTAAATGAGACTGCTTTCTTTTAGGATATAAAATTGATGAGACCTGCCCAGCTCATATTTGTAATCGGACTTGGAAAAACTGCCAAGATCCTTCAATAGAAGGAATCCACCATGAACATCATTGTTTCTTTGAAGTAGTTTTTGGCTAAAATCTAAATGTTCGCTTGCTTTTGGTTGGCCAACCAGCAAACGGGAAACTGCGCTCAGAATCATGGGAAACGGGTTCACCAGTAAAACGGAAAGCTCTTGTTTCCTGGTCCTTTTGTTTCCACACATTTTTAGTATCGTTTGTATAGTTGTCTTTTTTGACATTTTCAGCTTTATGAGATGACATATGTGAGGTAACAGGCGTGGAAGCATGTTCAGCCTCATGGGATTTTGAAGATTTTCCATCTTTCATTTTCGCTGGTAAAAAGGCAGGGGGATTCGTTGGTTGCTTAACAGACTTGGTACCTTTCAGTTTTCTCAAAGCAGCTTCATCATTCTTGTTCTCTTTATGCTTCATTTCATTCGTAGGTTTTTTAATCTCGTGTTTGATTTTTTGATGGCTTTCACCAAAGAATTCAGGTTTCTTTCCTTTATCAGTGTGATCAGTCTTGGCGTCGCTTATTTCGGGTTCCGTCTTGATTGGTTGTGACCATCCCATGGTTTTATTTGGTTCAATGACTTCTTCTACCTCACAAACCTCTTGTTTTTCAGATTTGATATGATGCGCTGAAGTTTTCTCAGCTTTCGCTGTTTGCTTTGAATTGGCTTCCGTCATTACTTCTGCCGTGTATTCCTTCGTTTCACAAACATCTGACTCTTCTTCTTTTTCGTGATTTTTAGACTCATTTTTGCTTTCCTGCTTTTTCTCTTGTTCGTTTTCCTTTTTTTCCTCTTCCTTTATAAATCCTTTTAAAATGTTAGATACATGAGTTAACTTAATTAATATTCGTTCTTCACCGTTAATTAACGTCGCAAAATCAGCATCAATCTCGCTTAATACACCGGTGAATTTTTGTTTGTTGATACTCAAGATTGTTACCCAGGAATGCTGAAACGATTTTAAAAGTTCTGTTAAGCTCTGCGTTTTTTGAAAGTTAACGGTCGTTTTCTCTGGTTGGAACTGTTTCGTATTTTTTGTGATAGCCTGAATTTTATCAATGTTATAATAAAAGATGTACTTATTGTCCGTCTCTAACACGACATGGTCTGTTTCTACCCCAAGTAATTTCCCTTTAAATATGTCTTCACCTACATATAGATTTACGTTAAAACCCGTTAATAAATCCAATGCAGCTGAAAATTTATCTAATCCCATGAATGAATCCTCCTTAAGATATAATGGGTCGCTCCTCTGTATGGAGAAGCGACGTAATGGTTACTCGTTGTCATCGTTTTTTTTGTCTTTGCCCTCGTCATCACTTTGTTTGTTTTCAGAATCACCTTTATGTGGTTTTTCAACCATTAAACCGTAACTAATATTACGGATATGTTTCATTGAAAAACGAACCACTTCATCCTTAACGATAAGGGATGCATAGTGTTTGTTCGCATCACTTAGGACACCCTCTAATGACTCTGCACCACCACGGTTGATTTTCACCCACTGAAATCTAATACTTTCTAACAGTTTGTGGAAGTTCTCGGCTGTCTTGTAGTCTAATTTTTCAGGAACTTTTAAACCGAATTTCAAACTATCCTTAGAGCTCTCTGTAATGCTTCTGATATGGTTTGTTTTGTAGTAAACCACGCCGTCGCTTTCGGTTAAAAGGACAAAATAGTCTTCGAATACTGCCAGTAATTTTCCGATTCTAGATTCTGGGCCGCCTCGATCAACCCTAATCGTTTTGCCCACATGCAGATTCATTAATTCTCTATCCATAAAAGTTTTTTCCTCCTTTGTTTAAATAAACATTTACACTGCATCTATATGTATCACGGGATGATGTTGTACTAATAAAGTAGCCTTTTTTCATAGAATCACTGAAAAATAGGCAAAAAAAAGTATATGATATTTAACCATATACGTGTTTCTTCACTGGAGCCTACTTAATTGTTGTTTTAGATAGTCGTTCCTTTTTTGAATAAAATCGATCATGTATGCATGTTCACGATCGAAGGATTCCACCTTTTTATTGATAAATGGATCTAGGTGGGAATAACATTTTAAGCTTTGAAAGAGGTCTTCAATGATCGATGATTGCACTTCAACAGTAAAATCGTTTTCTAATGTGGTGGAAAGAATTTCACGATATTTCTTCCTAAAATGAGAAAAATGAAGCAATCTTGCCGTTAAGGTATTATAGCCAGTGATGGGTATATAGTCATAGTTGAGTTGTCTTCCATAGAGGTCTCTGCCCCAAGTCCCATCATAATCCCATGGTGTGATTTCGTATGCACCCGTCTCACCATTCAGATAAAGGGCATAATTATGGATAAAACCATCAAAATTTTGGGTACAAACAACGCCTGTCAGCCATGTTAAATATTGGTCAACATTTAATAGATTCGGTATTTTCTTTTCAAATTCCTTATCATTGAGGGTATTTATCATCGCAATCAGATTCTCCAACACAGGAAGATCATCTTGTTTTCCATATTTGATTGTATAGCCTTCTGACAAACTTGTTTTTAATTCCTTTTCTGGTGTTAATAATGAGAAATTGGCGTAATAATTAGTGGCATAAATTATCGGACCCAGTGGTAGATTTCTTTTTTGTAAAAGATATTGGTCAAAAGATTCAAGCTCTAAGTAAATGCCCTTACAAAACCCGTTGATATACAGGAGGATATGTTTGGAATGGGGAGAAATGACGCCAATTCTGTCAAAGAAATCAAGAGAAAGCTTGTTTCGGCTAAGTGATCGATCGTTATATTCGGCATTCAGGTGGATTTCATGGGCCTCATTTACGGTATGTGGTTTTTGAAAAATAATATGATACGATTTCTTTTTTTTCTTTCTAATGACATTCCCTCGATAGGCAAGGCTGATTGAATATTGGTCGGGGCCTATTTTAAGGACAGCGGGTACAGGTTCATCCAACCAAATATCTTTATTTAGTTGGTTCAACATCTTCGGATTGATATAAATTTCATATTTTTGCAATTTACATACCCCTATAAATATTTATTTTTTAGAATACTATGCATTTTAACTGTTAGGGGTGCAGTATCTGGGTATTTGGTTAATTATAAAAAAATAAATGTATGTCTATATCCAATTCCACATTCTCCCCATAAATTAACAATGAGAATAAAACTTTGGGAAAGTGGTGGAGAAAAGTAATGAACATGGGTATGGAGGAACTGTTATCACAAGCACAGGAAAATGGGGTTATGGAATTTTTAATCAATAATCCTGTTGAATTTAAATTAGAGAGGAAAGGTCCTAAAGGTCCAAAGGGGACAAAAGGTAGTTGTGGGTCTAAGGGCAGCGGAGGTTCGAAAGGAAGCCATGGTTCCAAAGGCAGTGATGGATCGAAAGGAAGTCATGGCTCCAAAGGCAGTGGTGGATCGAAAGGAAATCATGGCTCCAAAGGCAGTGGTGGATCGAAAAGAAGTCATGGCTCCAAAGGCAGTGGTGGATCGAAAGGAAGCCATGGTTCCAAAGGCAGCTGTGGATCGAAAGGAAGTCATGGCTCCAAAGGCAGTGGTGGATCGAAAGGAAGTCATGGTTCCAAAGGCAGCTGTGGATCGAAAGGAAGCTATGGCTCCAAAGGTAGCTGTGGATCGAAGGGAAGTTATGGCTCCAAAGGTAGTTGTGGTTCCAAGGGTAGTAAAGGATCAAAAGGGAAGAAAGGTCCAAAGGGTCCTAAAGGTCATAAAAAGTAATCTCTGGGATTCTATCGTTATAAAAAATTATTACTATAGAATATAAAAAATAACGCCGGTACTTAAAAAGTATCGGTTTTATTTTTTATAACTTTAACAGCTTGACATATTATCGTTCCCCGTCATACATATGCCTATTTTGCTGTTTGTGGGTATCAACCTATGGAAAAAATGCCAGGCGATGGTCTATTCATTTTCGACTTACATTTTCTAGATTAATGCTGATTTGCTACCATACGAGATATTCGTTTAGAACAAGCCCTACATTCGGACGTACTATAAACCAAGGCAAGAAAAATAAACGGAAAATATAAGAAGGAAACTTATTGAAGGGAGTCATGTAATTTTTATGTATCATCAAACGACGGTGATCATCACAATTTTTGCATTTATTTTCACTATGTTTATGATCTTTATCCGTCCCAAAAATATGAATGAAGCAATACCAGCCTCAGTTGGGGCAATGCTCGTCTTTTTAAGCGGAAGTGTTTCAACAGGAGATTTATTAGATATAAGTTCTAAAGTAACAGGTGCGGCTATTACCATTATTGCTACGATCGTTATGGCAATTGTCTTAGAAAGCTTCGGCTTTTTCAGCTGGACAGCTGCACTGATGCTAAAATTGTCAAAGGGATCAGGGACTCGCTTATTTTGGTACACTTTACTACTTTGCTTTTCCATGACCTTATTTTTTAATAATGATGGAAGTATCTTAATCACTACACCCATCCTCATTTTGATCTTAAATAATCTGAAGTTGAAAAATCGGCAAAAAATACCTTATCTATTAAGTGGTGCTTTAGTGGCAACAGCTTCAAGTGCCCCAATTGGAGTAAGTAATATTGTTAATCTCATTGCGTTGAAAATTATTGGAATGGATCTGTATCTGCAAACCGAAATGATGTTTATTCCTGGCGTGCTCGGACTGCTATTCCTTTCGTTTTTGCTGTTCCTCGTCTTCAAAAAAGATATCCCTAAAGAAATACCTTTCCATTCCTACTCGATTCCACTACAAAAAAATCGGCCTTACCATCCATTACAGAAAAACACCGAAAGCTTATTTGACAAACAAAAGAAATTAATGATTAAAATGTTAATCTTCGTATTTTTGGTTAGGATCAGTCTATTTGTTGCCTCCTTTATTGGCATCTCTGTTTCACTCGTGGCAGTGTCAGGTTCACTTATCTTATTGATTTGGCGCTGGATCTATTTAAAGGTAAATCCAAAAGACGTCGTTGGGAAGATTCCTTGGCATATCTTACTTTTCGCCTTTAGCATGTATGTCGTAATTTATGGCTTACACAATATTGGTTTAACAACTATATTAGTTGATCATTTTAAAATACTGGTGAATGATAGTCTATTGCATGCCAGCTTAACGATGGGGTTGATCACAGCCTTTTTATCAAATATTTTTAACAATCATCCAGCATTAATGGTCTCAACTCTTGCCTTAACGGAGATGGGACTAGATCCACTCATTATGCAAACGGTTTACTTAGCGAATATCATCGGCAGTGATATCGGATCCCTAATTCTACCAATCGGTACACTGGCCACCCTTATTTGGATGCATATTTTAAAGAAAAATAATATTAAATTTTCCTGGTTTGAATATATTAAAGTAACGATCCTAGTTATTCCGCCGACGTTGATTTTCACATTACTCAGCTTATACCTATGGCTTTTACTCGTCTTCGTACATTAAGATAAAAGGGTTGAAACGGTTCTGCCGGCTTCAACCCTTTTCATTTCATGGTTAATCGGTAAGCTACTTGAAAATTCATAAGCTTTAATAAAGCAATATTTTTAAAAGTATGAACATTCTTCATCGCTTGGATTTTTTCAAAAGGATGGGTAAAATCTAAGATATGGATGTTTATTTAGCCAAATATAATGATTGGGGAAAGCAAAATGATTGCAAAGACTGAGGAAGATTTCAATAGTTTAAAGGAAATTGGTAGGATCGTCGCATCGATTCGAGATGCATTAGTTGAAAAAACGATTCCTGGAATCACAACAAAGGAACTAGATACCCTTGCTGGGGAACTATTTGACAAGGCAGGAGCGATTTCAGCACCAAAAGGGGAATACGACTTTCCTGGCTACACGTGTATTAGTGTGAATGAAGAGGTGGCTCATGGTATCCCAAGTGATCGAGTTATTCAGGAAGGGGATCTCGTAAATATTGATGTATCAGGTTCGAAAAATGGTTATTTTGCGGATACAGGCATTTCTTTTGTCGTTGGTAAAGGGGATGAAATTTTAACCAAAATCTGTGAAGTGGCAAAGGAAGCATTTGAAGAGGGATTGAAAAAGGCAAAACCAGGCGCAAAAATTACTGGAATGGGTAAAGTCGTGCACCAAACAGCAAGAAAACATGGCTTAACTGTCATTATGAACTTGACTGGTCATGGTATTGGCAGAACAATTCATGAAGCGCCTGATTATGTATACAACTATAATGAAACGTCTGATCACGGGATATTAAAGGAAGGAATGGTGATTGCCTTCGAACCGTTTATTTCGACGAAGGATGAAGAAGTATTTCAACTTGATGACGAGTGGACATTTGTTACAGAGCAAAGCTTTGTGGCCCAATATGAGCATACGTTAATTGTGACGAAAGAAGGACCGATCATTCTAACGAAATAAATTTTTCACCATTAGAGAGCGTATTTTTACGCTTTCTTTTATTATTCAAACAGAAAGGATTCAACAGGATAATAGCGGAAACCAATGTAAACAGTCATTGTACCCGCTTTCTTTAGGTTTCACAAATCTGTCATAATCTATTATACTATGGTTTGTTCACAACGGACCCGACTTTCATGAGAGTTGGAAGTCACTTATAGAAAATAGGATGATAGGAGAGGTGCTACGTTTGAATTTAAGTAAAATGAAACTAGCTTGGTTTGGAAATATTAGAGGGGATATATTAGCCGGAATTGTGGTGGCACTCGCTTTAATTCCAGAAGCGATTGCTTTTTCCATCATTGCGGGTGTTGAACCAATGATCGGTTTATATGCATCCTTTTGTATTGCCGTGACAATTGCATTTGTTGGTGGACGACCAGGAATGATCTCAGCCGCTACAGGGGCAACTGCACTATTAATGACTTCGTTAGTGAAGGATCATGGGCTGCAATATTTACTGGCAGCGACGATTTTAACAGGAGTCATCCAAATCATAATGGGCGCGTTAAAGCTAGGACGTTTAATGAAATTTGTTCCCCGTTCCGTAATGACAGGATTTGTGAATGCCTTAGCTATTCTCATTTTTTCGGCGCAATTGCCACATTTTGTTGGTGAATCATGGCAAATGTATGCTATGGTTGCAGGTGCGCTGGCCATTATTTATATTCTGCCTCGTTTTACGAAGGCAATTCCATCTCCATTGGTTGCAATTATAGTGATGACCGCCATCGCCATTTTTACTGGTAGTGATGTTCGAACAATTGGCGATATGGGTGAATTAACTTCCAAATTGCCAGTATTTTTACTACCAGATATCCCCGTTAACTTTGAGACATTGCAAATCATTTTTCCCTATTCTCTATCTATTGCAGTTGTTGGTCTAGTAGAAACATTATTAACTGCCTCAATTGTTGATGATATGACGGATACCGAAAGTGATAAAAACAAGGAAGCACGCGGTCAGGGGATTGCTAATATCGTTTCAGGTCTGTTTGGTGGTATGGCTGGCTGTGCGATGATTGGTCAATCAGTCATCAATGTCAAGTCTGGCGGGCGAGGCCGTTTATCAACGCTCGTAGCAGGTGCGTTTTTAATGACCCTTATTGTCGTTTTTAAAGGATTCCTCGTACAGATTCCCATGGCAGCCCTAGTCGGTGTCATGTTTATGGTATCAATTGGGACATTTGATTGGACTTGCTTAACCTCTTTTAAGAAGGCACCTGTAACCGATTCTTTAGTTATGGTTGTGACTGTTATTACTGTTGTAATGACGGATAATTTATCAATTGGGGTTTTAGTTGGGGTTATTTTAAGTGCCATATTCTTTGCCTCGAAGATTTCAAAGGTAAAAGTGACCAGTCTTTCTGCACCAGGGTCGCATAAGAAGATCTATCACGTGACTGGTCAACTTTTCTTTGCCTCTGTAACCGATTTTGTAAATATTTTTGACTATAAAGAAAAAGTCGATGAAGTTGACATTGATTTATCCACTGCCCATCTTTGGGATGATTCCGCAGTTGGTGCGATTGATAAAGTAGTCATTAAGTACCATCAAAATGGAGTGAAGGTAAATCTTAAGGGTTTAAACTCAGAAAGTATTAAATTGATGGATAAAATCGCCGTGCATAATAAGCCAGGGAACCTGAATAAGGTTGCAAGTCATTAAGATAAGAGGAAAGCACGCTGTCATTTAAGCGTGTTTTTTTATTGACATGAAATAAATTTTGTATTAAGATTATCTCATATTCAAGATAAATACTTTCGAGATAAATAAATTTTTGCCAGGCTTCAGAAAGGTGATAAAAGATGAAACATATTTTCAATAAAGGGACAGATTCTACAAGACCCACTTTACTTTTGCTACATGGTACAGGTGGAAATGAATTAGATTTACTGCCACTTGCAGGAAAAATTGAAGATAAGGCATCTGTGTTAAGTGTGCGGGGAAATGTGTTAGAAAATGGCATGCCGCGTTTCTTTCGGAGATTAGCGGAAGGCGTATTTGATATCGAGGACCTTATTTTCCGAACGAAGGAGTTAAATGAATTTCTTGATGAAGCAGCAGAAAGATATCAGTTTGATCGAGATCATATCGTAGCCATTGGTTACTCGAATGGGGCAAATATTGCAGCAAGTTTATTATTCCATTATCAACAGGCCATCAAGGGAGCTATTCTTCACCATCCAATGGTACCTAGGAAAGGAATCGACCTACCTGATTTATCTGGGAAGTCCGTTTTTATTGGCGCTGGGACAAATGATCCCATTTGTTCCCCCATGGAATCTGCTGAATTACAGTCTATGTTAGAAAGCGCAAATGCAAAGGTGAAAATTCATTGGGAGCATAATGGTCATCAATTAACCTTTGCGGAAGTAGATGCCGCTGCCGAGTGGTATAAGCAAATTTTTAAATAAACACAAAGAGTCAATCGCATCGTCGATTGGCTCTTTGATGTTTATCAGTTTCTATTTATCATAGAAAACTTATAGCTCTTTTGAGGAAACCGGTAAAAACAGCTTTATTCCCCGTTTATTAAACGGTAAAAATTTAAGATCTGCAATTAAATGACTGATGTATCCTGCCAAGCAGGCATAGAAAACTCCATCAATTCCGATTGACAATTCAAGTCTTGAAGCGATTATTCCAAAAAAAATAACCCCTAAAATGGAATGGGTATAGCTTCGATGGGCGACGAAAGAAGCTATAAAAATATAAACTCCAAGCAGAATCAGCCAAATTTCTGATAGGGAGTAGCCACCCATTATTATTCCGATTCCTGTGATGGTTAACATATGGTTTTGCTTGATGAGGGAAGATAGAATGATCATTCCCAAACCAATTCCCGCACCAATCCATTTCTCTTTTGCGGATCCCTCGTAAAAGCTATAAAAGATCATCAATATACCGATTAACAGGGCAGCTGCCTGAATGATCTTATGGGATAGCGTGATTTTCTCCCGTAGCTTCCCATCAATGTCCAAATCGGGGACTAAGCCTGAAAGGCCACCTAATCCCACAAATAGTAGGGTAGTAGAGGCTGAATGATGATAGGTGTTGGCAACAATAAATCCTGTTGCTGCTCCCAATGCTGCATGTGCTGTACCGTTCAATTGTTCATACTCCTCTAACTAAATGCTGTGGTTTTTAACAAAACTCCACGCTTTATACATTTTACACCAAAACATCCGTTCTGTTTATAGGCAATTGATAATGTTTTTAAATGAAAGATTTATTTTTTTAGTAAATAGAGAAGAAGAGAGGTGAGGGCAATAATAAAAACAATTAGAATCGGGATTATCAGACTTGAAATAAATCCACATCTAAAAAGAAAAGACCGCTAAAAAAGTTAACGGTCTTTATTGCTGTAGTCCCAGTACTTAAGTGTATCGGTTTTTCCCGTTGGTTCACTCTTGATCACGTTCCCATCTATGTCCTTATATATCTCGTATTCCTCATACGTTTCCACGATATAGCCATCTACCCGTTCACTTTTCTCTAATTTTTCTTCCAACACAGGGACATCGGTTGATGGCTCAAGGCTAGCAGGTTCAGCAATGACAGGTTGATCGGCCGTATACGAATAGTTCACGTTCAAAAATGAGTACGGTGAGTCTAGATAGGCTGCAAACCCTAAACAAACCAAAAGGAAAGCAACAAATGTAATCGTTTTTAGTTTCATTTACCAGGGCTCCTTTTCGCAATAGAATCCTCGTAAATCATTTTATGCATGTCCATTCAACATATGCCTATTGGTTTGTTAATTTTGCCGAACTGAACTGTGGCCGAAAAAAAAGTAATAAGACGAATGCAACAACGGTAATGACCACTCCAGAGATATAAGGGAGCCCGATCGCTAAGGAAAATAACCAGCCACCAAGGGGTGGACCAATAATCCGTCCTAATGAATCAAACGAGGACAACAGCCCGGTTGAACTGCCATGTCCTGCTATGGAGGTTTTGGTAAGAATGGAGGAAACACTTGGGCGTATGACGCCGTTCCCTAATCCAAAGATTGTTAAATAAATCGCAGCTGTTGCAAAATTATGTACGAGTAAGATTAAGGAAAAACCAATTGCAGAAACAATCATCCCGCCTTGTATGACCTTACTTTCTCCGTATTTCTTGGTCAGTTTACCAACTAAACCACCCTGAACGATGGCACTTCCAAAGCCCATGATCATAAAAATATAGCCTAGTTGAATGGAATCTAAGCCGGCCTTTTTGGCTGCAAAGTAGGCAAATGTAGCCTCTAAGCCGGAAAGTGATAAGGAAATTAAAAATTGGATAAAAAACAAAAGCGATGATGCACTAGTAAACGCTTGCCAAAAGGATGGTTTTTCCTTAGCAGACTGGGAATGAGCTTGTTTTGATTCCTTCAATAAAAGAAAGACAAGAAACAAGGTTAGAAAGGACGATCCACTTGCAAGAAAAAACGGCATATTTAAACTGATTTTCGAAAAAATCCCCCCGATTGCTGGACCGAATACAAATCCTAGTCCTGTGGCAGCTCCAACAATTCCCATGCCTTTACCGCGATTTTCCTCTGTCGTGATATCGGCAACATAGGCCATAGCTGTAGGCATATTGGCGGCAGATAACATCCCCCCAAGAATTCTGGCCACAAACAGCATCCAAAGTTCGGTGGAGATGGCCTGAATCAAGAAGGAAAGGGCAAGGCCTGCGATGCCGATCATCATCACTGGTTTTCGTCCAATACGATCAGAAACCTGTCCCCATATTGGCGCAAATAGGAGCTGCATGAGCGAATAAACCGCCATAAGCATTCCAAGTTCTGTCGGAGTTGCCCCAATTTCCTCCGCATAAAAAGGTAAAACTGGAATGATGATCCCGAATCCCACCATAACTAAAAACATCACTACAAATAAAATCGGTAAGGCTTTCTTTGTTTGCAACGGATTCTCACTCCCAAGATGTTCAATATATTGTCAACGTTTTCTTTCCTATTATAGGATATAGGAAATGGTTGGTCCAAAACAAGCCTTTCCCTTCATTTCTTTCTTTCAAGTTCGATCGTATGCCATTTTTGAAATGAAAAGTACAGATTGCCCATCCAAATAAAAGCCACATTTCCATTTGAAAATGCGGCTTGAAATTCGTTTTCTTATTTTACGGCTTTCCGCGTACTTTCCGAAGCAAAATCGGCTATAATGACGAGAATCATATAGCATAAGAGTAACAAAGTAATTTGTGTATAATTGAAAAAACTCATCGCTAGCTTAAAATCCATACCGAGTCCACCAGCGCCAACAAAACCTACCACAATCGTTGTCCTCATAATTACTTCCCATCGGTAAAGGATATAGGTGAGGAACCTTGGTAAGACGGTGGGGAGAATGCCATAAAAAAAGATTTCTATTTGGGAGGCACCAGCCATTGCTAAATTTCGAATCGGGCGGGCGTCCATGTCTTCGATCACTTCAGCCCATAACTTTCCAAGTATTCCGAAATTGTGAAGGGCCAATGCGATAGCACCAGGTAAAAGACCAGGCTTGAAAATAAAAATGATCATCATCGCCCAAACAAGTTCTGGAACAGAGCGGGAAAAAATGTAGCCGATCCTGACCATTCCATAAAGGATCCAATTGTACCATTTAGAAGATCCGGTTAATGTTCCATTCGCAATGCTTCTGACAGCAGGGACAACGGTAAGAAAGGCGGCAATCGTTGCAAAACCAATCGCCATCATACTCATTTCCAGCGTTTCCAGGGTAAGTTTTAGTGCATCAGACCAACTATCCGCGTCAAGAAAGGCGGGCTGATCACTCTGTAATCCTATAAGTCCACTAAAAAATCTTTTTGCTGCTTCGATATTTTTATGAGAAAGTAACTCGATAAACTGTGCATTTTCCCCAAGTTTGATATAAATCCAGGAAGCAAGAATAAGGAAAAAGGCGAAGATCACAGAATTCCAACCCGTGTTCATCACACCACGCTTTTTTCGTTCAGTAATTCTCTTTCGCACCAAATTACTCCAACTATCAACGAAAACTACCAGTACGATGAGGAAAAAGACGAATGCCCAAACCCGATCGTATTTTAAATCCTGGAGGGATAATTGAATTTGGTAACCAAGACCCCCAAGACCAATAAAACTCATAATAGCGGAGGAACGGATCGCACATTCAAATCGATACATCGTATAACTGATCATATCAGCCCAAATGATGGGTATATACCCGTAAATAAGGGTTTGCCATTTATTTGCACCGGCAGTTTTTAAGGCTTTTATCGGCTCCTCTGATACATCATTTAGCATATCAGCAAAAATTCTCCCAAGGATACCGCCATACGGAATGGCTAACGCGAAAATCGCCGCATATGGAGAGAGACCAACTGCTGCAACAAACAACCAAGCCCAAATTAATTCATGAATCGATCGAGTAAATCCAAGTATTCCCCTAAAAATTACCTTCGATAAGATTCTAGTTGCTTTATTGGAAGTCAACACTCCAGATGCGAGGGTCCCAACGATCAATGCATAAATAATGGCAAGAAACATCCCAGCAACCGCGTAGGCCAGCGTAATCCAAGCTGACTTAAAACCAAGGTATAGCACATCAGCAGACAAATCAGGATGGAAAAGACCTTCAACGATCTGCAACAGGGTCGGAATCCCGCCGGAATGAACCAAATCAGCATTCCATTTGATAGAAAAGAGACTCCAAACAAAGACAGCAATCAAAATCAGACTGAGGATGAGTCGGTTATGCAACCGAAAAACATTGCCTGCTTTCATCAGCGTTCACCATTCTTAAGATGGTACAGTTCAGCTAACAGGTCATCCGTCACTTCTTCGGTTGGAAGATCAAAGAAAACCTCCCCGTTTCGCATCGAGATAATTCTTGTGAAATATTTTTTGGCGTAGTCTACGGAGTGTAAGCTTGTGATTAACGTCTGTTTTTTTTCTTTAACGATGTTGGTTAGCATAGCTAGAATATCATCCGCTCTGGCAGGATCGAGGGAGGCCACAGGTTCATCAGCCAGGATTATTTCAGGATTTTGCACCATTAGGCGCGCCATGGCTACCCGTTGCTGTTCGCCACCTGAAAGATTAGAGGTGATTTCATATGCTTTTCCATTTAGTCCAACTCGTTCTAATGCTTGAATTGCCAGGGTCTTTTCTTGTGGAATAAGTAAGGATATGAGGGATTTTATCATGCCCCAATCCGAAAGCTTTCCAGCTAAAACGTTATGGATGACTGCCAATGGACCAATAAGATCAAATTGCTGGCGAATGACACCCATTTTTTTTGCGAAGACCTTACCTTTTTTATAGGCAGAAAGGGGCTGACCATCAATGAGAAGTTCTCCACTAGTGAGTGGAACCAATCCTGCAATGGAATTAAGCAAAGTGGTCTTACCAGCCCCGCTTGGACCAATTAAGGCCACTAATTCCCCTTGCTGAATGGAAAAAGAAAGGGAAGATAGGGCTATCTTCCGCTCAAAATGTTTTGTTAATTTGTTTGCTTCAACCATAATTTTTGAAGACATATCTAGAACACCTACTACTTAATAATCTCTAGTTCTTTTGCTACCTTTTCAATCTTTTGGTAATTATCATTATTCGTTTCGACAAAGGAATCGGTTTGGAATAAGTCGGCAATTTCCTTTTGGTCGCCAGTAATGGAGAGAAGGGCATCTTTCACTTTCTTCTTCGTTCCTGTACCAAAGACCTTTTCGACATTGCTATTAATCGTCCAGTTATAGTCGAAGTAAGCAGGAGTAGTGTAAAATACTTTTACTTTATTGGTATCGACTTTTCCTTCCTTCACAGCGGCTTCCCATACAGCTTCATTTAGTGCTCCAGCTTTAAAGGCACCAGATTCTACTAATTTGTAAGTAGTGTCATGAGAACCTGAGAAGTTTGGTTTCCCATCAAAGTCTTTGTTTGGATCAATCCCTGCTTCCGTTAAGAAGTAACGAGGCATTAAATGTCCAGACGTAGAGCTCTCACTTCCAAATGTAAAAGACTTGCCTTTTAAATCCTCAAGCTTGTTAATATTTTCTTGTGCTTGGGTGATAAACACGGAATGAAATTCAGCATCACGTGGTCGTTGGACAATCGATTCTGCATCTGGGACAAGATTTCTAGCTTGAACGCTCGTTAAACCGCCAAACCAGGCCATATGGATTTCCCCACGTTGGAAACCTGTTACCAGCGCTGCATAGTCAACGGATGGGACAAACTCCACCTTCAATCCCGTCTTTTCGCTAAGGTATTTTGCGACAGCTGTCATTCCTTTATCAAGATCAGCGGCATTTTGATCAGGAATGGCACCGATTTTAAATACTTCATTTGTCTTTGTTTCTTTATTTCCTTCACTTGTTTTTTCATCTTTTTGGCTGCCGCATGCCGCTAATGAAAAGACAAGCATAGTAAGTAGTAGAACAGAAAACCATTTTTTCAAAATCAATCACTCCAGGTAAGATTTATGTACAGTGTAATTTTACAGGACTCGACATAATTTGCAACGAATTTCACCAAATTTCCATAATTTTTTTAAATGATCATCATAAAAAAATTTTATTAGTTAATGATATAGTTCATTATCTAATAAATTTGCCCCTGCTTATTAAACAGGGGCAAAAAAGTTTACTATTATACAGTCTGTTGTGACCATTCTTCAACATTCCAAACCTTTGTTACCCAATCTTTAATTTGTAAACATGCCTACTATGGAAACAAGAAAAGCTTATGAAATTGAAGGTTGACGGAATAAGGAGTCAGTTTTTATGTATAGATTTCCTTATTTTTGGGGTAAAGTAAAAGTAAAAAAGGGCGTATTACATGATTGGACTGTTGATTGCTATTTTCTTATTTAACATATTTGCTTTTAAGAAAAATAAAATACTATCGTCTAATCAAATTGTACATATTTGGACTTTTACTATCGCGTTTCAATTGATATTTGACATTTTTGTTGAATTTAAATTTCATGGTTATTGGTATTTTGATAAAGAGATTGACTGGGCCGGGATTCTTCCACATGCCTTCTTAGTCCCTGCTGTTAATATCATTTATCTAAATTGGTTTCCATACAATGGGAAGCTGATTAAAAAGGTTCTATATATTACCGTTTTTACGGTTATGATTGTTCTTTACGAGATGGTGACTTTATTACCTGCCCCATGGGGCTATTTTCATTATGGTTGGTGGACAATTTGGCATGCTGTCTTTCTTGATCCGATTTTATTGCTTATTTTGCTAGGATATTATAAATGGATTTGTAAATTGGAAAAAGAGGCCTGCGCTCGATGAAGTGAAGACAAATATTTCTTGAACCAAGCTGCCATGCTTGTACATATAATAGTCATAAGGGGAAAGGGGTGGTTTGATTGACTGTTAATCGTGAAGGGATTACCATTGGCACCATTTCCGGAGGGATTGTCAACTTTGGAGGAGCCTTTTGCATTTCTCCAATCTCCATTACCAAAACGTCAACTGGTTCCGGGTCAGATGGGGAGTCATCTGGTCTTAGTTCAGATAATGTTTCAGGTTTACTTGATGTTTTTAATGGGGGTAATAGTTCAACTGATTAAAAGGAAGACGATACCAATGAAACGGTATCGTCTTTTGTTTTCATATTTTCGCTTTACGCTACTGATTGTTGTTTAGCTGAACCTTTTTGCTGTTTGATCGGCTTGGCTACATTAAAGATGACATTTAAGAAGATCGCTGTTAGGCTCCCCGCTACAATTCCACTATTGGTTAGAATTTTAATGCTTTCTGGCAATTGATCAAATAAGGTTGGGACAGTGGTCACACCTAAGCCAACGCCAACTGAGCAAGCAATAATCAACAGATTTTCCTGTAAAGAAAAATCTACCTTGCTGAGCATTTTGATTCCGGCTGCAATCACCATTCCGAACATGGCAATCATGGCACCACCGAGAACCGCCGTAGGAATTACCGTCGTTAAAGCGGCAATTTTCGGCACAAAACCAAGGAAAATCAAGATGCCCGCCATAGTATAAATTACATTTTTACCTTTAACGCCTGAAAATTGCACGAGACCGACATTTTGCGAAAAGGTCGTATAGGGAAATGAATTAAATAATGCACCGATCACACTGGCTAACCCTTCAGCACGATAGCCTTTCACTAAATCCGCTTCCGTTAATTTCCGACCTGTAATGTCACTAAGTGCAAAATAAACGCCAGAAGATTCTACAAGACTGACAATCGCAACAATCGTCATCGTGATAATTGGTGCAAGTTCAAAGGAAGGAACCGCAAAGTGTAATGGTGTGACTAGATGGAACCAAGAAGCGTCCCCAACTGCGGAAAAATTCACTTTCCCCATTAAGGCAGCGGCAAATGTCCCGGCAACTAACCCTAATAAGATTGAAATCGAACGGATAAATCCTTTAAAGAATCGATAAAGAATAATAATGAATAATAACGTTCCAAACGCAAGGGCAATGTTCGATACGGAACCAAAGTCAGGGCTACCTTCACCACCGGCTACATTATTCATGGCGACAGGAATGAGCGTTGTTCCAATAATAGTTACAACAGATCCAGTCACAACGGGAGGGAAGAAGCGTATTAGTTTTCCAAAGAATTTGGCAATCACCATAACGATCAATCCAGAAATCAAAATCGAACCATAAATGGCAGAAAGTCCATACTGACCACCGATGGCAATAATCGGTCCAACGGCAGTAAATGTACAGCCAAGGACAATCGGCAATCCAATTCCGAAGTAACGATTTTGCCAAACTTGTAATAAAGTGGCGATCCCACTAGTCAGAATGTCAAGTGAAACTAAATAAGCTAATTGCTTACCAGAGAAATGAAGTGCGCCACCAATGATGAGTGGAACGATGACCGCTCCTGCATACATCGCTAGGACGTGCTGAATACTTAATGAAGCTGTTTTTAAGGGATGCTGTTTCATTAGATTAATTCCTCCACTTTTTCATTTAGAAACTCAACCTTGCCTTCTGCTAACGAGGCGATCCTTGCTAATGATTCAACGCGGATTCCTTGTGAGGCTAGTATTTCTGCACCTTGTTGGAATGATTTTTCTATGACAATTCCAATTCCGATTACCGCGGCACCACTTTGTTGAACAATGTCGACTAACCCGAGAGCAGCCTGGCCATTTGCTAGGAAATCATCGATAATCAGGATGCGATCCTCTTCAGTAATGTACTTTTTGGAGATGGAGATTTCATTGGTTTCATTTTTTGTAAACGAATGAACAGATGCTGTTAGTAAATCATCAATAAGTGTTAAGGATTTTCTTTTTCTAGCAAAAACTACTGGAATGTCCATATATAAGCCCGCCATTACAGCAGGGGCAATTCCTGAAGATTCAATCGTAACAATCTTTGTAACCCCTTCATTTGCAAAGCGTAACGCAAACTCCTTACCAATTTCCTTCATAAGAACGGGATCAATTTGGTGATTTAAAAATGAATCTACTTTTAAAACTTGATCTGAAATAATCGTTCCGTCAGTCTTGATTTTTTCCTCTAGCAATCTCATATGCGAATATCCTCCTTAATAAAAAAAGCCCAAAGGTCATTGCTCACATCAATAATAGAGTGAGGCAATGACCTTTGGGCTTCATGTCCAAATGGAAAAGAAAGTGCAAGTCAAAAAGTTGCAAAATCTCATTACCCACTCATAGTCAGATTGTTAATGGCAATCTGGTAGAAACTCGCGGGCCATATCCCCGCTATTATATGAGTGAAACCGTATGAATTTACTCACATTATAACATGGAAAAAAAGGAGTTCAATCCTTTTTTTGATGTAATAACGAATAATTGATGTTGTAAAGGAAATTTCATTCGTCTTTTGAAAGTGTATCCAATATGTATAGGACGGGGGCAAACAAGGATTAAATAGTCATTCAGTTTCGCTAGTTTTTGAAAGGAGTTTTATATTTTCGAAGATTCAAAAAGAGAGAACAACAACATACTAAATTCAACTTCTGTAAAAAATAAGCATTTCCGTACTGCGGGAATAGAAAAATTTCGAAATATGTTGAAACGAACCAGGGTACACTAAAAAGGAATAAAAAAATGTCCGTTTGTAGTGAACAAAATTGAAAAAATATGATAAAGTATAGTTTAGAAAACCTTACATACCACCATTTGATAAACACAGAGTGTCTTCTTGAGGAGGACAATTGTTTTTTTTGTAAATAACTAATCGATTTGTAAACTAAGGGGGAATAAATGTGTCCAGCCATATTTTAGAGCAATTTTTAAATGAAAATCTTGATGAATTAAAAGGGAAAGGTTTATATAATGTCATCGATCCACTCGAAAGTCCGAATGGACCTGTGATCACTATTAACGAAAAAGAACTGATTAATCTTTCTTCAAACAATTATTTAGGTTTAGCAACAGACGAACGCTTAAAAAAAGCGGCTTCAGATGCAATTGAAAAGTATGGTGTCGGAGCGGGTGCTGTTCGGACAATTAATGGAACCTTAAAACTTCATGTGGAATTAGAAGAAAAATTAGCGGAATTTAAGCACACTGAGGCAGCAATTGCCTACCAATCTGGTTTTAATTGTAACATGGCCGCCATTTCAGCCGTTATGGATAAAAACGATGCAATCCTTTCAGATGAATTAAACCATGCCTCGATTATTGATGGCTGCCGCCTTTCTAAAGCGAAGATTATCCGTGTGAATCACTCCGATATGGCGGATTTACGTGCAAAGGCAAAAGAAGCAAAAGAATCTGGTCTTTATAATAAAATTATGGTCATTACTGACGGAGTTTTTTCTATGGATGGAGATGTCGCTTTACTACCTGAAATCGTAAAAATTGCCGAGGAGTTTGATCTCATTACCTATGTAGATGATGCCCATGGTTCAGGTGTGCTGGGGGACGGTGCTGGAACAGTCAAGCATTTTGGCCTTTCAGATAAAATTGATTTTCAAATCGGCACATTATCTAAGGCAATTGGGGTAGTTGGCGGATATGTGGCTGGCAAGAAAAATCTGATTGACTGGTTAAAGGTTCGCAGTCGTCCTTTCCTTTTTTCGACTTCATTAACTCCTGCTGATGTGGCAGCAAGTAAACGGTCGATTGAAATATTAATGGAAAGTACAGAACTAAACCAAAAGTTATGGGACAACGGCAATTACCTTAAAAAAGGCTTGAAGGAACTAGGCTTTAATATCGGGAACAGTGAAACGCCGATAACTCCATGTATCATCGGTGATGAAACACTTACACAACAATTTAGCAGAAGACTAAATGAAGAAGGCGTCTATGCGAAGGCGATTGTGTTCCCAACAGTACCACAAGGAACAGGACGTGTCCGCAATATGCCTACAGCAGCCCATACAAAAGAAATGCTTGATCAAGCGATTGCCATTTATAAAAAAGTCGGTCAAGAAATGGGCGTTATTAACTAAGTGTCGCGACACTTTACCCATTCGGGTGACGTATGAATAAGGAATATAGAAACACTCAGCATAAGTGAAGAGGACGGAGAAACAACGATGAAGCGTATTTTAATCACAGGGGCCTTAGGGCAAATTGGTTCAGAATTAACGTTAAGATTGAGAGATATTTATGGCGCAGACAATGTGATCGCGACAGATATCAAAAAAAATGATAGTGAAGCCGCCCAAAGTGGTCCTTTTGAGACGGTTGATGTTACCGATGGTACTAGAATGCTTGAGACAGCAAAAAAGTACAATGTTGATACGGTGATGCATTTAGCGGCTCTCTTATCGGCTACAGCAGAAGCAAAGCCTGTCTTTGCTTGGAATTTAAATATGGGTGGACTAATGAATGCCCTTGAAACAGCAAGGGAGGTAAAGGCACAATTTTTCACTCCTAGTTCCATCGGCGCATTTGGTCCAACTACACCAAAAGATCTTACCCCACAGGATACGATTATGCGTCCATCGACGATGTATGGGGTAAACAAGGTTGCAGGCGAACTGCTAGCGGATTACTATTTTCATAAATTTGGTGTCGATACACGCGGATTGCGTTTCCCAGGCTTAATCTCCTATGTCGCTCTTCCAGGCGGTGGCACCACCGATTATGCTGTGGAAATCTATTATGAAGCCATTAAAAAGGGAAAATACACCTCCTATATTGACAAGGGAACCTACATGGATATGATGTATATGCCTGATGCGCTAAACGCGATTGTTGACTTAATGGAAGCAGATGCATCAAGATTACAGCACCGGAATTCCTTTAATGTTACAGCGATGAGCTTTGCTCCTGAAGAAATCGCGGCAAGTATTGCCAACTATCTGCCTGGCTTTGAGATTTCATATGCAGTGGATCCAGACCGTCAAAAAATTGCCGATAGCTGGCCGAATTCCATTGATGCTACTGCAGCAAAGGACGAATGGGGTTTCAAATACGAGTACAATTTAGATAAAATGACAGTAGACATGCTTGAAAAGCTACGCAAGAAATTATAATACGTTAAAATCCCGGTCAATTAGATCGGGATTTTTTATCGTTATGTTGAATGGGCGCATATTTTGAAGGTTATGGCTATTTTTTTAGCATTATTGGATCATTTTTAATAGGAATCGGCTCATTTTTCAACACGATTTTGGATCATTTTTTAGCATCATCGGATTTTTTGCCAAATAAAGGATAATACTAAAAAAACAGCGAAGCGTTATGCTTCACTGCTGCCTTTTTACATAAATATATTTCTCTTGTTTCTCAACTACTCGACCAACTATGGCTGCGTGAACGACTCCTTTTGCGCGGAGCTGATCCACATATCTTATCGCATCCTCTTCATTCATGGATACAAGCAGGCCACCAGAGGTAATAGCATCGCAGAGAATAAGTTGTTCTTCATCAGGAATACCTTCGTATACTACATCATCACTAATCCACTTGTGATTGGATTTAGATCCTCCTGGAACAACGCCATTTTTAGCTAATTCGACTGTTCCTTCTAAGATGGGGACTTGTTGATAAAAGATTTCAAAGCTCACTTTACTACCACGAGCCATTTCACTTCCATGTCCCAATAAGCCAAATCCGGTAACATCTGTTACTGCATGTGGCCGATACTCCATTAACACTTCTGCCGCTGTCTTATTTAACATCGCCATTGTTTCAGTGACAATCTGTTCTTGTTCTAAAGTTACCACACTTCTTTTAATCCCAGTTGTTAAGATACCGACCCCAATCGGTTTAGTTAGGACGAGAACGTCACCTGGTTGGGCGCCAACGTTTTTCCATACTTTTTCAGGATGAACAATTCCTGTTACTGAAAGACCAAATTTGGGCTCTTGATCATCGATGGAATGACCGCCGACAGTAATGGCACCAGCTTCCTTCACTTTATCAGCTGCACCGCGCAAAATATCGCTAAGTATTTCAGCCCCAAGCTTTTTAATGGGAAATCCGACTATATTCATAACTGTTTTCGGCTGGCCGCCCATGGCATAAACATCGCTAAGTGCATTTGCTGCTGTTATTTGTCCGAACATATAGGGATCATCCACGATGGGGGTAAAATAGTCTACCGTCTGAATCAGGGCAATCGAGTCTGTTAATTTATAAACCCCCGCATCGTCAGAGGTGTCAAGTCCGACCAACAATTCAGGGACAGGTTCTTGTTTAGGTAATTGACGCAAAACTTGCGCCAGGTCCTCTGGACCAATTTTGCAGCCTCAACCAGCTTTTGTGGATAAAGAGGTTAGGCGAATTTTATCTTGTTCACTCAATATGTTCACCTCCATTATAATAGTATACCTCTTTCATTTTAAATCCGCACTAATCGTGCAGAACATTTGCAGTGGAAAAGGGATTCGGATAAAATAGTAATTACTATCTTGGTATAAGAAAGTCTTGATTTAGGAGGATAACATGAAAAATTATCAAGTAACTGTTGAATTCTGCATGCAATGAAATTATGCACCAAAAGCCGCGAGTTTCGCGGAAGAATTGTTTAACCATTTTTATCGTGACATACAAAAACTAGAACTGATCCCTAGTTCAGGTGGGGCATTCGAAGTGACAGTCAATGGTGAAAAAATATACTCTAAGTTGGAAACTGGCGTGTTTCCAGATACTGATGAAATGATTGAGATTATTTCATCTAAATAGAACGAACCCTCATATCAGTTGGATATGAGGGTTTTCTATAGTCGATAATTATATTATGTAAACTAATGCAAAAAAAATGAATCCAAAATGGGAACTTAAGGTAAGGTAATGAATCGATTTTTTCCTAATCCTGTTTCTGTTTTTGAAATAAAAATCTCTAATATACCACTTGCAAAATGTGCGTGGACTTCATGTTTAATGATAAGAAAAGGGAATTCAAGCGAACGACATTTTTTGTATGATTGTGCGGATTGGGGGGATTTATGGGCCGATATTTGTAAAGACGTATCTTCCATATACACCTTTATTTCTGATGCATCAAAGTCACTAAGAATCGCTTCCACAATCCATTCGTTTTCCGTCTCATATAGATCGATTTGGAATTGTGTCTGGTCAAAATATGAGGTAAGTGGATCCAGAAAATAGTTTTCAAGCCATTTTTCCACTAATGCAAAATCGCAGGCCTGATTTGGATTTGGTTTCTTTTTAGTCATTTTCATCCCCCTTGCTCGTTTCATTTTATTCATACAGACTAAAAAGGTGATTGTAATGTATAATAGAATAATAAAAACTGGCCAAACTTTTTTTATAATGGTGAAGAGGTAAGGTTTTGCTTGAAAACAACGTTATTCTCACTTTGGTCAAGTAATGGAATAGTGAAGGAGTACTTAATTGTGAAGGAATGGTTACGTTCATTACCTGCAGTCCACGAACTGCAAAATCATGTGAAATTTCACAATCTTTTAGACGAGAGTCAACTTTCACTCTCTCAACTTACGAAGCAATTAAAGGCTATTCTTGAGGAAATAAGGGAAACCATTCTCCATGATCAATGGTCTGGGGCAGTGCCTGGTACAAACCACTTTATTGAAAATGTGTTTACCATTTTAGAAAATAAAGTGAAGCAACAATTTGCCTATACACTTGAAAAAGTAGTGAATGCAACTGGAACCATTTTACATACGAATTTAGGACGGGCTAGATTGAGTGAAAATGCCATTCAACACGTTGTTGATACAGCCCGGAATTATTCTAATCTCGAATATAAATTGAATGAAGGCCAGCGTGGTTCGCGTCATAGCCATGTAGAATCACTGTTGAAGGAAATTACTGGTGCTGAAGCGGCGATGGTCGTCAATAACAATGCAGCTGCCGTTTATTTGGTTCTAAGGGCTCTTGCGAAAAATAAAGAGGTGATTGTTTCGCGTGGTCAGCTTGTCGAAATTGGCGGATCCTTTCGAATTTCTTCCATTATGGAAGAAAGTGGTGCTAAGCTTGTTGAGGTAGGCACAACCAATAAGACACATTTGTATGATTACGAAAATGCATTCTCACCTGAAACCGGCATTGTCATGAAGGTTCATACAAGTAATTTTAAGGTAATTGGGTTCACGAAATCGGTGGAAACGAGAGAACTCATCCGCTTAACTAGTGGGGTTGAGGATGTCATTTTTTATGAAGATCTTGGCAGTGGTGCTTTATATGACTTCAGAAAGCGTGGTATTGGTGATGAGCCGATCGTAAAAGAGGTCATTGAATGGGGAGCAGATGTCGTTACCTTCAGTGGTGACAAGCTCCTCGGCGGACCGCAGGCGGGAATTATTGCTGGGAAAAAGAATATCATTGATCAATTAAAAAAGCACCAATTAGCAAGAGTGGTTCGGGTAGATAAGATGACCTTAGCCGCACTAGAAGGTACGTTAATCGACTATGCCCGTGGGGAAGAGGCAATGAGAACGATTCCGACAATTCGTGATTTATTAGCGTCTCTTGATGAATTAGACGAAAGATCGAAGGCATTTGTTACAAACTTGTTACAAAGGACGAGTCGTTATCAGGCAACTATTTTTGAGGATTCCAGTCAAGTGGGTGGAGGCACGATGCCTGATGTATTGCTACCGTCCATGGTGATTGCCTTGAAGCATGATTCATTTACAGCGGAACAGCTCGCTAGGAAATTACGGACAGAGTCTCAGCCTGCCATCGTCGCCCGCATTCAAAAGGATGAAGTAGTCCTTGACCTCAGAACAGTTTCTAGCGAGGATGAAAGCTTCTTGTTAGACGCAATAGTAACTGTGGACCCCTCTTAAAAGAGGGGTTATTCGGCTTGATCCATTTATCGAAATTACATATCGTGGTGTGTATTGTGCTTTTGTCTTGTGTGGTTACGATTCTTTACTTTTTTAGAACCGCTTAACGGCTCTGGTTGCCCAGATTGTTTTGGAGCGTTTTTACGCATATCTTTTCCATCATTTTTGTTCACTTTTTCATCCCTCCTCTATTTTAGGATGCAGCCAATAGGTATTTTTATGCTGAATAAATTTTGCTGTTCTGAGCAATTTAACGGTAAATAAAATGAAGGAGTGAATGAAGAATTATGGATAAATTTCCTTACAATAAGGACAAACAACAAGCATTCCAAGCCGCACAACAAGGCTATGAGAATGCACAAGGTCTTTTTGAGACGATTGTAAGTGATAGTGCGAGTTATGGCCACCAACTGAAGCATCTAAAGGATGAGGTAAATGAAGCCTATCAGCAAATTGAGAACGCCCTCGAGGTTGCTTCAGAGCATCAGCGCGATCAACTGGAACGATTCCAACAAGATTTGCAAAATATAGTTACCGAAGTTAATCTAGCAGAATAGAAAAAGCAGGGGGGAATCCTCCTGCTTTTTCTATTTACGCCAACAATATTGGCACCTATTGCTCTTGATTTTACTGATTTTTCTTCCGTTTTTTATTATTCATGCGCTCTTTTGCTGTTAATTCTGGTTCGCTGGCCAGTTCCTCATTGAAACCGGCTCCATTTCCTTGCCCCTTAGCAGCATTCATTCCCGGAATGACATGATTAGACTTTCGTTTCACCATTCCCATCACCTCCTGTAGTTTAATATTTCCCCCTTTGCTGAATTAATGACAAATTATTGGTTTTTTGAGATAATATTTATGAAAAGCAGTACTTTCCCAATCTCCAACATTCACTTTAATACAGTGGGATTTGCGAAATATTCTGAACAAATTACATAAAAAACATAAGAAAAACTTATCAACCACAATAACTTTCTTGTTATTTACTTATGTAATCGGTTGTATTAAGATTGAATTGTGAGAAAAGTGAACAGGGATGGGAAAATTCAAACTTTTCGACTTTTCGTTAATTTTGTATTATTATGACGAATGAGGGGGTTTTTACACATGGTAAAAAATGATGTATTTAACGCGCGTTCTTCTTTTGAAGCGAACGGTAAACGCTACCACTATTACCGCTTGAACGCACTAGAAGAAGCAGGTCTAGGCAAGGTATCGAACTTGCCATATTCTGTAAAGGTATTACTTGAATCAGTACTTCGCCAATATGATGGCCGTGTAATCACAAAAGAGCATGTTGAAAACTTAGCAAAATGGGGAACAAATGAGCTTAAAGAAGTGGATGTTCCATTCAAGCCAGCTCGCGTAATCCTACAAGACTTCACAGGTGTGCCTGCAGTTGTTGACCTTGCTTCATTACGAAAAGCAATGGCTGACCTTGGCGGTAACCCAGACAAAATTAATCCAGAGAAAACGGTTGATCTTGTTATTGATCACTCTGTCCAAGTTGATGCTTATGGCTCAAATGATTCTTTAAGAATCAACATGGATTATGAATTTGAACGCAATGCCGAGCGTTATCAGTTCTTAAGTTGGGCACAAAAATCATTTAACAATTATCGTGCCGTTCCACCAGCAACAGGGATTGTTCACCAAGTTAACCTTGAGTTCTTAGCAGATGTAGTTCACGTAGCAGATGCGGATGGAGAATTAGAAACCTATCCTGATACATTAGTTGGAACGGATTCCCATACTACTATGATAAATGGTCTTGGCGTTTTAGGCTGGGGCGTTGGCGGAATTGAAGCAGAAGCAGGAATGCTCGGTCAGCCTTCTTATTTCCCAGTTCCAGAGGTAATCGGCGTGAAGCTAATCGGAGAACTTCCAAATGGTGCAACAGCAACAGATCTTGCCTTAAAAGTAACGCAAGTTCTTCGTAAACATGGTGTGGTTGGTAAATTTGTTGAATATTTCGGACCTGGTGTGTCTTCTTTACCGCTAGCTGACCGTGCAACGATCGCTAACATGGCACCTGAATATGGCGCAACATGCGGATTCTTCCCAATTGATGACGAATCACTTGCTTATATGCGTTTAACCGGCCGTGAAGAAGAACAAGTGAAAGTTGTGGAAGAATACTGCAAGGCAAACGGATTATTCTTTGATCCATCCTTAGAACCTGTTTACACAGATGTCATCGAAATCGATCTAACTGAAATCGAAGCGAATCTTTCTGGTCCAAAACGTCCACAAGATTTAATTCCACTTTCAAAAATGAAAGAAGAATTCGTTAAAGCGGTTTCTGCACCTCAAGGAAACCAAGGCTTCGGCTTACAAGCAGATGAGCTAGATAAATCGGCTGCTGTTAAATTTAACAACGGTGACGAAACAACCATTAAAACTGGTGCCGTTGCGATTGCATCGATCACAAGCTGTACAAACACATCAAACCCTTACGTTCTAGTAGGTGCTGGACTAGTTGCGAAGAAGGCAGTTGAATTAGGAATGGAAGTTCCAAAATTCGTAAAAACTTCTTTAGCCCCTGGTTCAAAGGTTGTAACAGGTTACCTTCGTGACTCTGGATTACTTCCATTCTTAGAGCAAATCGGCTTCAACCTTGTAGGTTATGGTTGTACAACATGTATCGGTAACTCCGGTCCATTAAAAGAAGAAATTGAAAAAACAATTGCTGAAAATGATCTTCTCGTTACATCTGTTCTTTCAGGTAATCGTAACTTCGAAGGACGTATTCACCCGCTTGTAAAAGCAAACTATCTGGCTTCACCACCATTAGTTGTTGCCTATGCACTGGCTGGTACTGTAAACATCGACTTCGCTTCTGAAGCAATTGGTAAAGATAAAGATGGTAATGATGTATTCTTCAAAGATATCTGGCCATCCACCTCTGAAGTCAATGATGTAGTTAAACGTACGGTAACTCCTGAACTATTCCGCAGAGAATATGAGAATGTGTTTGGCGATAACGAACGTTGGAATGAAATTAAAACAAGTAATGAACCATTATATACTTGGGATGAAAATTCAACATATATTGCAAATCCGCCATTCTTTGAAGGTTTATCACCTGAACCAGGAGAGGTAGAACCATTATCAGGACTTCGTGTCGTTGGTAAGTTTGGTGATTCCGTAACAACTGACCATATTTCTCCAGCAGGAGCAATTGGAAAAAACACTCCAGCAGGTAAGTATTTATTAGAAAAAGGTGTTCAGCCCCGCGACTTTAACTCTTACGGTTCACGTCGTGGTAACCACGAAGTAATGATGCGTGGAACATTCGCTAACATTCGGATTCGTAACCAAATCGCACCAGGAACTGAAGGTGGATTCACTACTTACTGGCCAACTGGTGAAGTGACTTCTATCTATGATGCTTGTATGCAGTATAAACAAGACGGTACTGGCCTAATGGTTATAGCTGGTAAGGATTACGGAATGGGCTCTTCACGTGACTGGGCTGCCAAAGGAACAAACCTACTTGGCATTAAAACAGTTCTTGCTGAAAGCTTTGAACGTATTCACCGTTCAAACCTTGTGTTAATGGGCGTGTTGCCGCTTCAATTTAAAGACGGCGAAAATGCGGAAACACTTGGCTTAACCGGCAAAGAGACAATTGATGTACAAGTGGACGAAAACGTTAGACCTCGTGATCTTCTAAAAGTAACGGCAACTGACGAGGCTGGTAACAAAAAAGAATTTGAAGTACTTGTTCGCTTTGATTCTGAAGTTGAAATTGATTACTACCGTCATGGTGGGATTTTACAAATGGTTCTTCGTGAAAAATTACAAGCATAAATAGTTAAACCATCATGTCCTTGTTGACATGGTGGTTTTTTACATTTATGGTGATGAAAAAACTCTATAAAAGTAAGCAAATACTACTTGTTTTCATTTATGTAGATAAAATTGCGGAATTTGTCACAGTTTTGGCATATAGAAATTTTGTTTCAACTGGGTTAATAGTGTAAAATCGATGTAGCAGAGATGAAGTAAAGGAGGATTCGGGGATGATAAAAAAAGTAATTGCAGCCGTTGTCTTAATTAGCTTATTAACGGTAGCAATTGTTCAGGCAATGGATAAAAAGACAGATGCTCCCGAAACGACAACCCAAACATCAGCCAATAAAGAAGGACTTGAAATTGGTGCCAAGGCCCCTGATTTTGAACTAAAAACTTTAACCGGTGAAACTGTAAAGCTATCGGATTTAAAAGGGAAAAAAATCATGCTTAATTTTTGGGCAACTTGGTGTCCACCATGTAAAGCGGAAATGCCTGAAATGGAGCAGTTTTCCAAACAACTTGGGGATGATACCCTCATATTAGCCGTCAACATCGACCCTCAATTAGATGTGCAAGGATTTGTTGATGAAAATAAAATTACCTTTCCAATTCTGCTTGATGCAGAAGACAAAGTAAATGAAGCGTATCAAGTAATATCCATACCGACTACATATTTTATTGACAGTAAAGGGATTATACAAAACAAATATGTAGGTTCGATGAAGCTAAATATTATGAAAGAGTTTACGGGAAAATTAAACTAATCAAAGACATTGGGATGACCAATGTCTTTTTCTTTTTGTTGTATTAATCCCTTTTTAAAAATAAACACTTACCAATCGATATAATTTTCAAAAAGTTGTAATAATTGCAAGCGTTTGCGGGCATAATAACTGTTACAATAGGAAATAAGGAAGGTGATATCAATGAGAAAACCTAGAAAACGTTCTTTCGCAGAACTTGTTTCAGAAAATAAATCGCAACTATTAAAAGATAGTGCAGCAATGGAAAAAATTGAGCAGCGCCTAGAAGAAAAGCGCCTCGGTAAGGCCGAGTAACGCAAAGTTTTCCACTCATCATTTTCCGTCCTTATGGGTAACATGTAATTAAGGAGGGATCATGAAATGAGTAATCCAAAAAAGCATAGTCAGCCTTATAGACCAAGTCATCTTGGAACACAGCCAATTGGGTATAGTGGGAACAAAGGAAAGAAGATGAACGATACTTCTGGCCAACACGCCCAAGTCATTCAAACAAAAGGTGAATAATAGATGGAGTAAGACCCACAGGCTGTGCCTTGTGGGTCTTTTTTTAAAGATAAAAAAGGATAAATTTTGACTTTGAGAATTGTACAGCTCCAGGCGCCGATAGGCGGGCGCCTTGCTCGTTTCTTTTAATTATCCTGTGATAAATTTCGGATTCGGTTACACACTATATCTGTACCAATTACACTTTAAGGAGGATTTATGAACATGAATCAAAATAATAACAAACCAAATCCAGATGATCGTAGTGATAATGTAGAAAAACTTCAGTCAATGATTCACAATACAATTGAAAACATGGAAGCAGCAGAGGAATCACTTGACTTTGCTGATAGTGAGCAACAGAGGCAACAAATTGAAGCAAAAAATGAGCGAAGACGGGAAAGCATTGATTCGTTCCGTTCCGAAATAAAAGATGAATCTCATAACCAAAGCTAAACAGACGAAAAACCTGTTCATTTGAACAGGTTTTTCTTGTCAACACTTTAGATGACCTCTTCCTTGAGGATTGGGTTAAAAATATTACCCATTGAAAAATCAGACAACTAATTAGCGGATCAGAGTGCTTAGTGTACTTCCTCCTCAACGCTATGGTAAAATGGATAAAGCCTTGAAAAGGGCTTCTTTCGTACAAGACCCTTTAATCCTGTTAATTATGGAAGAAACTATCTATCCGATTCAGAAATAGAAATATTTAGATAAAGAAGTGATGATTTTGAAACAACAAGAAAAAATACGGACTTCCTATTTTGAACAAATCCAACAGTGGGAACAAGAGCTTCAGCAGACAGGAGTCATTTATAATGAAACTTCATTAATCACAGCCTTACGTCAAGAGACAAATTCTCTTACATTATCTAAGCTGTTAACACTTGGTGCTCTATCTAGACTTGGACGCAATCCGCAAGACTCTTTGGCGTTTTTATGGCTAGAAAAGGCACAGAAACTCGATCCACATAACCGAAAAGCCCAGGAATATAGGGTACAATCTGATTGGAATAAGCTGTATGACCTATTAGCGCCCCTATCATTTCCACCTATGCGGGAAACAGATAATCGTACCGCAAAAAAGAAAACAGCAGAGCAATACATAGACGTTTGTCAAAGCTTTTTAGCTAAAGCGGATGACCAGCTTCAACTGCTACAAGCAACAACTGAGATTACCTCTACAATGGATGAAAAAAATCTTCACCAAAGGTACGAAAACCTAGTCGATTTACTGTCGCTAGCCATAGAGGAAACAGGCAGCTTGTTACGAGCGGTTGAGGAATATGATCGTTCGATAACGGGCGTTTTCCATACATCCATCTATTATGATGATTTAAAACTGCACATGGCTAAGGTGGAAGAAATCAAACAAACTTGGCAACAGCAGTTTGTCGAGGGAGAACAATCGGCCCCAGTAACAGAAAAGGCTTTGGATCAGCTCCAACAAATGATTGGAATGGATATAGTGAAAAAGCGGGTCAACGATTTTTATCGGTTTTTAACCTATCAAAAGAATCGTAAGAAGCTGGGATTTCAAACGAAAGATGAGCTCAGCTTAAACATGATCCTAACTGGGAATCCGGGTACAGGAAAAACGACCCTGGCCAGACTTTTAGCCAAAATCTATCATGAGCTTGGAGCCTTGCCAAGAGAAGAAGTGATTGAGACAAACCGGTCACAGCTGGTCGGTTCCTTTGTGGGTCAAACTGAAGAAAACGTCCGCGCCATCGTTGAGCGCTCCATTGGCGGGGTGTTATTTATTGATGAAGCCTATAGCTTAAAACGGGAGGGACAAACAGGAAATGATTATGGTCAGGCAGCGATTGATACGCTGGTTTCACTGATGACGAGCAGTGAGCATGGTGGGAAATTCGCTGTTATCCTAGCAGGTTATCCTGATGAGATGCGCTCCTTTTTACAGGCAAATCCTGGCTTACGCAGTCGCTTTCCAGAATCCAACTTTATTCATTTGCCAAATTACTCTAACGGAGAATTAATTAAAATTGCTGAGAAAGTTGCAGCAGAAAATGATTATCTTTTATCCGATGAATCCAAAATTGAAATTGATCATCGCCTTGAACAAGAACGGGTCGATGATTCATTTGGAAACGCAAGAACTGTCCGAAATATTGTCTTGGATGCTATTTTTAAAAAAGGGGCAGAAAACCAAACGTTGGATGAAGACATTTTTAACTATATGCTCCTGGATCAAGCTGATTTTCAAATTGAAACAGAAAATAGTAAAGAATCACCACAAGAAAAGCTAAATGACCTAATTGGACTTGAATCCATTAAAGAGGAGATGAGGACACTCATCTCGTTTGTAAAGATGCAGCAGTATAGAAGGAAAAAGGGACTGCCCATAGTGCCGATTCAACTCCATGCAGTCTTCACGGGAAATCCAGGGACAGGGAAAACAACCGTTGCAAAAATTTATGCAGAATACTTAAAGGAATGTGGGATTTTAAAAAGAGGTCATTTAATTGTGGCGAGCAGAGCTGATTTTGTCGCCGGCTATGTCGGACAAACCGCTGGAAAAACAAAGCAAAAAATTAAAGAAGCCCTTGGTGGCGTCTTGTTTATTGATGAAGCCTATTCACTTCTAAGTCCATCCGCTGGAGATTTTGGCAAAGAGGTCATTGATACGCTTGTCGATGAAATGACAAAGCAAAATGAAAATTTAGTGGTCGTTCTGGCTGGTTATCCACATGAAATGGATCAACTACTTAAAAGCAACCCAGGACTTCGTTCTAGATTTAAAAAGTTTTTCCTATTCCCTGATTACAGCTCTGAAGAACTATTTGAAATTATGTCTACCTATGCGGAACGGTTCCAGTACCAAATTACATCAGAGGCTAAGAATTTATTGCTCCAATCAATGGAAGTTGAAACGTATAAAGGGAATGGTCGTTTTGCCACAAATATAGTGGATGAGATGATTCAGGCGCAAGCCGTTCGTTTAATTGATATCGGCGAGGACGAAACCTTCTATGAAAAATCGATCATGCTGGAAATAGAGGATGTAAGGATTGCCTTAGGGAAGCTCTCGTAATTTCCAAACAGGAGGACTATATATTTGATGGAAAACTATTTTATTTCGACTAATGAAATTCAATTGTACTATGCGGATACAGACATGATGGGAGTTATTTACCACGCGAATTATCTAAAATATTTTGAGCTTGGTAGGTCTGGATTTATTGAAGCTCTCGGCTATAGTTATTTGGCGATGGAGGAATCTGGTTATTTTGCACCCGTTTATGACCTTCAAATCACCTATAAAAAACCGTTACGCTATGGGGATAAGGCATTTGTAAGGACATGGGTACAAGTAAATGATGGGATTAAGACGATATATGCCTACACCATTGTAAATGGAAATAATGAAGTCTGTGCAGAAGGAACATCAACCCATATTATTGTCAAAAAGGATTCCTTTAGACCGACATCCTTTAAAAAGGCCTTTCCAGAATGGTACTTAAAATACGAAGAAATTAAAAGAAAGTAAGCGGTGGACCTAAATGATATGAATATTGCCAAAAGAGGGCTTAACAGATCATATTTGGACAGGTCAAAAAGACCCACATGTGAAATAATCATTTCCTCATGTGGGTCTTTTCTCTAATCCATTTGCTTGTATTGAAAAACCGGTTCGTCATAGTCTGATTGATATTCGATGATTAAATCATGATCATCAAAATACCATAAATCTTTTTCTTCAATATAGAAAGTAATCTCATTTTGAACTGTTTTTACACCGATATCAACAGGTTCTTCTTGTGCTATTCCAAGAGAAAATCCACTTTGGACAGTACTGCATCCACCATATCGAACAAAGAAGCGAAGAAAATCCCCATTTGTTAGACTTAGTTCCTCTCTATACCACGCTGCTGCTTCACTAGTAATCTGTATATTCATATGTTGTACCCCTTTCTCGAAACCAATAGCATTATTATATAAGAAATATCTTCAGGAATCGAATTTAATGGATCCATTTTGTTATATGTGTCATTATTTCTTTATATTTTTCTGCTGGGGTAGCCAGCCCGTAGGCACCTGCATTTTCTAACGGTACCACGCGGAACTGCTGATATTTTTGACTTGTGACAAAGGTCGGTGAAAACTGAGGATTAGAAAGCTCAATCGTGCTACCATTCTCGTCGATATGCTTAGTGATATCGATCATGACCAGTCCTCCAATATCCTTGTAATCGCCATACTGTCCTGAAATAAAATTACCTAATGAATAGATTACAAACGACTTCTCTCCAGTAGAAGTATTAATCCAATCCATTGGTTGTAATACATGAGGATGAGAACCAAAAATGATATCAACACCTTCATTTGCCAAATATTTGGCTAAATCCTTTTGATCATTCGTAGGGATTCGTTGATATTCATTTCCCCAATGGATACTCATCACAACAACATCTGCTTTAGTTTTTGCGCGATGAATTTCATTCTTCATTTTTTCTCGGTCGATCAGGTTAACAAGAAAATCCTTCCCTTTTGGAACAGGTATTCCGTTTGTCCCATAGGTATAGGCAAGAAAGGCAATTTTGATGCCGTTTTTCTCCATAATCCGTAACGTCTGACGATCCTTTTCATCGGTAAAACTACCCACATGGGGTAAGCCAATCCCATCTAAATAGGTGGATTCGGAACGAATGCCTTTTTCCCCTCTATCTAATGTATGATTATTAGCCGTTGAAACAATATCAACTCCTGCAGCTTTGAGTGCATCAGCGACCTCGTATGGACTATTGAACATAGGATAACCTGAAAGACCTAGTTCAAGACCACCTAACATGCTTTCTTGATTCGCTGTCAGCACATCTGGCTTCTCCAAGAGCGGTTTGACATTTTCAAACATCGGGGAAAAATCATAGTTAGCACCGTTATAGGCATCTTGATAGACAGGACTATGAATGAGAATATCGCCGATGGCGCCAATAGTTACTTTTTCTGTTAACTCACGACTTTCTTGTTGTACTGCACGCATCATATGTTCTTTTGGAGAATAAAACTTATCATTCTGTTTCGAAACTCTTATTTGATGAATGAACAGAAAGATCGTTGCAGCTATACTAACAACGATAATAAAAAGGGATGGGATCACTGCTTTTTTTTTCATATAATCTCCTTATCCAACATGTGATTAAGCAAATTACGTTTGAAATCCATAATAGTACTATAATATAT
>NZ_CCAS010000002.1 GCF_000612625.1 Neobacillus jeddahensis
AACCGCCGTAAAAAAGAAATGTATGGAAGTGGTGGAATAAATATGATATTTGGAATTAAAATAAAGAACATATTATTTATACTTATAGGTGCTGCCATTATGGCGTTTGGACTTGTCAATTTTAATATGCAAAATAAACTTGCCGAGGGCGGTTTTACAGGAATTACTTTATTATTTTATTTTTTATTTAAATGGGACCCTTCTTATTCAAACCTGATACTGAATATCCCACTCTTTTTTATTGGGTGGAGAATTTTGGGCCGTAATGCTTTTATTTATACCATTATAGGAACCGTGGGGGTTTCCATTTTTTTATGGATTTTTCAGCGCTATAGTATCGATATGCCACTCCAACATGATCTAACTTTAGCAGCATTATTTGCAGGTGTGTTTACTGGGATTGGATTAGGAATCATTTTCCGAACCGGAGGTACTACTGGCGGGGTAGATATAATAGCCCGACTTGTTCAAAAGTATGTTGGATGGAATATGGGCAAAACCATGTTTATTTTCGATTTTTGCGTTATTGCCGTTTCATTATCGTACTTAAACTATAAACAAGCAATGTATACTCTAGTTGCCGTTTTTGTCAGTGCCCGAGTGATAGATTTCATGCAGGAAGGTGCCTACTCAGCACGTGGTGCCATGATCATTTCAGAGAAAGAAGAAGAAATTGCCGAAAAAATAATGGAAGAAATGGACCGTGGTGTAACAGCCCTTCGTGGGTATGGATCCTATACAAAAAACGAACGTGATGTATTATATTGTGTCGTCGCCAAGAACGAATTAATCCGCCTGAAAAATATCATTACCTCGGTTGACCCACATGCATTTATTTCCATTTCAGTGGTACACGATGTCCACGGTGAAGGGTTTACACTGGATGAAAATAAAATGCCCATTAAAGACTAAAAAGCAATGTCCAAAGACAGGACATTGCTTTTTTTAATCTTCACTTCTATTCATTCCGGTAAAGATCAAAACAAGTCTTAAAAGCTCTAAAACAGCAACAGCTGCTGCAGCTACATATGTAAGTGCGGCCGCATTTAAAACCTTTTTAGCCTCTCTTTCTTCACGATTAGCGATTAACCCAAGGGAAACAACTTGATCCATTGCACGATTGGAAGCATTAAACTCAACAGGTAAGGTAATGATTTGAAATAGAACGGCTGCAGCCATAAAAATAATTCCAAGTAACAGCAGTCCACTTAAATGAGCAAATATTCCAATCATAATAAGAATCCAAGATGCATTTGAACCTAAATTAGCAACAGGAACTAAGGCATGGCGGAACCTGAGGAAGGTAAAACTTTCTGCATCCTGGATTGCATGTCCACATTCATGTGCCGCAATAGCTGCAGCCGCAATAGAATTACCATGAAAATTTTCTGGTGAAAGTCGAACGGTTTTGCCCCTTGGATCATAATGATCACTGAGGAAACCTCGCCCTTCTTCAACCCCTACATGATACAAGCCGTTAGCATTTAAGATTTCCCTAGCAACTTCAGCTCCTCTACGATAAGTTGATGTTGGTACCCGTGAATATTTCGCAAAGGTATTTTTGACTTTCATTTGTGCCCAGATAGGAACAATAATAATAATGGCAAAATAAATAAGATAATACATAATGTCCTCCAAATCAGCTCGTGGTGTTATTGGCAGGATGTCAAGCCAATTAGATGCATCAATCCTTTAAATCTCTTGACCGGTTTTTTTTCAGATCTTTATCAGCTTGATACTTTCTCCAGCCCACATACGATAATGTCATGATAATTATGCTTCCTGTCGAAATGATTACCCACCATAATGATGGATCCGCATCATCTTCTTCCATATTAGCAAACAGATTTTTTAGGTCTGTGTCTAAGGCATTTAATTCCTGCTGATTTTGTGAATCCTGGATAACTTGAGAACGATATTCATTTATAAAGTCAATTCTTGCATCTAATCTTTGAATATTCTCTACAGGAACATCAATTTTCATACTAGGATAAATGACATTATATAGAGATAGAAATGTGTTAAAGTTTGTATGAAAATGGGCCGCATCACCCTTAACTGCAGCATCCTTAGCGTGGTGAAAGGCCGACATAATTTGTTCTTCCATTTCAGTCCATAAAGGCTGATGACTCGTTGCTACCGCATCAATAACAAGTCGGAACTTTGTTAGTTTATTTAATCTTTCCTCATATTTCATGTTGGGACTAACTGCGGCTTCCATTGCTTCATCATGTGAGGTATTTACGATTCTAACCTCGTCCATTGATAAAGGGGGTTCTGCCCCATTTATGCTCGTAAACTGGTCAGAAAAATAATCGAGCATTTTTTTTGCGTCTTCATATCTTTGGAACTTGACCATTTGAAGAGCTTCATCTGAAATATCATCCAGCTTCTCCATTGGCGATTGTTGTTCGGCATATACAGTTATGGGAGTGAGCAACATGATAATTGCTAAAAAATATAACCATCTAACTTTCAATCCTTGTCCCCCCTTTCATTACTAATAAAATGTATGTTGGGTTGGACAAGGTTAGACCATCTTCTATTATTTTATTTCAAGTATAAATCGTTTTGGTCTAATGACAAGATAGTAGGCAATCCCCAATGATAGGATCGATAACCAGAAAGTAAAATAGCCAATATTCGGGGTATATTGGTCAAGCATGTGATAGCTTGGCATCATAAAAAAAACGTAATCAATCACATCATTATGAAGTGTCCAAATGGCGGTTACGATTAGATGCCACCCTTTAAATCGATAGAAGGGTGCATACAGAATCCCCTGTACCGCCATTGCGAAATGAGAAAAAATCAACATATAGCCTATCCAATCCAGTTCACCTTGAACAAAATAGACAAGAATGTTCATAACTACAGCCCAAATTCCATATTTAAAAAGAGTAACAATTGCTAAAGCTTCAATCAATGGCCAATTTTTCCGTAATAAAAATGCTAACAGGACAAGTACAAAAAATAAACTAGCTGTAGGACTATCCGGTACAAAGGCTAAAAAGATTGCTGGCGTTTCTTTAAGCTGCCATCCATACCAATAATACCCGTACACAGTTCCAGCGATATTAACAAAAAATAAAAGCTTTAGGATCGACCGATTTGCCAAGAGAGGATAAATAGAACGCACAAATAACTCCCCGTTTCATAATTTTTCTCTTACTATTGAATAAGAAAAGCGCATGGCGCTAGACTGTAGAAACTTATAAATTCTTATATTATGTAGAAAAAAGCTGACGAAAGAACGTCAGCTTTTTATAATTTATCTTTATTTTCCAAGACCAGAGATATACTCTGAGAGCTTAGTAAGTTCTTCGTCAGTTCCCTTGAAGATACCAGCTGGCATTTTGCCACCTTTACCTTCTTTAGCAATTTTCGCTACCTCTTCAGCTGATAAACCTGTACCAATTAATGTCGGTGCTCCAGCTCCACCTTGAAAGGCATCTCCGTGACATGTGATACATGTATTATCACTAGCGATTTTATACCCCTCGCTAGTTTTATCAACATCTACTTTTGCCACAATTTTTCCTTGACGTTCTGCTGCTGCCCAGTCATGCGTTGCAACAGATTGCCAAGTTAAAAATACAACTCCAGCAATGGCTAATAGCATAAAGCTAGTAGCAAGCGGTCTCTTTCTTGGGCGACGTTCAGGGCCTCGATCAAGGAACGGTGCCAATAATAAACCACCAAACATTAGACCAGGTATAATCATTGAACCAATAACATTATATGGACCAGATGCAAATGTATATTTTAGCAATTGATATAAAAATAAGAAATACCAGTCTGGTAGTGGGATATAGCCTGTATCAGTCGGATCCGCAATCCTTTCAAGCGGAGCCGGATGTGCAACTGTTAGACATAAAAAGCCGACAAGAAATACGGCACCTATCATCCATTCTTTTAAAAGGAAGTTAGGCCAGAATGCTTCTGTTTTACCAGGATATTCTGAGTAATCTTTCGGAAGTTTCGGTGTGCGTGATTCAGGTGCTGGAACACGTGAGTCACCTACGAACTTCATACCTTTACCGCGATGCATTGAACAATCCCCTCCTTTTTTCCGTATTAAATTATTACTATGTCTGAAATTTTTTTTCTTAAAGTGGTCCAGAAATACCTTGTCTGCGAATCATTACAAAGTGTGCTGCCATTAATCCAAATAATACTGCTGGTAGGAAGAACACATGAATCGCAAAGAAACGAGTCAATGTTTGCGCACCAACAATATGTTCATGACCTGCTAATAGTACTTTCACGTAGGAACCTATAAACGGTGTCGACTCAGCAATCTGTAGACCTACTTTTGTTGCAAACAGCGCTTTCATATCCCAAGGTAATAAATATCCAGTGAATCCTAAGCCTAGCATCACGAAGAAAATAAGTACTCCGACGATCCAGTTTAATTCACGTGGCTTCTTATATGCTCCTTGGAAAAAGACGCGTAATGTATGTAAAAACATCATGACAAGTACTAAGCTTGCTCCCCAGTGATGCATTCCACGTACTATTTGTCCAAAAGCAACTTCATTTTGCAGATAATAAACTGATTCCCATGCATTTTTAATATCCGGTACATAGTACATTGTTAAGAACATACCAGAAAGAATTTGAATGACTGTTACGAAAAAAGTCAGACCGCCAAAGCAGTAAACAAACGCTGAAAAATGGTGCGCTGGGTTAACATGCTCAGGAACTTCATGGTCTGCGATATCGCGCCACATAGGCGTAATATCTAAACGCTCATCTACCCAGTCGTAAATTTTGTTTAACAAAGATTACGCCTCCTTCCGTGGTTCTGCTTTCCCTAAATAAAGGAAACCATCTTTTTCCTTGAATGGATATACATCAAGCGGTGCCAGTGGTGGTGTACCAGCGATGTTTTTTCCATTTTTCTCATATCGACCATAGTGACATGGACAGAAGAACTGATTTGGATGTTCCTTATCAGTATTCCAGTTAACCGTACAGCCCAAATGTTTACATACTGGTGATAATGCTACAATTTTATCTGTACTCTTATCCCGATAAACCCAGGCAGTATTGGTAACCTCTGACTCATACCAAGCATCCTTTTGTTTAAAAGTAAAATCGACCCTTACTGGTTCATCAGTTAATTCAGAAACTTTTTGCTTGGTTGCAATAAAGTCTCCGCCTCCTTCTGCTTTTAAAACAGGATCCACAGCGAAACGTACCATTGGCATTAACATACCGGCAGCCATAAATCCGCCTACACCAGTTAATGTGTAGCTTAAAAATTGACGTCTTGAAACGCGTTCTTTACTCATGTTTATCCCCCCCTCTATTCATGAAGTTAAGTCCAGCGGACAATAATTAAACACATATAAAACTAGGACATAACAATGATATATCAATCTGCAGGCAAGGTCAATATCATACTATTTTAAAAACATATAATCTGCAGGTTTTTACTAATTTTCATTCCATTTTTGCGTGAAGAAAGTCGATATTTGTTTCACTTGGCTATCGATCAATCCTATTTTTTGCGAGTCATTCATATCTTCTAATGGTATCGAAGGAAGCCATAATAATGGACCTCCTAAACTTTGCTCGTGGGACCGCCAATCTAGCTCAGACGTGATGTAAACAATATGCTTAAAATCACTCTTTACGATGTTATCCTCCCACTTTATTAATTCACTTAATACTTTTTCACTATCTTCACTTTTTAAATATGTAAATGGCGGAAATAATAAAATCCTTCCTGTGAATTGCCTTTCTAAGTGACTTGTCAATAGTGTAATAAATTCAACCATTGCAGCCGATTGTTTCATTTCCCCCCCAAATGCTATTGAATAGATTGGGATCACAGCTGTATCCACATACTCAATGGCATCCAATGTGGTTTGAACCTCTTGAGGAATCCATTTCATTTATTTGCACCAACCTTTTGAATTAACTAGTCCTATAATATCATTTTTTCCTAACATAATAAAAGTTAAAGTGGAATTTTTAGTAATTTCCTTCATTATCAAGGTGATTTGCCTCTCGAAGCAGAAAAAAGGAAGCCTGCTTATCGCAAACTTCCCTTTTTTTCTGTCATTGAAAGTTGATTTAATTTTTCTGTTAATTCCTTGAATGTTTTTCGATCTTGTTTATCCAATGCTTCATCAATTAATTGCAATAGCTTTTCACGTTGAAAACGTTCAATACTTTTTTGTATGAATTGTTCAGCAATGATGCCATCCTTTTCGTTCACTTGCAAATGTTTCGGAACAAATGGATTCTCTTCGAGTACAGCAGCATATTGATGGGCCTGATTGGAGGCATGAAAATTTAATTGAATAAAAATATCTTCATCTCGATTTAACCGAATATCATGAAAGGACTTTTCTGCATCTGTTGTCATAACATTCTCCTTGTAAAAACGAAATGGTACTTTATCAACACAATGTGTCGACATAATCAGGCCACGCGGACAATATTGGGCTTGCTCAACAAAATGTACCTTTTCCATAAGTTGATCATGGCTCATTAAATAGTTAAGAATCCACACACATTCTCTTCTCTTCAATTGATAATGATTTAAAAACCAGCGAATAAAGTCCTTCTTCTCGTTGACAGAAACAGGGGTTGCCATAATAGTTTCCCTCCTCTGCATAATCAGCTTTTTATTCTTTCACATCAGTAAGACGTTCCAGTAAATCCAAATACTCAACGTTTGTTGGATCCCCCATTAGTAGCTGTTTAAAAATTTCGGCGGCTCGGTCGTTTTTTCCTTCCTCAATTAGAAAATATCCATAATCCTGTAAGAATGTTTCATTATTCTTAAAGAAAGTATATGCACTTTCATATTTGTCTGATGCGTATGAATATTCTTCAAGTTTATCATGTGCAAGGGCAGCGTCCCAAATAAGCTGCGGCTCTTCATCTCCCACAATATCTAGTTGAGAAATTAATTCAACCACATCTTCATATCGTTCTTGCTGAAAAAAGAGCTTGTTAAGTGTAATGGCAGCTTCCATAAAGCCAGGATCGAGGGCAAGAGCATCACGGAAATATTGCTCCGCTTCTTCTACTTTCCCGAGCTTAATAGACATTTTTCCACCAAAGAAAAATAGTTCTTTATTAAAATCATCCTGTTTAATACCCTCTTTAATAGCGAATAAACTATTTTCAAGCTCCTCTTCTCTCTCATATGCTTTAGCAAGATGTAAGTATAGTGAATGATATTCCGGGTCAAGCTCTTTTAATTCCAAGAACTTTTCAATAGCTGTACGATTATATCCAGCCTGCAGTGCTGTAAATGCATAGCCGAATAAAGTGTTAATCTCTAATTTTTGAACTAATGCCTTGTCATAGAAGCCAAGTGCCTCTTCAAAAGCTCCGGAAGCACTTAATAAGTCTGCCATTCGCCCATTAATATTGACTCCAGCAATTTCACTTTCTTCCATTAAGACTGTCTCATAGGCGTTCATGGCCTTAATCACTTCACCCTGCTCACTGTATAGCTCGCCTAAGGCAAAATCAATGATGATTTCATCGGGTAATATTTCCTTTGCCTTTAATAGCTTTCTTTCACAAACTTCATAGAGTCCCTGGATCTGATAGAGATCAGCTAACAATAATAATGACTGTCCAAAATTTGCATCCTGTTCTGAAATTCTTTCCAAAACAAGGATGGCCTCTTCCTCTTCTCCTGCTTCTACTAATATTTCACCCAGCAGGACAAGGAGTTCCCCTTCCTCAGGATATATTACTAATAGGTTTTCAACTAATGCTTTTGCTTCAGATAGAAAACCATATTGGTATAGTTCTTCTCCTAAGAGAAATTTTTCTTCTGGAAGACCGCTTTGTAATACAACATTATATTCACTTAAGGCCTCATTATGTTGACCATTTTCTAACAAGCTAATTATTTTATTTACTCGATCCATTGGCTTTACCTCTTCTCCCCCTTGATATTACAAAGAAAAATAAGATGGGGTTCGCACCTTAACATGTTCTCCATTTCCAGGTGTAAATAAAACTTTCTTTCCTGCTCGGACAACTTTTCCTTTGTTTACTGTAACTAAGAGTCTATCTCCATGATAATGAAATAAACCTTGTTCATCAACATTATTGATTTCCCTATCTTTTAAATATAGGTTATAACTTAATTCTGTGCCATTCATTAGACTGGCTTTTTGCGGGTATAGCCCCATTTTGTTTAGCACTGAGATAGATAATGGCTGATTTTCTTGCAGCTCCTCATATAGGGCTGGTATTTTTTCCTTCTGCATTATATCATTCCATTTCGACAGAACCACCTTCGCTTCCTTCTTTTGCGAAGTGGAAATTATAGGGATGATTGGACAATTAAAGGGAAATAAAGCTTCTCTTATCCATCCCCAAGGTATAGTCTCCAGGAACTCACTATCCTGAAGATCAATAAATAATGCTGGAATTTTCAACTTTTTACAAATCCTAATAAATGCTGGTGTAATAAGACGTGTCGGGATCTTAACCCCGATAACATAATCAATTGGACTACTGATTAAGGCCGTTTTTAATTCATTAATTCTGTCAGAAAGTTCATTTGCATAGTTGATTGCAACATAGGTAACCAAAGTGGTGCATCCTTTTAGCAAAAAATGGTCAATTAAACTAGTCTTTAAATCTTGAAAGGCACCTTGAAGGGGTATTTTCGAGCTTAACATGACAAAGGATGGGGTCATAATATACGGTTCAACATCCATCTTTATAAAACGATAGTGTTTGAATCCAGATTGATTGGCTGTTATTCGATTTCCTGTAATTAACAATGAACTCGTAGTTACCTCTTTGTCCTTCAGGATATTGGCATTTTCAATGATATACATCGTCCCAACCACCTTTTCCAAACGAGCACTTTCACAATCTCTTCTTTAAGACAAGCTATGCAAAAAAAACATAACCTATGACTTACAAAAAAAGAAAAGCTGCACGAAAATGCAGCTTTTAGCGGATAAGGCTATTTAAGTGTGGGAAAAAGTTTGGGTACGAAACGGAAATAGCATCTGATTTCTCAAGTTGAACTTCATTCGTACATAGGAGTGCTGCAATCGCAAGCATCATGCCAATACGATGGTCGCCATGGCTTGAAACCTTTCCTCCCAATAAATTAGATTTTCCGTTTATAATCATTCCATCAGCTGTTGCTTCTATGGAAGCACCTAGTGTCCGTAACTCCTGCACGACCGTATCAATCCGATTAGTTTCTTTAACCTTTAATTCTTCAGCATCTTTTATGACCGTTTTCCCTTCAGCCTGTGTTGCCAAAAGAGCAATGATCGGAATTTCATCAATTAACCTAGGAATTAAATCACCTTCAACAATCGTGCCTTTCAGCTTGGATGTCTTAATAATAAGATCCCCAACAGGTTCAAACGATTCATCATTCTGCTGAACAACCTCTAAGTCTGCCCCCATCCTCTTCATAACCTCAATAATTCCGGTTCTCGTTGGATTCAGACCGACATTTCTTAACACAATTTCACTTTCTGGTAAAATCGCACCCGCAACAAGAAAGAAGGCAGCAGAAGAGATATCGCCAGGGACGAATATGGTCGAAGCCGTCAATTTTTGTCGACCCGTAACAGTAATGGTTTTATTATCTTTGTTGATTTCTCCCCCGAATTGTCGAATCATTCTTTCCGTATGATCACGAGTTTCAGTTGGTTCTATGATCGTCGTTTCACCATCAGCCTGAAGTCCTGCTAGGATGATGGCAGACTTTACTTGTGCACTAGCAACAGGAAGCTCGTAATGAATGGGCTGTAATTGTCCTCCACGAATGGAAATGGGAGTATAAGACCCGTTTTTCCGACCGTCCAGTTTGACACCCATGGCAGTTAAAGGACCTGTTACCCTTGTCATCGGTCTTTTTCCAATCGATTCGTCACCTACTAGAGAAGTGTGAAAGGCTCTCCCTGCCAATATTCCCATTAATAACCTAATCGTTGTCCCAGAATTGCCAACATCTAATACTTCATTTGGTTCAACTAAACCGTCAAACCCCTTACCGATGATTCGAAGTTCATGACCATTTTCCTCGATCGTAACTCCCAGCTTTCGAAAACACGAAATGGTACTTAAACAATCATCACCTGGAAGGAAATTTGTAACCCTTGTCTCACCGTGCGCAATTGCACCAAACATGACGGATCTATGCGAAATAGATTTATCTCCTGGTATAGTTACCTCTCCAACTAACCGAGTTATGTTATTCTTAAGTTTATATGACGACATCAAAATCACCTTTTTAATAATATCAGAATTAGTTCAATACACTTGTTAAATATTCCCAGTCCTATCCATTTAGCTTTTATACTTTCTTAAGAACCAATGGTAGTTGCATAACTAGAATAACTCCCAATACACTGTTCTGCCATTTGACGATCCTGTTCTGTTTGAAAACTAATTACCAAAACTCCATTTATATCTTCACGTGTTTCTAAGATACGAATATTTGTTATACTAATATTTTCCTTCGCTAAATAGCCAGTGATCTCGGAAATGACACCTGGATAGTCTGGTACATCAACAAACAAATCATAAAATGATGGAATCGCACCTTTTTCTTTTTGAGGCAATCCATCGCGGAATTCCTTTGCTTGTTTAAAGTAATTGAATATGCCAGTACTATTTTTATTTTCTAATAATACTTTAACCCCGTTCATTTCAATTGACCACAAATTAAGTAATTCAATCAAGGTGTCACGATTGTGCAGCAAAATATCCTTCCACATCTCCGGGCTACTAGAAGCAATACGTGTAATATCTCGAAAACCACCCGCTGCAAGACGAGGGATCAGACTTTCTGATTCGGAAAGTTTTTCAGTTTGCCTTACTATCGATGCAGCAATAATATGGGGAAAATGACTAACGATACCTGTTAAATAATCATGATTTTCCGGTGTAACGGTTAAGAATTTAGCATTTGTACCCTGTAACCAATCCTTTAAAAGGATTATCTCGGAATTCTCTATATGCTCTTCTGGCGTTAACAAGTAAAATGCATTTTCAAATAATATTTCTTTTGCAGCTGAAACCCCGCTTTTATGAGAACCTGCCATTGGATGCCCGCCAATAAACGTAATCCCTCGCTGTTTTAAACTAATAGCACTGTTTACTATTTTCCCCTTTGTACTGCCAGTATCTGTTACAATCACTTTTGGATTTAATGGTAATTCAGATAGGAGTAGGATGATTTCTTTCGCTTCATTTACCGGTGCTGCAATAATGATTAAATCAGCGTCAATTGCCCCATCCGAAATATTTTCGGCTATTTCATCAATAACTCCTAACATTTTAGCAAGTCTAGCTTGTTCCTTATTAATATCATACCCGACGATGACTGCTTCGTTATGTTCTTTCTTAATACATAATGCTAAAGAACCGCCAATTAACCCTAAGCCTACAACAAAAACACGGCCTTTCACTTTTCATCCCCCTATTTTAGAGAAAACTACTAATTTCCCCTGTTCGCTTCTAAAAATTCACTTAATACCTTAAGGACGCCTTCATTTTGTTCTGAGGAGCCTACTGTTATCCTAACCGCTTTCGGAAAGCCGAGCGCTTTTCCAGAGCGTACAATATACCCTCTCTCCTGCAGATATTGAAAAATCAAATCTCCATCTACTTTAAAATCTATAAGGATAAAGTTAGTTTGTGTAGGATAATAGCTTAGTTGGTTTTCTTCACAAAATAGATAAAACTGTTCTAGGCCTTGCCTGTTCTTCTCTTTGCAGTCTGTAACAAACTCCTGATCATGGATCGCTTCACTTGCCGCTAATTGTCCGATAGAATTTACATTAAATGGCTCTCTAGCTGGCTCGAGTGCTTTGATAATCGCTCGATTAGCCACTCCATAACCCACGCGGAGTGATGCAAGTCCATATATTTTTGAGAATGTTCGAAGGACTATTAAATTCTCGTACTGACGTGTTAGCTTAATGGAATCATAGTAATCTTCTGCCACGACATATTCAAAATAAGCCTCATCAACCACAACAAGAATATGTGAAGGTACTTTTTCTAAAAAAGATATTAATTTATATTCCGGAATATATGTACCTGTTGGATTGTTTGGACTACAAACCCAAATAACATTCGTCTGTTCATCAATGGCCCCTAACATTGCATCTAAATCATGGTCTCCATTAACAAGCGGAATTTCCTTCACAATAGCCCCTTCGATTATGGCATTATGCTTATATTGAGAAAATGTTGGCGAAGCCATTATCGTACTTGCATCCGAATGGAGGAGAGCACGGGATATGATTTGAATAAGGTTATCAGAACCATTTCCAAATATCAGCTCATCCGCATCTACTTCTAAAAATTCTGCCAGTGTCTCTCTTAATTTTGTAGCATAACCGTCGGGGTATAGAGCCAAACTAGGTTGATACGTTTGGAGAGTAGAAAGTACCCTTGCTGAACAGCCAAAAGGATTTTCATTGGATGCTAGCTTGACAATCCGCTCTAGGTTAAATTGCCTTTTTACTGCCTCGATTGATTTCCCTGGTTGATACGGAGTCAGTGTTAGTAACTGCTCTTTCCATCTCATTTTTCCCACTCCAATCATGAATGTTTCTTTTACTAACTGTTTTCTGTATGATTTCATTGCTGCTTTAGATCTGGTCGAAGCACCTTAGCACCTCTTAGGTAAACATGGACCACATCTTCCTGAGGAAGATTGGTATTTACGTGCATCATAATTCTAACGCACATTTTTAGCGAATTGGGCACAGGTATTTCTCGCATACACATAACTGGTACATATGTCCAATCGGCAAATTTTCGTAATGCCTTTGCTGGAAAGGCTGCATCTACATCTTCCGTCGTTGAAATGAACACAGAGGCAACACTGTCAGGTTGAATCTGATTAAGCTCAATTAGGTTGGTCACTAGTTCCTCAGTAGCAGAGACAATAGCCTCTTCAGTATTCGCACAAACCGTCGTTGCTCCCCTCACCCCTCTAATCATGAAAAAATCCCCCTAAATTATAAGCGTTTTAACTCATTTAATAATTTTATTTCAGATATTTCCTGAATGGTTGGTTGTCCAATTTTCTCTAATAATACAAATCTGATTGACTCACCAACGGACTTTTTATCCTGCTTCATCCTATCGATTAAACTCTCAAAGGAAAGATGCTTAGGAATATTCGTTTGGTAGCCCAACAGCTTCACCCAATTGACGAACTCATCTAGCTGAAAAGTTAATCCAAGAAGGTCCCTGCTTAGCTTCAACGCAAAAATTGTTCCTATCATAACCGCTTCACCATGGGTAAAGTTTCCATAACCCATTTCAGCCTCGATTGCATGCCCAAGTGTATGCCCTAAATTTAGATAGGCCCGCACACCCATTTCTTTTTCATCTTGAGAGACAAATTCGTTTTTTATCTTGATTCCCTTAACTAAGGAATCAGAGAGTTGTTCTGCAGTTAATAAATTCAAATCATGTATATTCATTTTTAACCAATCGTAAAAAGTTGAATCAGAAATTAGTGCATGCTTAATAACCTCAGCAAACCCTGAACGGATTTCTTGAATTGGCAACGTTTTTAAAAACTCAAGATCATAAAAGACGGCTTCTGGTTGATAAAAAGCACCAATCATATTCTTCCCTAAGGGGTGGTTGATGGCTACCTTCCCACCAACAGCACTATCATGAGCCAAAATCGTCGTTGGCACTTGAATAAACGGGATTCCTCTCATAAAGGATGCGGCCACAAAACCAGACAAATCTCCGACTGCCCCTCCTCCAAAGGAAAGAATCACTGATTTTCGATCAAGACGGTTCTCAAGCGCTGTTGAAAGTGCTTCATAAAAAACTTCAAATGTTTTAGCTTTCTCTCCAGTTGGTGCAGTATAAATAATCGGATTCCATTGCTTTAGTGCGACCTGCAACTTTTCCAGGTGAATATTTGCAACTGATTCATCTGTAATAATTAATATTCTCGTAAGGTTTGTAAAATGTTTCGATAAAAACGAGTCAAGTTCATTTCTAATTCCTTCTCCTACATAAACAGGGTATTGTTTTGACTCTGTTTGGATTTGAATGGTTTCCATTAAAACTCCCTCGCATATTCACGCTGCCGATTTATATCATCGGCAAAAGTATCAAAACGATCACTATTGAATTGTTCTACCAGGGCATTCGCTAGCTCCCACGCTACAACATGCTCTGCTACAACCGCTGCTGCAGGAACTGCGCAACTGTCAGATCGCTCTACACTTGCTGCAAAGGGTTCTTTCGTCTCAATATCGACACTCATTAATGGTTTGTAAAGTGTCGGAATTGGTTTCATCACGCCTCTGACCACAATCGGCATACCCGTGGTCATTCCCCCCTCAAATCCACCTAAGCGATTGGTTTTCCTGTAATATCCCCGTTCATTGTCCCAACCGATTTCATCATGTACTTCACTGCCAGGTTTTCTTGCAGCCTCAAAACCAATCCCAATTTCCACACCTTTAAATGCGTTTATACTCATAATAGCTGCAGCTAATTTCCCATCTAATTTACGATCATAGTGTACGTAACTACCGACACCAGCCGGCATCCCTGTGGCAATCACTTCTACAACGCCGCCAATGGAATCGCCATTTTTCTTAGCCTCATCAATGGCTGACATCATTTCCTGCTCAACTTGTGGATCGGCAACCCGAACTGGAGAACTTTCTGTCCTCTTTTTTAATTCCTCTACCGATAACGATGAATCTACATTCGCTTTAATTCCACCAATTTCGACGACATGCGAAACTAGTTCTATACCTACTAGAGATAATAGCTTCTTGGCGACAGAGCCGGCAGCTACTCTTACAGTTGTCTCTCGCGCTGAAGATCGTTCAAGAACATTTCTCATATCTCGGTGCCCATATTTAATGGCACCATTTAAGTCAGCGTGGCCCGGTCTAGCTCGAGTTACCTTACGTTTCATTTCTTCCTCTTGATTTTCATCTATCGCTTCAATACCCATGATTTTGGTCCAGTGCTTCCAATCATTGTTTTTCACAACTAGAGTGACTGGAGACCCAAGTGTTTTTCCATGACGAACCCCCGATACAATCTCCGCGGTATCCTTCTCTATTTGCATTCTTCTCCCACGACCATAACCTTTTTGCCTTCTAGCCAGTTCTTCATTTATATCTAATGCTTCTAGCGGTATTCCCGCTGGCAAGCCCTCTACTATTGTTGTTAACTGTGGACCATGGGATTCCCCAGCAGTGAGATATCTCATTCCCATACTCTTTCCCCCTTCAACTCATTAAAGAATTATGTACCAATATAACATATCAAGCGAAATAAACATAGTATAACTATTCAGAAAACGACCGAAAAGTTTTTGAAATCGGATACAAAAAAAGGCACTCATATAAACTATACAAGTGCCGATAAGCATTAAATTAGTAGATCCATTCGTTAACTAGCTTTGTATATTCCACTACTCCGCTATCTTTAAAAAACAAACCAATCTCACGCTCAGCACTCGTTGGAGAATCAGAGCCATGAATCACATTCTTACCAACTGTTAGACCAAAGTCCCCACGTATAGTACCTGGAGCTGCATCCTTTGGATTCGTTGAACCCATCATTTGACGAGCCGTTGCAATGACATTTTCTCCTTGCCATACCATAGCAAAAACTGGACCTGAAGTAATAAAATCTACTAATTCACCAAAGAATGGACGTTCCTTGTGCTCGCCATAATGTTCCTCAGCAAGCTCTGTTTGGATGTTCATTAACTTAGCTCCAACCAATTGGAAGCCCTTTCTTTCAAAACGTGCAACGATTTCTCCTATTAGGTTACGCTGTACGCCATCTGGCTTTACCATCAAAAAAGTTTTTTCCATGAATTCCACTCCTAATTAATTATGTATGTTGATTGTTAGCAGAGAACAATCCATGGAAATATTAACATTTTTTTGAATATTTAGCAAGGTGAAAAAAAGAATACTGCTGATTCTTAAAATTTTCGTCTACCTATGGATTTAGCAATATCACGAAGTGTTTTTTTAGCCTTATTCTCCGGCAGTTCATCTAAAACTGCGATTGCTTTATCTAAATAATGATCACTTAAAGCGATCGATTTTTCAATGGCTCCTGTTTGTTTAATAAGGGAGATTATTTTCGCGATATCCTCTGAGTCCATCTCTTCATGGACCTTCGCAATTTCCCTACGTACTTCTGGATCCTCCATTGCGTACAGAGCTGGTGCTGTAATATTTCCTTGTAAAAGATCACTTCCAGCTGGTTTACCCAGTTCCTTCTCTGTGGAAGTGAAATCTAATATATCATCAATAATTTGATATGACATTCCCACATAATACCCAAAACGATATAGTTTCTTGTGGACGTCTTCTTCAACTCCTGCAGCAATTGCACCTAGTTGGCAACTAACAGCGATTAACAAGGCTGTTTTTCGCTTGATGCGACGGAGGTAATCGCGCAGGTTCTGATCGAAACGGTATTTATCTTTTATTTGCTGTATTTCCCCTACCGTCACTTCAACGATTGTATTCGCTAAAATTTTGTGAGCAGCCGGTTTTTCTATATTTGTCATTAATTCTAAGGCTAAGGCAAAAACAAAGTCACCTGTATACATGGCAATTTTGTTATCCCATTTCGATTTAACGGTTGGTTGACCTCTACGAAGGTCTGCATCATCAATCACGTCATCATGGACAAGCGAAGCCATATGAATAAGTTCTAACGCAACTGCCACATTTTTCATCACATGAATATCATAATGACCAAATTTACCTGCAAGCAAAACAAAAACAGGACGAATTCTTTTCCCTCCGGCTTGTAATGTATGCATAGAAGCCTGTCGCAAGAGAGGAGACTTTGGTTGAATCGTCTCTTCCAGTTCTTTTTCGATTATGTTAATATCCGAATTCAAAAATGAATACATCATTTTTAATTTCATTTGTATTCACCCAGCTTTTCATCCTGTCTTCAATATCTATGAATTATTCTTTTTACCGATATGAACTGCGGCTGCACCGCCGCTATATGATTTGTATTTTACGTCTTTGAAGCCTGCTTGTTCAAACATTTTTGCGAGCTCCCTCATCCCGGGAAAATCACGTGCAGATTCATGAAGCCATGAATATTCTCGATAGCTTTTAGCTAACAATTTACCGAACAATGGCATAATAAAACGGAAGTAAAAGTAATAAAGTTGTTTATAACCGATTAAGGTAGGCTGAGAGGTTTCAAGACAGACAGCAATGCCTCCTGGCTTTACTACTCGATTCATTTCCTTTAGAACTTGCAGGTAATCCGGGACATTCCTTAAGCCAAAGCCAATGGTAACATAATCGAAGCTATTATCAGGAAAAGGAAGTTCCATGGCATTCCCGTGGATTAGCTTGATTTGGTCATAACCTAGACTTTCTACCTTTTCTATACCAACATTCAGCATATTTTGACTAAAATCTAAACCAGTTACTTCACCTTTTGGGCCAACTGCTTCTGCTAAAGCAATTGTCCAATCTGCTGTTCCACAGCATACATCAAGTGCTTTTGAACCTGGTTGGACATTCATTCTTTTCATGGTGTCTTTTCGCCACTTGATGTGTTGCTGAAAACTAATAACAGAATTCATTTTATCATAGTTATCAGAAATCTTTTCAAACACATTGTGAACACGCTGTTCTTTCGATTCCTGCATGGTTTACCCTTCTTCCACAAATGTTTTTGCAAATGGCTGGTATTGATTTAACAACGAATTAATCCTGTTTTCTAGCAGGTCATTTAAGAAAGGAAGTTGATTCAATCCTTTTTCAATGACATTTTTCGATTCCACTAAATAGTGATCACAAATTTGTACTAATTGATTTCGTTGTGCACCAGTTAATTCTTCCAATTTTGATTCATTACCCGAAAAGATAATTTTCTTTAATGATTCAAATAAAACTGAGTTTTCCAATTGAAAGTATAGCTTTTTTTCATTCAATAATCGCTTAAAAAGTAAGAAATGCGCAAGAAAATCGTTCCATAAGTCTACTTTGAAAAAATCAGAGAGCTTCGTAAGAATGGAGCTTTCAATCCGCTTCATGCTGGTCATCAGTGTTTCTATGCCTTCTAACTCACTTTGGTAGAGGAGAATCTTATTTTCATTGACCTCTTTAACACCTTTTGAGAGTGATTTAATCATCGAAACATCTTCCGAATCTGCGAGAAGTTTATAATATAAGCCGCTAAAATAATCCCCTGCAAGAACCGTTAGTTGTCGATTTTTTTCATCACTCGAAGAATTGGAAATATGTTCATGGGTATCAAGGGCTATTTGAATCAACATAGTCGACAATGCATAATTCTGAACTTCTTTAAAAGACAATTCGAGTCTTTCCATTATTGAAACAAGGATAAGAAGTTTATCCTCATCAATAATTGGGGTTTCAATATGTTCAAGCAGATAAGAGTTATAAACTCTTTTTTCAACCTGCTCCTTAATTATTGCATATTTTTGACGAATGTCCTGCACTCTAATCACCCTTGCTTCCCCGAAGTAATATCATTATGTATTATTTATTGTCTATTTTAAAATAATTTTCATGCCAAAAAATCAAAGAAAAGCACACTCATTCTCTTTTAAATAAGGCAAACAACATTATACCATAAAAGGCATCCAATCTGCAGATATTCACAAAATAATCATTTATCAATCATGATCGATTATTTTTCGTTGACAGCCTCTGTATAGTCCATTTATTTCTTCATTTCAGAATCGATTTCACCAAATTGAGTAAGAATTTTAGCATTACCCCTGATTTTTATAGCGGATGTATGCTCAGTAAATTGAGCAATGAGAACTTCTCCATTATCAAGTTTTTCAGAATGATGAAATCTTGTATCAGTACCTCTGGTTAGACCAATCACACTAACACCATCATCGATCGCTTTAATGACAATATAATCACTATTTTGCAGATTGCGCTTTTCCAATTTAATCACTCCAAATATGTTAGAAATAATCGACACTAATATTTTATTAAGGAGAGTACTTCAGAACGAGCGATCGCATCATCAGCGAGAACGCCACGAACTGCCGTTGTGATTGTTTTCGAACCAGGCTTTTTCACGCCACGCATGGTCATGCACATATGTTCCGCTTCCACTACGACCATAGCTCCATGTGGTCCTAGTTTTTCCATAATACTATCGGCAATGGTCGACGTAATCCGTTCTTGTAATTGTGGTCTTTTGGCAACAGCTTCAACAGCTCGAGCTAATTTACTTAAGCCTGTTACACGACCATTTTGTGGAATATAAGCAACATGCGCCTTCCCAAAAAACGGTACTAGATGATGTTCGCACATCGAATAAAAAGGGATATCCTTCACTAGTACTAATTCTTCATGATCTTCACTAAAAATAGTTTCAAAATGCTGTTTCGGATCTTCATTTAATCCGCTAAATACTTCCTCATACATTTTTGCTACTCGTTTTGGTGTATCAAGGAGACCTTCACGATTTGGGTCTTCTCCGATAGCTTCCAATATTAAACGCACCGCCTCTTCGATTTGGGCACGATTGACTTCTGACATACAGTATTCCTCCTAAAGGTATATCTATCAAGTATAGACGACAAATACATATTAGCACATTCTTTTCAATGCAAGCAAAAAATTTGGAGCTCTTTGCTTTATGAGACATCTGATTGGCACTCAAATAAATATTCGATGTTCCCCAAAGTAAAAAGGCCATGGAATAATCCATGACCTTTTTGCCTAAGCAAGATCGCTTAAAGCAATAATTATGTAATTATTTTACTGCGTCTTTAAGCGCTTTACCTGGTTTGAAAGCTGGAACCTTGCTAGCAGCGATTTCGATCTCTTCACCTGTTTGTGGGTTACGACCTTTACGGGCTGCGCGTTCGCGTACTTCAAAGTTACCAAAACCGATTAATTGTACTTTATCACCATTTTTTAAAGCATCTAAAATCGCATCAAAAACAGCATCAACTGCTTTTGTAGCGTCCTTTTTTGAAAGCTCGCTAGCTTCAGCAACTGCATTAATAAGTTCTGTCTTGTTCATGCCATTCACCTCCTCCCGAAGAAATTATCAAGATTCGTAAATAAGATTACTTATCTACATTTCTAAACAATTTTTCTAATTTCTATACGTCATAGCGTTGTTTTATTACCAAAGTAATCCCATTTCGACTACTTTCATAGCGGAAATCTATTTTTTTAATAAAAACCTTATCAAATAAAGGTTTCAAGCACTATAACGTAATTCTGTTAAAAGATTATCATAATCAATTCAGCTTATCAAGAAGATTTCATGAAATAATGGTAATCTTTTCTTTCGTTCACCATTTTTCTACTATTTTTGACATTCTTATGGTCGAATTTTAACAAAAACTAAAAAGGGACTCCAATAGTGGAGTCCAAAACTTAGAGGATTATGGCGATTAATCCGCCTGATCCTTCATTTATAATTCTTTCTAATGTTTCTTTTAATTTATATCTGGCATTCTCTGGCATCAAGGAAAGCTTTGCTTGAATTCCTTCACGAACAATGGAACTTAGGCTACGACCAAAGATATCAGAATTCCAAATCGATAATGGGTCATCCTCGAAGTCCTGCATGAGATAGCGAACTAGTTCCTCACTTTGTTTTTCTGTACCTATGATGGGAGCAAATTCCGATTCAACATCCACTTTGATCATATGAATCGATGGGGCCACGGCTCTAAGTCTAACCCCAAACCTTGCTCCCTGACGGATGATTTCTGGTTCTTCAAGGCTCATATCTGAAAGTGTAGGCGATGCAATTCCATAACCAGTTTGTTTCACCATTTTTAAAGCGTCAGAAATATGATCATATTCAGCTTTGGCATGAGCAAAATCCTGCATTAATTCAAGCAAGTGATCTTTCCCTCGAATTTCAACCCCAACAATTTCTTTTAAAATATCATCGTACAATTCATCAGGAGCCATTAAATCAATTTCAGCAACTCCTGAACCCATCTCAATACCAGCTAATCCAGCTCTTTCAATGAATTCAAAGTCACTAAATTGTTGGACGACACGATCTACATCTCGTAATCTCTTGATATCTTTAACGGTTTCCTTCACCGCTTCTTGATAGCTTTCACGGAGCCAATGGTTTTCCCTAAGTACCATTACCCAGCTTGGGAGGTTTACATTAACTTCGAGGACTGGAAACTCGTAAAGGGCTTCTCGAAGGACGTTAAGAACGTCACTGTCCCTCATACTTTCCACACTCATTGCAATAACTGGGATGTCATATTTTTCTGCTAAATTTGATCTTAATGTTTCAGTACTAGGGTGGTATGGCTGTGCGCTGTTGACAACCATGATAAAGGGTTTTCCAACTTCCTTCAGCTCATTAATGACTCTTTCTTCTGCCTCAATATAGTTACTTCTAGGAATCTCACCAATGGTTCCATCTGTGGTGACAACGACACCAATTGTGGAGTGTTCTTGGATGACTTTTCTTGTGCCAATTTCGGCCGCTTCATGAAACGGAATAGGTTCTTCATACCAAGGGGTATTGATCATTCTTGGACCATTTTCATCTTCATATCCTTTAGCACCAGGTACTGTGTAGCCGACACAGTCTACGAGTCGGATATTAACATTTAGTCCCTCATCAACATGAACAGTTGCAGCCTGATTTGGCACGAATTTAGGCTCGGTTGTCATGATTGTTTTTCCAGCTGCACTTTGTGGAAGCTCATCTTGTGCTCGTGATCTTTCAGCTTCACTGTTTATATTCGGTAAGACAACAAGCTCCATGAACTTCTTAATAAATGTGGATTTTCCTGTTCGAACTGCTCCTACTACTCCTAAATAAATATCACCGCCTGTTCTTTCGGCAATATCTTTAAAAATATCAACCTTTTCCAAGTGATCCCCTCCCGATCATAGAGTAAAGTGGGATAATCTCATCCATTTTAGGTATTTTTGGACAGTATATGTTTATGATGTTGTCCTATATGTTTATGACACTTTTCGAAAATTTTTTACCCCCCTTATAAAAAATTAACGAGATACCCTGTTATCTATTTCTCTGAATATTCGATTATATGGAGGGTTTCTAACTATGATTCCGGGATATGAAAGATTAGAAATGACCATATCACGACACAATAAGTAGCAAAAAAAACCCTTCTCCTACAATATATTTCGTAGGAAAAGGGTTTATGATAAGAACTAAGTTATTCTTCTAAGAAAACTGGTTCTTTCGTATTTGAATCTACCGTATAGGGCAAAGAATATGCCGGAACAAACATCGAGTCACCTACTAATATCGGCCGAATATCCTCACCTGGTTTTAGCTCGATATCTGCTTTTTTAAGTGCCTGATAAAGGTCTGGCCGATAATCGACGAACACCTCTGCATCCCCAGTTATAACGAGGGAAAGATTTTGTTCAGTAAATGGGCTTACTACATAGGGCTGTTTCTTATACCCTAATTGTTTATAATCAAGCGTAAACACATTTTTAGCAATCTGTTCCTTAAATGGTGGGTAGCCTTTTGATTTAATCCTTAATTTGATCTCACGAATCGTTTCTGTCATTCGTAAGTCAAATAATTTAACGGTTGGATTCGTTTCTACATCAATAAGAACATACTGAAAAACGCCACCACTTTCAAAAGCATTTCCAGGAGGCTCAGACATATACTTCGGTGTTATCTTTTTAAATTCAATCGGATATTTTTGATAGATAGGCGTTTCCGCATCTTTTGTTTTGATTGGCAGAATTCCACCATTTTCCTTTTGAAAGTCATCTACTGCCGTTTGTACGGTTTGGATTTGGTCCTTATATGGAATTTGATTCTGTGATAATTCTTCCTTCGGGTACATACACCCCGTTAATAGAACCATTGCTGAAATAAGGATGCTGACTAGCAATTTTCTTTTCATAAAATCACCTTTTGATTTATGTATTGTAAACAATTAAGTCAAGAAAACAATAAGTAAGGTCAATCCTGCAACAATCATAAATAAATAAGCGATAATTGCTGTAATAAACCGAAGTACCCCTTTTAGCTTGTACCTACTTAAATAAATGGTCATAATAGCAAGAAACATGAGACCCATTCCTGCAATGGAAATCCACATTTTGATCATAGCTGGTGACAATGAATATTCCCCCTTTTTCGAAGATTAATTATATCACAGCTATTCCTATTCCAATAAAATTTTTATCGCAAAAAATAAAAAAACTGAAGTAAAGAGGGGCGAATTCTTTACTTCAGCCAATTAGGACTAAATAACCCATTCTCCAGCGTCATACTACCAGGTTGCTTCGTTGCATTGTATGCAATCCCGATAAAAAGCGCATCATCAGAACGCCTATTTTCTTCAGAAAAAAGCACAATTTTAGTTTTCCGTATTTTTTTCATCTAGAACATTGACTAATTCTTCCATTTCATGGGTCTTACCGCGAGCCATAAGAACATCCACAGCATCTTTTGCGTTTTTCCCGTTAAATAAAACATCATATAAAGCGAAAGTGATTGGCATGTTTACCTGATACTTATTGGCTAATTGATACGCTGCCTTAGTTGTTCTAACGCCCTCAACGACCATTCCCATATTATCAAGAACCTCATCAAGCGTTTTACCCTTACCAAGTAAATTACCTGCTCTCCAGTTTCGTGAATGAACACTCGTACAGGTAACAATTAAATCACCTATTCCTGTTAATCCAGAAAACGTTAACGGATTTGCCCCCATTTTTGTTCCAAGACGGGCTATTTCCGCCAATCCTCTTGTCATCAAGGCGGCTTTAGCATTATCACCATAGCCAAGACCATCCGTTATTCCAGCAGCAAGGGCAATAATGTTCTTTAAGGCACCGCCAATTTCAACGCCGATGACATCGGAATTCGTATAGACGCGAAAATTGTGGTTTATAAATAAATCTTGGATTTTCTCGGCAGCTGCCATATTCTCTGATGTCACAGTCACCGTTGTCGGATGCCTTAGACTGACTTCTTCTGCATGGCTTGGTCCAGAAAGTACGACGATATCTTGTAAGAGCTCTTTTGGCATTTCCTGTGTAATCATTTCCGAAATACGTAATAGTGAATCAGGCTCAATCCCTTTACTTACATGAGCAACTGTTATTGGCGCCGTCTGGACCGCACTTATCTTTCCAAGAACTTCCCTAATCGCCTTCGTTGGAACAGCTAAAATAACTGTTTCTACTCCCATTAATGCATCACGTAATGAGGCATAGCCAACAATTAATTCTGGCAGACTAATTTCTGGTAAATACCTTTTATTTGTGTGACATTCATTGATTTCTTTAACTTGTTCTTCATTATGGCTCCATAGACGAACTTCATGGGCATTATCAGCAAGCACGATTGCAAGAGCTGTCCCCCAGCTCCCTGCGCCAACAACAGTTATAGCAGTTCTTTTATCCTGCATCATACTACACCCGCCTTATCTTTATTTTCTTTCTCTAGCATAAATCTTGATAGGGGTTCCTTCAAATCCAAAAGCGTCTCTAATTCTATTCTCTAGAAAACGCTCATAGGAGAAATGCACTAATTCGGGTTCATTGACGAACACTACAAAGGTAGGCGGTTTTACAGCAACTTGTGTTGTATAATAAATTTTTAAGCGTTTACCTTTGTCAGACGGTGCCGGGTTCATAGCAACGGCATCACTAATAACATCATTAAGTACACTAGTTTCCACGCGCATAGAATGGTTTTCGCTTGCTGTATTAATCATTGGCAATAGTGTATGGATCCGTTTTTTTGTTTTTGCAGATAAAAACACAATTGGCGCATAGCTGAGGAACAAGAAATGTTCTCTAATCTTATGTTCGAGCTCTTTCATGGTCTTCTCATCTTTTTCAACGGCATCCCACTTATTCACTACAATAACAACAGCCCGTCCAGCCTCATGGGCATACCCAGCAATTTTCTTATCCTGCTCAATAATCCCCTCTTCGGCATTGATAACTACGAGAACCACATCAGAACGTTCAATAGCCCTTAATGCACGAAGAACACTATATTTTTCCGTACTCTCATATACTTTTCCTTTTTTTCTAATTCCGGCTGTATCAATTATGACATATTTCTGTCCATTATACGTATATGGAGAATCGACTGCATCACGTGTTGTACCCGCAATATTGCTGACAATTACCCGGTCTTCTCCCAAGATTGCATTCACAAGTGATGACTTACCAACATTTGGTCTTCCGATTAAAGAAAACTTGACAACATCTTCACCATATTCTATAGGCTTATTTTTTGGAAAGTGCTTAGCGGCCTCATCCAATAAATCTCCGAGTCCTAGTCCATGTGATCCAGAAATAGGAATCGGTTCTCCGAATCCAAGTGAATAAAAGTCATATATATGCTCTCGCATTTCTGGATTATCAATTTTATTGACACCTAATACGATCGGTTTTTTAGACTTATATAATATTTTTGCTACTTCTTCATCTGCAGCTGTAACCCCTTCTCGTCCATTTGTTAAGAAGACAATCACATCTGCCTCATCAATTGCTACTTCTGCTTGCTGACGAATTTGCTCTAAAAAGGGTTCATCACCAATATCAATTCCACCTGTATCGATTAAATTGAATTCATGTGTCAGCCACTCACCAGAACTATAAATACGATCTCTTGTTACTCCTGGAATATCTTCTACAATCGAAATTCGTTCACCCACAATTCGATTAAAAATGGTTGATTTCCCAACGTTCGGTCTTCCTACAATGGCAATAACTGGTTTAACCATTAAGATCGCCATCCTTTCTCATATATTTCACAAATTAATTGTTATGTTAGCATTATTCCATTTAAAGTTCTTATTAAGTAAAGAAACCCTTCTGTCAACGAGAAGGGCCTAACTTACATTATTTTATCAATCTTAATCCTTTCTAGCAACGGTAAGCATCACAAGAATCCATTTTATGAGGATTTTTGTCTCCCTTTTTCAAAAATATGGAGATGATTTTGCATATAGGCCCCAGCATATTCCAGTGTACTCCAGCCTACCAATAAAGCGATTGTTAAGGCACAAACGTCCAAATATTCGAAGGAACCGATCGTATAGGAGAATTGAAATTTTCGTAACGTATAGGCATATAAAAATTCACCCTGCATCGTACCACAAATGATAATAAGCAATCTCCCTTTTAATGTTTTTTGCAGGAGAATTGCAAGATAACCAAAGCAAATACCCATCATCCATTCTACCTTAAAAATAATCCAAATAGGATCAAAAATTTCAAATAAATGGAACGCAACATAGGCGGTTGACACGATCAATGAACATATTAATGAGTAAATAATGACTCTGCTCTTTTCTTGGCTAAAGAATATATAGGAAGTGATTAATAAAAATAATCCACTCACCTGAATGTCAAAATTTCCAACCATGAACTGAAAATTCGATAAAAGTAAAACAATGAGAATAATAGCCGCCAGTTTTAACCGATATGGATTTTTTTTATCTAGAACAAATGTTAGATATACCCAAAAAGTCCAACAAGTCCAGTAAAACAATGCTCCTTCCATACACTCACCTCCCTCTTTTTTATTATTGGTACTTTTTCTATACTTTCATACTTCCTTGAATAATATTTCCATGGTGAATCATCTTATAAAGAGGAGGTGTGGATATATGGGTAAGGATCGTCAAGAGAAAAAGCTAAAAGCAAGTCGGAGAGTGGAGTCAGATCGTGATCAAGCACTACACTATCCAGGTGCTACAAAGCTTTCAAGCCCCGAAGAGGCAAGAGGATTAAACGATGGAAAGAGATAATCAAGCATATAAGTAAAGCTCTCGCGGAAGCGAGAGCTTTACTCTTTATTTCGTTGGCTAAATTGTTTTGTATCAATTCCTCTTTGATTCAACCAATGATAAGTATCACCGGAAATCATCAAGGGGACTTGCTTTAAATCCGAGATAGATTTAGCACCTAAAGCAGTCAGAATTAAAGTCAACTCCTTGTGAAGTTTTTCAATTTCGGCCTGTAAGGATTCTACGCCCTTCTCGACGAGAATCCGCAGAAAATTGCCAGCCATTCCGATTGCATTTGCTCCAATCGCAATACCCTTGGCAATATCAAGTCCGCTTATAAAGCCACCTGAACCTATAATTGATATTTTTTCAGAAAGAAGTGCTGCTTCAATAATGGAGATTGGCGTAGGAATACCCCAGTCATTAAAAAATGATAGTGATTCATCTCTTCGATTATTTTCAATTTCTGCAAAATTAGTTCCCCCAGAGCCACCCACATCTACGGCAGAGACACCTACTCCTGTAAGGGCTCTAACAGTCTCCATTGTCATGCCGAAACCAACCTCTTTCACAATGACAGGAACTTCTACTGCTTTAACAATTGACTCAATTCTCTTAAGTGCACCAGAAAAATCTCGATCGCCTTCAGGCATGGTTAGTTCTTGAATGACATTTAAGTGAATCTGCATGGCATTTGCTTCAATCATATCAATGGCCACTTTGGCATCGTCCGTTGTGGCTTCACAACCTAAATTGGCAATAATGGTCCCCTGTGGATTCTCTTTACGAACGATTTCATATGTATAGCGTTCACGCTTATCCTTTATAGCAGACATTTGTGAACCGACAGCCATAGCCAATCCTGTATTTTTAGCAGCAATGGCCAATTGCTGATTAATTCGATATGTCTTTTCACCGCCGCCACCCGTCATCGCATTGATAAAAATTGGCGAACTTAAAGAAAGTTCGCCAATTGAGTGATCTAATCGAACATCCATCACACTGATATTCGGTAAGCTTTGGTGTATAAATTTGACATCATCGAAAATTGTCGAGTGGGTTTGCCGATTTTCAAGGGCAAAACGAATGTGATCCCATTTTCGTTCAGATCTAGACACGTAAATCACCATTATTTTCTTAGATTCTTTAATTTATCTCCAATAACTTCTCCAAGTTGAAAGCCTTTAGACTCTTCTGGAAGTTCATAATCAAAGTTTTCTTCAACGTCTTTTTCAAGTAACTCTTTTATGCTCAAAGATAGACGTTGTTCCTGCTCATTAGCGTCGAGAACCTTAACTTTTACTTCTTGACCTTCTTGAAGAACTTCATGTGGTGTTCCAATATGCTTATGGGCAATTTGGGAAATATGGACAAGTCCTTCCACACCAGGGAAGACTTCCACAAAAGCACCATAGGAGACTAATCTTTTAACATTCCCATCTAAAATACTTCCTTTAGGGGCTTTTTCAGAAATATTAGTCCACGGTCCTGGCAATGTTTCTTTTATGGATAAAGAAATTCTTTCGTTATCACGATCGACATTTAGTACCTTTACATTGACCTGTTGTCCTTCTTGAACTACATCAGTTGGTTTATCAACATGATCATAGGATAGTTGAGAAATATGAACTAACCCATCAATACCCCCAATATCAACGAAGGCTCCAAAATCGGTAATTCTTTGTACAGTACCCTCAATAATCTGCCCTACTTGAAGCGCATCTAGACGGTTCTGTTTTAGTTTACCCTTTTCTGCTTCTACCACTGCACGATGCGAAAGAATTAAGCGATTCTTTTCTTTATCTAATTCAACAATTTTAAAAGAAAGCATGCGTCCTTTATAATCGCTAAAATCCTCTACAAAATGTGCTTCAACAAGGGACGCAGGAACAAAGCCACGAACTCCAAGATCCACAACTAGTCCGCCTTTTACAACGTCTTTTACCTCGGTTTCAAAAACTTCTCCTGATTGGAATTGCTGTTCGAGTGTCTCCCATGCCTTTTCTGCGTCAACTTTCCTTTTTGAAAGAACTAAAGCTTCTTCCTCTACTTTTAATACTTCCAGTTCTAATTCATCACCTTCGAGAGCAGCATCAGATGCTTTTTCAATATGAAGGCTTGAAAGCTCACTAATTGGAATAATTCCATCAAGTTTACTACCCGGAATGTTCACAAGCACCTGCTTTTCTTCAACTTTAGTAACTTGTCCTGTTACTTTGTCCCCAATTTCAAAGCTTTTCACTTCTACTTGATTCAGTTCTTCCGACATATGTATTCCTCCTTAATCCATTTACTCCTAAAAATCTATATATGATTTGGTGAATACCACACAGGATACACCACATATAAAACTAACGTAAAAGCAAAGAATATTCAAAAAAAAACTCTTTTTATTAACTTCTTACAAATAGTGTATTTTGTCAAGCACAACCTATTGATGCTCTTTTATAAGTTTATCAATTTCTGACATAATTAATTCAGTAACCTGATCAGCCGAAGCCTTTGTTTTTCTCACTTCATCCATTTTAATTGGTTTTCCATATACGACCCTTAGTTTCTTAAAACTTTTATATGGTCCAATTATCGCACACGGAACAACATGAGCTTCTGACCTTGATGCAAAAAAACCTGCACCTGACAGGCCCTTTCCTAACTCCCCGGTCTTACTCCTTTTCCCCTCAGGAAACAGGCCGAAAACATGACCATCCTTTAATACCTTTAAACCCGTTCTCAAAGCCTCTCGGTCACTAAATCCCCGTTTCACTGGGAAGGCATTACATTTTCTAACGATTCCACCTAACACTGGGATCCGAAAAAGCTCATCCTTCGCCATATAATGAACAGGACGTGGCACCATAATTCCCACAACGATTGGATCAAAATTATGAATATGATTGGCACAAAGAAGAACCCCACCTTCTTTGGGAATATTTTCTACCCCAATCGCCTCAATTCTGTACCATGGTTTAAAAATCGTATAAACTACTGACTTTGCAAATGCATAAAACGTCACACTTATTCAATCCTTTCATGCACCAGAGCCATTATTTTTTCGACAACTTTAGGAATAGTCAAAGAGGTTGTGTCAATTTCAACAGCGTCCTCCGCTTTCTTCAATGGTGCTACTTCTCTTTCAGAATCAATTTTATCTCTTCTGGCAATATCTTCTTTTAACTTTTCTAAATTAGAAGGATAACCTTTTTGAATATTTTCAGTATGGCGCCTCTCAGCTCTTTCATCAACACTCGCTAATAAGAATACTTTTATTTCCGCATCGGGTAATACATGTGTTCCAATATCCCGACCGTCCATCACGACTCCACCTTTAATGGCAAACGATTGTTGTCTTCTGACCATTTCTTCACGAACTTTCTGATGTATTGCAACATAAGAAACAGAATTAGTTACTTCTGATGAGCGAATTTCATTGGTTACCTCACTATTATCTAGATATACCAATTGTCCCTTTTCTGAAGGCAGCAATTTAATGTCCGTCGATAAGAGCATGTCTAGCAAAGCGTCCTGATCCTCCAGGTTAATATGATGAGCGATTGCTTTATATGTTAATGCCCTGTACATTGCACCTGTGTCGATATAAAGATAAGAAAGGTTTTCTGCTACAATTTTTGCCACTGTACTCTTCCCGGCTGCAGCAGGGCCGTCAATTGCAATTGATAATTTCTTTTCCATAAATCCTCCTATATTTCCATGAATGTCTCATAGGTTGTCTATTCTTATTTTACCATAAGATGATGAAATGCCCCTTTATTTTAACATTTTTATTAAAGAAAACTTAGGGCAGAACCTGGCTGCATATCCGTATTCATAAAAAATAAAGCAGGATAGCCTGCTTTATTTTTCTCCAGATTGGAGGGTTGGTAAGATTTCAGTAAATGTATTTTCATTTACCCCTTCGTATTTCGTAAGTTGTTTAATTTGAGGGAAAATATCTATCTGATGAAAAAATAGCTGTGATAAAAACAAAAAGATAAACTGAACAATCACAACCTTTATTAAGATCCTCTCTACGACGTTCAAACCAATCACCTTTCGTTTCATCCATCATCCGAGGTTCTGATGTTAGTAATTCTAAAGCTCAGCTAATTTGTTTGGAATTCCCTCAAAGTACATCGTCATAAATGGACTCAGCATTTTTCATTTTTTCTACTTCTTCTTCAAAACCATTTTTAGCGTTAATAAATATTCTATACGTATCATCGTTAATTGTACCTAGAAATTCATAACATAGTACTTCTTCATTGATATCGTTTAATATAATCGCCTGGTGGTCTTCCATCACTTTCAATTTAGGATTCACCTTTGCACGAGCTTGATCAACCGTAATCTCAGGTTTATCAATAGTTCTAGTGTGGAATGATTTCAAATATTCCTCAGCAGAAACCCCGATAATATCACCGTTATCTAATGCAACCTTAACCTTAATAGACTCAGGATATACTCTAACTCCATTTATATTTGTAACAAAGTTAAAGACACCGATATTATCGTATTGTGTGCTTTCAAATACCTCTAGATCTTTGAAACCTGTCTCTTTTAAAAATTGAGCTGCTTTATTGTCTGCTTCATTTAAACTTATCACTTGTTTTTTCACATCACGGTTATTAATAAACCAAATTGGATGACCTGCTTTTTTCGTGATATCCATGCTAGCTTCCTGGTTAGTTTGTTTATTTTGGATGGACACACTGTAAAAACCATAGTCAGATCCTTTCCCATTCTCTGTAACTTTAACATCAGCATTACCATCAAACTTCATATATTTTTTTGCAATTTCGATTGCTTCTTGACGTGTAATAGTTTTCCCTTTAATTTTCTTGAAATTTTCGTCCTTTTTTTGCATGTTTACAAATGTAGGGCCAAAGTCTGTTTCCTCATAACCGGACACCGTTTTTTCGACTGTTTTAAAACCATCTATGATCGTGTTATCAGTCGTTTCTTTCCCAGACGCAAGAGCTAACTCAACATCCATCCAACGCAAGTTATTTTTCAAGACCATATGCTGCACGCTTCGAAGTTCGTTTTGTATATCGCCAGACTGCTTATAAAGTGTCTGCAATGTTTCATACTCTTTATCGCTCAATGGTTCCTTTGATAAATCCCTTACGGCTGTTCGATAACTAAAATTACCAATATTAGCCAAGAACTCTTCGGTTTTATTAAAAGGTAATAGTGTTAACGGAAGCTGCCCAACATCACCATGGGCCTGTGATGTAAGTCTCCAAACTTCAATTAAAGATGGAGACAAGGTATCCTTGGAGTTCATTGCTAGTGTTGTCCCAATTTTATCGTGGAGGATATCCATCCGATACGAAAGATTATGAAACGATCTTTGGTAGTTATTTTCTGCATTTAGCAGAATAGCATTTTTTTCTTGATGTTCTTGATAACCCCAATACGCTGTCCCTGCAACTCCTACAGCTAAAACCCCTATTAATATTCCTCTAATCAATTCTTTTCACCTCTCTACTTACAAAAGATATGTTTCCCAATCCGTTTAATTTGCGGTCTACCCCAAATCCACCCACTAGTGGCTGTATCGGGATTAAAGTAGTATAAAGCTTCGCCCGTTGGATCCCACCCATTGATGGCATCTAATACTGCCTTTTTAGAAGACTCGTTTGGTGTAAGCCAAATTTGCCCGTCTGCAACAGCAGTAAAGGCTCCAGGTTCAAAAATAACTCCGGAAATTGTGTTAGGAAAAGATGCACTATTAACGCGGTTAAGTATTACTGCAGCAACTGCAACTTGACCAATATAGGCCTCACCTCTGGACTCGCCATTAACTGCATTCGCCATCAAACGGATATCATTTTGTGAAAAACCATTTGGCGTATTTGCAGCAGTGGGCTTTTTAGGTGGTGTTGTTTTAGGTGCGACCGGTTTCGGTTTTGCAGTGCTCGTTGGCGCTTTCGCTGCCGGCGCTTTCGCTGCCGGTGCCTTCGCTGCTGGCGCCTTTGTTGCTGGTGCCTTTGCCGCTGGTGCCTTCGCTGCTGGTGCCTTCGCTGCTGGTGCCTTTGCTGCTGGTGCCTTCGCTGCTGGTGCCTTTGCCGCTGGTGCCTTCGCCGCTGGTGCCTTCGGCTTAGGGGCACTCTGTTTGCTTTGATCAACACCACCATAGTGTGTAAATTTGTTCCCTTCATTAATGTTCTTTTTGACAAACTGTTCATTGTATTTGCTAGCTTTGGCTAATTTTGCTTTTGTAGCCGAACCTGCCAACCCATCAATTGGCAATCCAAATTCATATTGAAAGTTTCGCAACGCCCAATACGTTCTCCATCCAAAAACCCCATCAATTTTCCCATTATAGAAACCAATATATTGAAGCCTTGATTGAAGTTCTATTACATCATCACCAACAGCACCTTTTTGGATTACCTGCTTGGTGAAGGCATGTACCTCATGATTCCCTATGGGAGATAAGGGTACAATGCAAAAAAAGATGAGGATAACGTACTTGATTAGGATGTTCTTCTTTAACATGGAATAATAACCCCCATTATGAATCTTTTTAGCAGTAACCCTATTTTTTGTTTTATTGATGTTTTTATTCCATTTTTTACAGATAAAAATAAAAACCCTTCATTTTGAATTGAAAGGGTTTTGGTAAAACGCTGGAATTATATTGTCATTTTTGACTCATCAATTTTATACCGTATATTGATTCCTATAAATCATCCAATTATTCTAAACAGGAGCCTGTGCCTTTTGTTCGGGATATTTCTTAAAATGATTAGCACTAAGGACTTTTGCTTTCTTGACTTTTCGTAAACCAAACCACCAAAGGAAAATCATAAATGGTAAGATAATAAACAGCCAATTTTCAAGAGATATTAAAATAAAATCATAGGATCCATGTAAAACAAAGGGTAAAAGTAAAGAAAGAGTAATCCACTTGGTCTTAAATCCCTCAGTAAATTTTGCCTTTCCCAGATAAAAACCCATAATCACCCCAAAAAGAGCATGGCTTGACACAGGTAATAACGCTCGAGTCATCGCATGTTCTATCCCATTGGCAATTAAATAAAAGATATTTTCAACGGTAGCAAATCCCAGAGAAACTGCTACGCCATATACGATACCATCAAAAGGCTCATCGAATTCAACATGTTGATAAATCGCATAAAAAAGGATAAACCATTTAAAAAACTCCTCCAAAAGACTAGAGTTAAAAAACGCGTCAAAAAGTTGGGATTTTACCAAATGCTCCGTTTCAAGGACATGTTGAATAAACATGATGGGAAACACTAATAGAGCCCCGTACAAAAATGTCCGAAAAACAAAGGAAATTGGCTCTGGCTCATATTCATCTTTTAAATAAAAATAACTAAGTAATGCGAGGCCAGGGGCAATTCCGGCAGATAATATTCCCAGCATGATGAACCTCTTTTCCAATTCGTTTCCTTTATCGTACCATGTAAACCAGATAATGAAAATGAAAGTTTCATTCCACTTTTGGTGCTAACCAGCAGAGTCTACTATATTCAGTCATTTAATTTTTTGTCTGTTAAAAATTGATTTGCTTAATTCCGCTTGCCATAGCTACAGCAAGCTTAATTCTTGCTTTTTTAGAATCATTGTCACTGCCGAGGATGACCCCTTTGCGATAGAGATCGTATGCACTACCTTCATAATCATAGGTAGTATAGACTGCCCCTTCTTCTGCGCTCGTTGTGATTACCAATTTTAGTCCTCCATCAATAGACTTTTCAATCTCTTCCATCATGTTCGGAGCTACTTGACCACGTCCTACTCCTTCAAGAACAATTCCGGCAACCCCTGCCTCACGGGCTGCTTTAATAAATTTTCCATCTGCACCGATATAGCATTTAATGATTTCTACTTGTGGGATTGGAGATTTGATTTCATAATATTCTTTTTTTATTGGTTTCTGAAAGATGTGGACACAATCATTGTCAATGATTCCAAGGTATCCGAATCCAAAGACATTAAAACCTTGAATATTGGAGGCATGTTCTTTTTTCACATACCGTGCAGCAAAAATCCGTTCATTAAAAACTACCACAGCACCAGCATTATGTAAATCACTTGAACATGCTGAATAAATAGCGTGGCGCAAATTGATGTACACATCACTTCCTAATTCTTCAGGTGACCGTTGTGAACCCGTTACAACCACTGGCCTATGATCATTGATGGTCAAATCTAGAAAATAGGCTGTTTCTTCCATCGTATCCGTGCCGTGCGTAACAACTACCCCTGAAACGGTTTCATCTTTAAAATAATTGTCAATTTTATTTTTCAAGTACACTAAATCATCAAATGTGATATGGATGCTGGCTTTTTGTAAAACAGAATCTACTATTACTTCAATGTCATTCGGTAAATTACACATGGCCGCCAGCTCTTCACCAGTTAGAGCACCTGAGGCTAATTTACCAGAATCCTTATTTGCTTTACTCGCAATGGTACCGCCTGTTGTTAACAGAACCACCTTTTTCATCATCATCATCCTTTTTCGACTTTTTCTAGTATGGACCTTGCTATTTGTTCCCCATGAAACCGGCCATTTTCAATAAAAATTTCATTTGCATTATTTCCTGCAGCAATGACACCTGCGATATAAATTCCCTCTATATTGGTCTCCATTGTCTCATTATCATAAAAGGGTCTCCCTGTTTCCCCATCAATCGTCACACCCATTTTTTCTAAAAAACGATGATCTGGATGATAGCCAATCATAGCAAAAACAAAATCATTTTTAATCGATTTTTGTTCTCCTTCTTTTATATAGGTGATTTGACTCTCTGTAATTTCTTGAACATTCGTACGAAATTTCATGTCAATCGTACCATTTTTCACCAATGAGTCGAACTCTGGAAGTATCCATGGCTTAATACTGGGCGAGTATTGTTCACCTCGATATAAAACCGTTACTCTTGCACCAGCCTTTACAAGTTCAAGTGAGGCATCAATACTTGAATTTTTCCCACCAATCACACAAACATCTTTATCAAAATAAGGATGGGCTTCTTTAAAGTAATGAAGTACTTTTGGTAACTCTTCTCCAGGTACGTTCAACAAGTTCGGATGATCATAGTAACCTGTTGCGACAATTACATAATTTGCTATATATGAACCTTTATCAGTAAGGACCTCAAATTGTTGATTTTGTTTGGAGACTTTTGTCACTGTTTCATACGAGTTGATCCGGAGCTGTTTTCGCTTCGCAACCTCACGGTAATAAACAAGAGCCTGGTTTCTTCTTGGCTTGTAGCTATCGGTTATAAACGGCATTCCACCAATTTCTAATTTTTCACTCGTACTAAAAAAAGTTTGATGGGTTGGATAATGGTAAATAGAATTAACCACATTTCCTTTTTCAATAATTAATGGAGTCATTCCACTCTCTTGTAAAGCAATTGCCGTTGCTAAACCACAAGGTCCACCGCCAATGATGATAATATCTTCCATTTGCAATTCGTACATCTCCTTAAAAAATATATAAACAGATTCTTTATTTGACTCACGAAAAAATCCCCTACCGTATCATGATAGGAGATTTTGTACTAGGTTTCAACAATCATAGCTTTTCATTTCAGTTTAATATTAAATCCAACCTCTAAAACGGCTTGCTTCGGCCATTTTTCTTACGCCAACCATGTAGGCAGCCAGACGCATATCAACTCGTCGTGTTTGTGCTGTATCATAAATATTTTTAAATGATTTCACCATAACTTTTTCAAGCTTTTCTTCCACTTCCTCCTCTGTCCAATAATAACCCTGGTTATTTTGAACCCATTCGAAGTAGGAAACCGTTACTCCACCTGCAGAAGCTAATACATCTGGAACAAGCAGGATACCACGTTCTGTTAAAATCTCGGTTGCCTCTAAAGTAGTTGGACCATTAGCTGCCTCCACAATAATACTTGCCTGAATATTATGCGCATTTTCAGCAGTAATTTGATTTTCAATGGCTGCAGGAACTAAAATATCACAATCTAGTTCAAGCAATTCCTTATTTGTTATTGTATGATTAAATAATTTAGTTACAGTCCCAAAACTGTCTCGTCTATCTAAGAGATAATCAATGTCAAGGCCGTTGGGATCATGTAATGCACCGTATGCATCAGATATTCCAATCACTTTCGCTCCTGCATCATGCATGAATTTAGATAAGTAACTGCCCGCGTTACCAAAACCTTGAACAACGACCCTAGCACCTTCAATTTGAATGCCTTTCTTTTTAGCCGCTTCACGGATACAGATGGTCACACCTTTAGCCGTAGCTGATTCACGTCCATGTGAACCACCTAAAACAAGCGGTTTACCCGTAATAAAACCAGGAGAATTGAATTCATCAATTCTGCTATATTCATCCATCATCCAAGCCATAATTTGCGAATTGGTAAACACGTCTGGTGCAGGGATGTCCTTTGTTGGTCCAACAATCTGACTAATTGCTCTCACATAACCACGGCTTAACCTTTCAAGTTCTCTAAAAGACATATCACGCGGATCACAGACAATACCGCCCTTACCGCCGCCATAGGGAAGATCAACAATCCCACATTTTAAACTCATCCAAATTGAAAGGGCCTTCACTTCAGTTTCAGTTACATTTGGATGAAAGCGAATACCGCCCTTTGTTGGCCCAACTGCATCGTTATGCTGTGCACGATATCCAGTAAATATTTTTATCGAACCGTCATCCATTCTTATTGGAATTTTAACTGTCATCAAACGTAATGGCTCTTTTAAGAGCTCATATACTTCTTCAGGATAACCTAACTTTTCAAGGGCCTTATGAATAACCGTCTGTGTCGATGTCAACACATCGTGCTTTCCCTCTTGATTAGTCTGATCATTAGCTTTTTCGGCTACCATTTGTAATCCTCCTAGAAATTGCTTTAACGAATGTTGTCCGCTTTCAGACACAAGTATACACGTTTAATTGATTTATGCAAGAAGAAAAATGCTTATTTATCTTTACTCATTCTAAAATATGTAACCGTATCCATTGCAACTAATTTGGCATTTTAACACACCTGCTCTTTATGTATTACTTCCTTTCTGTATAAAAAGGGGCAGTGCCCCTTTTTACGTCATATTTATTCATTTTTCCTTATTTAAAAAAGTGTAGCATCGTTTCCACTGCATAGTGCTCGATGACTGGTTTTCCATATTCAGCAAGAACAAATGGACTTAAAATGGAGGGGTTACCAAATTCCGATAAAATGCAGGCAGCTTTTTCTTTGTTAGCCGGCTCTACTTGGTCCATCAAAAGGTAATAACGATTATGAAATACATATAGGCTCCCACCGAATATATCGACAATAGATAATCTTTTTGCCAGATTAATTACATCTTCGATTTCTAAAAACTCATATAAGAGTTCCTCGCAACCCTCAACCCTGACCTGCATTTCTATATAGCCGTCGTATAATAATTCTTCATCATCTTTTACTTCATCCACAGTAATGATCAGAATCATTCCCTGTGCCTGAAGAGAAAAAATTTCTACTGCTACTGATCCTTGAATATCGACATCAAATTCTTCACTTGCTTCTTCAAGCATATCATGAAAGAGCTGGTTCCATTTGCTTGAATCTTTCCAAATATCTTCTTTTGATAAGCCTCTTTCAAATAGATCATCAGAAGTTAAAAATATTTTTATTTTATTGGCCGTTAAGCGTTCTAAGCGCATGCTTTTGCCCCCTGCCGTGACATAACTCTTGTTTTCAGTGTATGCCTTAGGGTTCTATTGGTGAATTGTCTACATCAGCCCAACTTTTCTGCTCCACGCTTGAGGGTAATAAGGTGAGATTCCGCTGGTGCCCCTAACCTTAAGGGAAGGGAAGTGGTTCCATAACCATTACTGATTAACAGTATGGTATTTTCTACTTTTTTTATTTTCCCACGCTCAAAAGGACTATATCCCAAAATATGGATTTGTCCACCGTGTGTATGTCCACTTAACACGAAGCGGATATTATGCTCCGGTAGAATTTTTTTCGTTATGTCAGGATAGTGACTTGCTAATATTTTAAAACTATTTTCCTCCGCATCAGAAAAGGCCAAATCTAGGCGATCACGCTCCTGACTTAGATCATCGACGCCAAGTAAACATAATTTTTCCCCTTGTTCAGATTCAAAAGTTACCGCAGTATTATCTAGAACCTTTACTCCCGATGCGAGCAAAATAGCATCCAAATCACGAAAGTCCACTTCATAATCATTATTGCCCCACACAAAATACACGGGGCCGACTTGTTTTAATTTAGTTAAATTAGCTTTTACCTTTTCAAATGGGACACCCTTTTCAGTTAAATCCCCTCCGATCACAACGATATCTGCTCGTCCTTTTACATTCTGTATGATCGATTCCGAAACGGTTCGCTTATGTATATCCGAAATAAAAAAGATGGACACCTTGCCAAATGATGCAGGAAAGTCAGGAAAAACCATTTCATGTTCAATTACTTTATTCAAAAACGCCTCTCGAACCATATATATGAGCAAGAGTATTCCTCCAATAATGCATAGGACAATCAAATCAATTATCATCTTATATTTCTCCATTTCCCAAGCTTACTTCTACGGAAATAATACCATAAACAAGGCCTAAACTAAAAAGACAGGGGTATGACCCGATCAATGGAAAAGATCTGTTCAAAGACTAAATATTCCATTATATAAAAATCCCTCCCATACAAAGTATGAGAAGGACGTCCATTCTTTTCCTACTACGTTTTTATTCGTCTTCTTGAATACTTAAAATGCGGAACCCGTGTTCCTCAAGTTTTTTGGTAAACCTATCAATATTATCTTTTTTCTCTATTTTCATCACAATTCTACGGACAAGCTTGTCTGTTTCATCAAATGTGACAAGTGAGATGATGTGCTCATGGAATTGATGAGCAATTTCCGACAGCCGGGCAATACGTCCCTCCGTTTCCACGGATGTAAACGCAATTCTAACCCCTGGTCGATTCATACCGAATGCACTTTCGAAAGAACTAATGACATCTGAGCGTGTCACCACTCCAAGAAACGTTTTGTTTGAATCGACAACTGCTAATAAGGGAAAATCCTTTAAATCGAGAAGGGTTTTTTCGAATACTTCCCCTCCAAGTAAAAATTTTTCTTCATGAGAAACGATATCACTCACATTCGTCAAAGATAGATATTCATCCCTTTGTTTTCCTGAATGAAAGAAGCCTTCGTAAATATTATATCTTGTTACAACCCCTATATATTTATCAGCATTTATAACAGGCAATCCATCGATTTGATGTGTTTCTAACAAAGCCAACGCATCCTTTAGTGTTACTTCAGCCTGCACTGTAAAACATTCATGTTTTGGTATCATTATATTTTTCACAAACATTTCCCATCACCCCATAGTAGTAATCAACCTTTATCCTTATTATACTTCTATACCGGAAGGAAAAAACCTTTAATATATTAAGGTTTTATGTCATGTATTAAGAAATAGTACATATGATTAATTGATATTATCTAAAGGGAGGGCACCTATGAATACTCATTTTAAAACATATCATCCCTATGTGAGTCCGTTTGACCCCTGTAAACCCATCTTAGAAAAAGCTTACTCGACACCACCAAATTTATATATGGGATTCCAACCACCTAATCTGCCACAATTTACACCGTCTGAAGCATTAAAAGCAGGTACACTATGGAAGGCCTTTTATGACCCTTGGTTTAGTCCATTAGAACCAGGCAAAGGAGGCTTGCCACAATGAAGCAGGTTCCTGCTGAATATTATCAAATCATGGAACAACTTCAAACAGTGGACTTTGTATTAGTCGAGCTCAGCTTGTACTTAAATACACACAATGAAGATCTTGAAGCCATTAATCAATTTAATCATTATGCAAAAGAGAGGAAACGGATAAAAAAGCAATTTGAAAGTCAGTTTGGCCCCTTACAACAATTTGGGAACAGCTATTCAGGATACCCTTGGAATTGGGACGATGCACCATGGCCATGGCAAGTGTAAAGAAATGAACCTCTAGTAGAATTGTAATTGGATGAGACAATCCCCCCAATTTAGTCATAAAACACTAGAGGATGATTGTTTAACTGTATTAAATAGCTGGAATATAAGTTTAAAAGGAGGGGTTACGACAAATGTGGATTTACGAAAAAAAACTACAATATCCTGTTAGAGTGGGTACGTGCAACCCGAGATTAGCAAAATATTTAATTGAGCAATATGGTGGTGCAGATGGAGAGCTGTCTGCTGCCCTACGCTATTTAAATCAAAGATATTCAATTCCTGACAAAGTAATCGGTCTTCTAACCGATATCGGTACTGAAGAGTTTGCTCACCTTGAAATGATTGCAACGATGATTTATAAATTAACGAAAGACGCCACACCAGAACAGATAAAAGCTGCCGGAATTGAAGATCATTACGTTAATCATGACAAGGGTTTATTTTACCATAATGCTGCTGGCACACCATGGACCGCCGCATTTATCCAAACAAAGGGTGACCCTATCGCTGATCTTTATGAAGATATTGCTGCCGAAGAAAAAGCTAGGGCTACCTATCAATGGATCATTAATTTAAGTGACGACACCGATTTAAATGATGGTTTACGTTTTTTACGTGAAAGAGAAATCGTTCATTCACAGCGCTTTCGAGAAGCTGTCGAAATTTTAAAAGATGAACAAGGCAAGAAGAAAATTTTCTAATGAACTATAAGAAGCAGCTTCATATTCTGCTTCTTATTTTTTTTCATGATACAAATTGATATCATAATGCTTTTTCATCACTTCAAAAACAAAATGACGGTTTTTCCACTCTTCTTCCCTTTTCCATAAATCCTTACTTCGATCAACTATTTCACACCTTAATTCCTGATATTCTTTTTCTTTTTTTTCCTTTTGTTGCTTTAACAAATTCATCGTCCCAAATCCGATCATCGAAAGCACAAGAAGGAACATAGCTACAGTATCATTTAATGTAGCCGATAACATGGATAAAAAGGAAAAGGAATAGTGTTTGTAAATAGTTAAATAAAAATAAACAATAAAAACAAAGGCACCAAAGAGCGTTCCATATATCGAAAAATAATGCCACATTTTTGCTTTATCAAACTTTGTCTTCCTTTTTCTTACGTTTTCTAACATTTGTTTTGTTGCTTGATCTGTATATTCAAGTAATTGGATTGGAGTATCCATGACTTCCACCCTCCATTTCCTTATATACATATGACCTTGTCCTAGCAATTATGTATCTAAAGCAAAAAAAACCGATCATGAGATCGGCTATTTGTTAAGCGGTATTTTCAAAACCTGACCAACATTAATTGCTTCAGTTTGTAGGTTATTTGCATTTTTTATGATTTCAATCCCATTCTGGGACTTGTAATACTTTATAGCAATCCTAAATAATGTTTCATGTGGTTGAACTGTATGATAGACAATATCACTGGTCGTCTCAGTAACATTTTTATTGGTGGTTGTATTGCTATTCGTATTGGTTGGACTTGTTGTCGTTTCTCCCTGCTTATTATTGTTAATACCTGTTATCTGATTATTGGTAGATGATTCATCTTGCGAAGAGGATTGATCAGGATGATTTTCACTTTCATTAGCTTCTCCCTGCTTGGTGTCAGAAGGCACTTGATCATTTTCCCCCTCTGAGTCTACCTCTCCACCTTTATCCTGGGGGGTTTCCTTTGGTTCATCTTCTTGATTCATTTCATCGAGATTAATGGTTTCATATCCAACCGAATTTCCTGACGTTTTTTCTGTGCCCCCAATTTTTTTGCCGTTCTCCCGGTAGGAAATGACACTAAAAATGATAATAGGAAGTAGGATAAAACAAAGCACCAAAAGCCGAATAACTGGATACTTTACCTTCCATTTTGTTTTTTTCCTTTTTTGGCGGTGCACCTGTTCTCGTGGAGGTAATTTGCCACTGTCATTTACCTCAACCATTTCTACATTTTTTTGAATCCGTTTCTTCGATCTTTCCGCCTGATTGCGGAATGGTTCCTCTTTATTCACGGAGCGATTCCTCCCTAACGATCATCTACTTTTAAACGTCTAAATTTTATATATACCCCTAACAGAAAATCAATGACAAAATGCATGGTGATAGTAACTGCTAAGTTTTCAGTTAAATCGTATATAACTCCAATAAAAAAACTAAGTAGGACAATATTCATAAATAGAAACCAATTAAAAAGGTAACGATAATGAATGACAGCAAAAATAATACTAGCCATGATAAGACCTACTTTAGTTTGAATAATGCCACGAAATAGCAATTCCTCACTGAATGCCACAAATAGAGCGATCACTAGGATATGAAAGCCATTACGGTTTTTAAAAATCCTTTCATTTAAGCCCCCATCATCATAATAGCTAGATGGCAGCCAATTCATTAGTGCAACATCGATTATGACCACGGCAATACCTAGAGGTATTCCAACTGTAACAAACTCAATATCATTGAAGTGAATATTGTTCAGATAGCTGAGATGGTCAAATAATAACCATCCCAGAATAAAAGAAATAGTTAAGAGAATGATTTGCGTTAAATAGAGATGATGCAGCAATTCTTTATCTGTTAAGCTGGCGATTAGATCATTATATTTCTTCTTCATTCTCTCAACTCACTTATTGATTAGAATTTTTGCAAGATAATCCTTCCACTTTTCATCTGGTCGCTTTACTGAAGGTTCAACTACGGTTGGCTGATAGTCGCTCAGCTCGAGTCCACATATATCGCAGCATGAATGATTCTTTTTAGATGCTGTTTCATCAAAATAGTTTAAAATATATTCTCGTCTGCATGTACTTGCTTCCACAAATTTTTTCATCCGAAAAATATTTTTGATTTTGAGCCCCATTCTGTCCTTAAGCATCTCTTTTATGCTGTCCCTAACCATATCAGAGGAATAATTCTCTTGAGTCGGAGTATTGACAATGTCGTTCATTATCCTCCATTGAATATCAGAAAATCCACCATCCTCTTTTAATCGATGACTTAGTTCAACTTTACCATTTCTGAGTACTTCCTCATATTGCAAATTTGAAAATAACCAATCAATTTGCAGTTCCGATGGCAATTCCCCTTCCGCAAGTTGTAACTGAAGTCGCTCATCACCCGGCGAATAAAGTAAGATAGCTACGCTAGGAATACCATCCCGTCCTGCCCGACCTATTTCCTGTAGATAAGATTCAATCTGCATCGGCATATGATAATGAATAATAAATCGAATATTTTCTTTATTAATCCCCATTCCAAAGGCACTGGTAGCACAAATAACATCGAGCTGATCATAGATAAACTGTTGCTGGATTAATATTCTTGTATTTTGATCCAACCCCCCGTGATAGGCCATCGCTCGAAAATTCCCACTATCTACCAGAATAGCAGCCATTTGTTCCGCTGTCTTTTTACTTGAAAAGTATATAATTCCAGGTTTTTGTAACTTCGAAACAAGTTCAATAATCCGGTTTTGTTTATCCTGATAGTCATTTAATTCTTCCACATAAAAGGCAATATTCGGCCGATCAATCGTTGATTCAATTTTTGTGACTTTTCCAAGCCCTAGTGTGGTGACAATGTCTTCACGTACTTTGCTTGTAGCCGTGGCCGTAAGTGCAAGGGTTAAAGGATTATTCAATTTCTCACGAAAGTCACCCAATTTGGAATAATCCGGTCGAAAATCAAATCCCCACTGTGAAATACAATGTGCTTCATCGACTACAAATAATGAAATCGTAAGTTTTTGCAATTGCCTCATAACAAACGAAACTCGAAGCATCTCTGGAGAAATATAGATGAATCTATAATCCTTTAAATGTTGTAAGGCATATTGTCTTTCCGACGCGGAAAGAAAAGAATTTAAAGCGAGTACTCTCTTTTCACCCATCCGATTCAATTGCTCTACCTGATCCTGCATTAATGACAAAAGTGGAGAAATAATTAATATTTGCCCTTTAAGAATATAACCAGGAAGTTGGTAGCATAATGATTTCCCTGTTCCTGTTGGCAGCATTGCCAATGTATCCTGACCAGAAAGGATGGATGTGATCACCTCTTTTTGACCCGTCTTAAATGAATGATATCCAAAATGCCTTTTTAACAGTGCTTCTAGGTCCATTATCTTTCACCATACTTGGCTAATACTAACCTTATTTGAAAATAGGTAGCTGCCTCTAATTTTTCTTTAATTCGCTTCAATTGTCTTGTTTCTGAGTCCCGAGCTATATCGATAATCTTCATCTGTAAGTCTTTATCAACATAAGGATCGATTGAGAACCCATCAATATGTAAAGAAAATTCAACAATATGATCTTCGATCGTACTTACCTTCAAGTGCCTAAACTCTGCTATTTGTTCAAGGTTGTATCCCTGATTTAATAGCTTCCACGTTTTTCTTGAGGTAATGGTTAATTCATCTTCTTGCTTCATATCACTTATTAAAATAGCTAAAATGCTATAGCTCAAAGGATCTTTGATAATATTTTGCAGTAAATAATGAAGGGTATGAATAAATCCAATATGGTATTCATGTATATTCATATCCAATTTTTTGGCTGTCTGAAGTGGAGTTAAGCCAATTTGCTGATAACCTGTTAAGCGAAAAACCACTAGTGCGGGATTGATTTTCTTATCCATATTGAAACAATCCGTTAACTCTGTGAAAACCTTGTTACCTAATTCCGACCTGGGAACATCGATTTCTTTTAATTTAGTTTTCAGCCATAAATGAACATCCTTATTTTTTTGGATTGGAAGATACCTTGCTTCTCCATATACAAGATTGGAGGTGACCTGAACAAACAAACTTAATCTTTCCCAAAAAAGTGTGGTAACGGGGTGGAAGCTCCAACCATTTAGGTAAGTTGGTAAGGAAGTATTATCTAAGAACACCTTTCCAGACTGCGTTAGATGATACCGTTGGTCACCACAAAGAACAACCCACTCCTTTTCTAACATTGAATAAATGATTTCATCAAAAGACTCCCTTGTTAATGGTTCATATATTCCAAAAAACTTCTTCAAAGAAAATAAATGGGCATCTTGAATCGTTTGCGATGACTTTTTTCCATTTAAAAGATGAAAAATCGAATAAATGGTTCGTTCACTATTCAATTGCTTCAGACAATATAGAATGATGGTTTCGAATTGCTGCATGGGGCTTCACCCCTTTTCCTATTTAATCGACAAATTCTCCATTTTTCTGATTTTATTCTACCATGAATTAGTGGAAGTTGTTGCTGAAATATGTGGAACTTTCCTAAATCAATATTCACTACCCTTTTCTTTAATAGTATTTTTCTATTGAAAAGTTGCCGATACAGTTTTACAATAAGGATAGTAATGCGTTTCCATACTTATTATGAGAAACAAGTTAGAATAATTTTTGTTATTTTACTGGGAGGTTTTTTTTCATGGCAAAGTATACAATTGTTGACAAGGAAACTTGCATCGCATGTGGTGCATGTGGGGCAGCTGCACCTGATATTTATGATTATGATGATGAAGGTATTGCTTTTGTAACTCTTGACGAAAATGAAGGAATTGTTGAGATTCCAGATGTATTAATTGATGACATGATGGATGCGTTTGAAGGCTGTCCTACCGATTCAATTAAAGTGGCCGACGATCCATTCGACGGAAATCCAACTAAATTTGAATAATATTTTTCATTAAGATATTGTAAAGCTACTAACCCCCGCCTTTTTTTAGTCGGGGGTCTTTATTTATACTCCCTGACAAATTCTATTGCCTATAAAAACGGGGGTCTCAATTGAGATCCCCCGTTACTTTTTAAGCATTTTTTACCGTTGAAAATTTAGTTATCCAGGTTTGCATCCGGACGAATAGCAGCATAAAGATCAGTGACATCATTACACCTTTTAATATGTTAAAGGGCAAAATAGCTGGGACTACCAAGTTTCTCATATCTGGAAAACCCATAAGGACTGTATAAGCAGGTAAAATGAATGCATAGTTTAATATACTCATCACTATTGCCATCGTTATACTCCCTGTAATTAACGCTATTGTCATCCCCTTTTTAGATTTTAATTTGTTATATACAAAATAAGTTGGTAGAACAAACACAATACCAGCTAAAAAATTTGCAATATGACCAACGGGAACACCCGTCGGACTCCCCGTCGCAAAATAATTAAGAAGATTTTTTAAAAATTCAACTAATACCCCGGCAACTGGTCCAAATATTAATGCTGCAAGTAAGGCTGGGATATCGCTGAAATCGACAAATAAGAAATTAGGAAATAACGGCAGTGGGAAATTTAACAACATTAATAAATAGGCAATACTGCTCAGCATTCCAATTGATACATAGGCCATTACTGATAATTTTTTCATTTCTTTCATTTTCCTCTCTCCTTGTTGATCCATCATATAAGGAAGAGAGGTTCAGCAGAAAGATGCCCTCAGTAAATAAAACTCCCTCAAGATCATATACTTGAGGGAGTAACAAAGGCACGCTTAATAAACGTTCAAAACAGCTACTTTTTTGAACGTTTGCAGAACCTCCATCTTCTCCCATCCAGACTATACTGTCGGCTTTGGAATCTCACCAAATCCTGCCAAAAAGGCTCGCGGGCTCAAGAGCATTGCTCTTATACCGCCGATCGGGAATTTCACCCTGCCCCGAAGATAGATCGATATTAAATTACAACATTATTATACTAAAGAAAATCTCATTTGTTAAGTAAAAGAACTTTATCTGCTATTGTAAATATTGCTTCAAGGTCTGCATAGTTAAACCTGCAGTGACGACGAATTGCAGGTTTTACGAGTATTATTGGATAATTAAAATTTGGTTCGGTTTAATGAGATCAGACCTTAAGTGGTTAATGTCTTTTAATTTCGTAACAGAGCTATTTTGTTTTTTTGCAATTGAGTACAAGGTATCCCCTTGTTTAACTGTGTATTGTACCGATTTTCCTGAACTCTTTGACTGTGATGTATTTTCATCCAATTGCAAATGAAGATGGGAACTAACTTCTAAAACATTTTCCCCAATACTTACAATCCCACCTTGAACGGTTTCTCCCACATCCGCTTTTCCTAACAATTTCTCTGGGTCCAGTGCATATTTTTTGTCATATCTCCATTCTACTTGATGGGTCTCAAAATGGAGATGAGTTCCAGTTGCTTGACCCGTTCGACCCATTTTTCCGACTTCATCCCCTTGCTTTATCAACTGACCTTCTACTACATTCCGCTTATTTAAATGGGCATAAACAGTTACAAAATTACTTGGGTGCTTAATAAAAACCACGTTACCGTATGTATTAGAATAATAGGACTTTACGATTACACCATCATCAACAGATAGAATAGGCGTATCCAATTTCCCTGCTATATCAATTCCTTTATGTTTACCCTGCCTTGTTCCGTACGTATCGGAAATAATCCCATCTGCTGGCCATATCCAATGATCATTCAGTTTATTAGGTTGCTGTAGTTCAGCAGCTTCAGGATGTTTTCCACCTATAAATAATAAACCGACACAAAGTGCCATGATAATGGCAATCAAAAACCTTCTTATATAGTCACGCATTCTTACTTTCCTCCTTATAACTTGTCCTCTCCTCCACACAATATGTTTGACTGGTTATGTTTAGAACATACTGCTTTATAGAGGTAAACCAGAGCATACTTGTTATAATTTGGATTATTCCATAATTTTATTCATAAAAAAATCAACCAAGAATGGTTGATTTTAAAAATTACATTTATTGTATATTACGTATATTCGGCGCAACTGGTACTTTTGTCTCTTTTGATAGATCGAAGGTTCCAATATTCTTAAGCGGAGAATCTTTTACAATTATTTTCTCTAAACCAAATTCCTTCGCCGTTAAGAGCAATGCCTCAAAAGAAGATGTGGTAAGCTGATCATTCAATAGACTTGTGTTTCCCTTGAACGATATTAATAATGTTTTATCCAATATGGATATATCATTAATTGGCAGCAGTGGTAGTAAAGAACTTTTTAATTCTGATACTGCTGGGTCTGTTTTCATCGCTTCAATTGCAGCTTGAACATCCGTATACGTGTCTATCGACGGAGTCAAGAGTGGCAATTTACTTTCACTACCTTCGGGATAATAAAAGAAAAAAGCATGTCTTTTCACATCTTCAACATTCAGTTCTTGTATATCGCCAAAATTACCCAGCTGAATACCTGGTTCTCCATTTGTTGTAAATATTAACTTTTTACTATTGCTATTAGACGATATATCCTTATTTAACACATCGAGAAAATTTGTTTCTATTGCTGATCCTTGACCATACTGATGATCAGTGGGAGCATCCACCAAAATGTTATTATTTTTTTCATCAAGTTTTAATTTCACGTTTAATGGGTAGAAATCTGACAAACCCCATTCCGCTTCCTTGAGACTTGCCATTTTTTCGTTATATAAAGTAAGCCATGACTTTTCCTTTGAATCTGAAACGATAATAGACACCGGGATGAGAATTTGAGCTTGTTGGTCTGGAATCCAGTAGGTTAATACCCTTCCGTTCCCTATCTCATCCTCATAGATTGCTGTTTTTAGCCCGCTTGTTCCAACCTGCTCTTTCTTTACAGCACCTGAAAATATCTGCTCTTTTGGAGAATTACTATCTTTCTCCATCGCGATTGTAGAATCCTCATGCTTTTCATTTAGCTTAATGTCATTGTTTTTTGTGGAAGCTTTCTCCTCTTGGGCATTCTCATAAGAGACCTTCGTCCCATCCATAAATTGTGGTATTAAGATGAAAAAAAGAAGCAAGGCTGCCGCAGCAGCTATGCTGGGTACTATCCATGGTTTCATTTTGCGTCTCTTCAAAGAAAGATTCTGGTAAATGTCACGAGGATCGCGATGATCTTGTATTTTGGGCAACTGCTGTAATAATTCTTCGAGCTCATTATCGCTCCACTCTGACCTTTTCACTAGTCAAACCCTCCTTTTCATAGAACCATTCCATTTGCTTCTTTAATACTTTTAGTGAGCGGTGCTGTGTTGTCTTCACTTTACTTTCCGTCCACCCTAAGGTTTGGGCAGTTTCAGCAATGGATAAATCCTGTAAATAGCGTAATATAATGACAGACCTTTGATCTAACGTGCAAAATTCAAGACATTTATATATCCATCTTATTTCTTCATTTTGTAAAGTAATTTCTTCTGGTATTGGATACTCATCCTTCACCTGGTTAGTGGACCAATCAAATTTTTCAAGCAATCTGTCCTTCCAGCCCTTTTGTTTTCGGAAAAAGTCAATTGCGACATTCCGTGCAATTGAAAATAGCCATGTTTTCTCACTACTTTTCCCTTCAAAACGATGATAAGACTTAAATACACGTATATAGACTTCTTGGACAAGATCCTCAGCTTGTTCCTTGTTTCTAACCATATAAAATAGAAATTGAAATACGTCATGATGATATTTTTGATACAGCTCATCGAAAACGGAGTCCATCAATTCCCCTCCCCGTTCATTAGTATTAGTCGTTCTCTATGTTTAAAAAGTTTCACTATTTAAATATAGACTTTTTGGGGGCAAAAAGGAAGGTATTTGGAGGAGGGGATTTTCAAACCAGTTTCTTGACATATTTGAAAAAGCTCATCCTAATGGATGAACTTTTTCAAATGAATACTACCTGGCCTCATGATCAAAAAAACTTTATAAATGTTTCCCGTGAATCAAGAACAATCGGCAAAATACTTGATAATATTACTTTTTTCGTGGTAATGAGAAGGTAAAGGTTGTACCTTGCCCCATTTTACTTTGGACAGAGATAGAACCACGATGTGCATCAATTATATTTTTAGCAATCGCCAACCCTAAACCTGTTCCTGCTCTCCCTCTTGTCCTAGCTTTATCAGCTTTATAAAAGCGTTCAAAAACAAAGGGAAGATCTTCCTTTGGAATCCCCGATCCGGAATCCTTTACTTCTATTTTTATTCGCTTCACATCGGATGTAACGGTTAACTTCACCTTACCACCTTTTGGCGTATGCCTTATGGCATTATCAATTAAATTCGTCAAAACCTGTTCGATTCTGTCAGGATCAAACAGGAGCGATGAAATTTCATCCTCAATTTCGGCAAATAATTGAATTTCATTATCTTTTGCGACCCCTTGAAATTTATGGATAATTCTATTGATAAAAGTAGAAAGAGCTACATCTTCTATGGCTAGGTGAATATGCCCAGCTTCCATTCTGGCAAGGTCCAGTAATTCATTAACAAGCCTGCCCATTCGCAATGATTCATCATAGATAACTTTTGCCATTTCTTTTTTCTCTTCCTGAGATTCCGCAATATCATCGACAATTGCCTCACTATAACCTTGTAACATGGATATAGGGGTGCGTAGTTCATGTGAAACATTGGCAATAAAGTCTTTTCTCATTTTCTCCAACTGTCTCTCTTCGGTCATATCCCGAAGAACAGCTACAGCTCCACGAATAAATTGATTGCTGTAAAGTGGACTAACTAAAATGACCCAATGACGACCTTGTAATGAAATTTCACCTATCTGTTCTTTTTCAGTATCTACTGCCTGTTGAAAAAGAGCCATAACCTGTGATGGAATAGCTTCTGAGTCAGTATCAAATTCACCTTTTTCATAATACCAATACTGCAAAAAGCGATCAGCAGGAGGATTCGTAATCAAAATGGTACCATCCCGATTAAACGTAATGACCCCGTCTGCCATACTACTTAAAATACTGGAAAGTTGCTCCTTTTCTTGACTTAAAGCATTCATATTGAACTTCAGTTGTCGGCCCATCTGATTAAAGGCTGTTGCCAACTCCCCAATTTCATCTTGAGATAAAAAAGGAACTTTCGTATCAAACTTCCCTCTTGCCACCTCAAACGCTGCCTCTCTCATTTTCCTTAGTGGCGCAGTAATTCTTGACGATAAAAAGAAGGCGAAAATCGTCGTTAAAACAATGGCAACCCCCGCAACCAATAAAATAAACTTTGTTGTAGAATGAACTGTTTTTTGCATTACTTCTAATGATTGATAAATAAAGACTGCACCATTCGTTTCACCGGGAAGATGCATCGGTACCCCAATTATGGTATAATTAGCCTCTTCATCGCCGTTTTCCGACGAAAGGTCCGAAGTTTTTTCAACCGTCTTGTTGTTATAATATGCTTGTGACAATACTTGATCTTTTTTAATATCCGACAATGTTAATTTTTTCGCCTGTTCGGTATTTGGAGAATAATAGACTTCATCCTCATTTTTGACGACGACTACTTTATGTGAATCATCAATAATTTCCCATGATATCTCCAACCCTATTGGTAATTCGCCATTAGGATGCTCCTCTAATACATGGGCTATCTTTTCAGCTGTATGTGTTAAATCTTCTCTAGTTTCTCGAATATTATTGTTTTGAAAAAATTCAAGCAGCATGACTGTTAAGATAAACAGCACAATAGAAACTAAAAAAAGAATAGTAAACCAAAGTTTACCTACAACACTTCGTAAGAAGGTCATTCATTAATTACCTCGAATTTGTATCCTACTCCCCAAACGGTAACAATCATTCTTGCCGCTTGTTCAGATACTTTATTTAATTTTTCACGAAGTCGCTTCACATGCGTATCAACTGTCCGTAAATCTCCAAAAAACTCATAATGCCAAACTTCTTTTAATAACTGTTCACGGTCAAAGACTTTATCCGGTGCCTTTGCCAAAAAATAAAGTAATTCATATTCTTTTGGAGTTAAACTAACTTCCTTGCCATCTGCCAATACACGATGGGCATCATTATCTATTGTTAAGTGTGGAAATACAATGACATCTTTAGTGGTTGTTTCTGTTTGTAAGTAACTCGTTTGTGATGCTCGTCTTAATAAAGCCTTCACACGTAAGACCACTTCCCGCGGACTAAAGGGTTTTACAATATAATCATCTGTCCCCACCTCAAAACCTTGGACACGATTAATTTCTTCCCCCTTGGCGGTCAGCATGATAACTGGGGTAGCCTTTCTCTCTCTTAATTCCCGACAAACTTCGATTCCATCCTTGCCAGGCATCATTAAATCTAGAAGGATGACATCATAATCAATAGCAAACGCTTTCGACAAGGCCTCGTTACCATCTTCTGCTTCATCGATACTATATTCCTCACGCTCTAAATACATTTTTAATAAGCGGCGAATTCTTTCCTCATCATCTACAACTAATATTTTCACGTCTTTTTCCATTATTAATCCCCCCATGGAGTTTATTTTACAAAATGACATGACATTTTGCTACATATTCACGGTAATTACTCTTTTAAAAAGTGTCAAAAATTTGACAATCTCCTACATTGAGAATAATAACTTGATTTTAAAGAAAAGCGCAAGTCGCCTGGAGCTGGACCATTCTCAAAGTCAAAATTTATTCTTTCTTAACTTTTTTAAAAAAGCCTCCACTGTTCAAAGTGAAGGCTATAAGTTCATTATAGGTCCATATAAACCTTATTAACCCGCATAGGAATGAAGGCCGGCAATCACAAGATTTACTGCTACTAGATTAAACATTATAATAACAAAACCAATAACAGCTAGCCATGCTGATTTTTCTCCATGCCACCCTTTGGAAAGACGTAGGTGCAAAAATGCGGCATAAAACAACCAAGTGATTAATGCCCAAACTTCTTTGGGATCCCAACCCCAAAATCTAGACCAGGCCATCTGGGCCCAAATCATCGCAAAGATCAGGGCACCTAGTGTAAAAACAGGGAAACCAATTAAAACTGATCGATAACTAATCTCATCAACAAAATCGAGTTTGATATTTTTAACAAGTGGTTTAAGCGCAGCTGCAATCCGTTTCCTTAAGATTGTTCTGATTAGCCCATATAAAACAAGTCCTCCCATTAAAGACCAAATGACTGTGTTTAGTTTTTTGGCATTGATGAAAGCAGGCATTTCAACTAATGGACTATAACCACCTTTTGTCAGTAATTCGCCCTCATTTGGACCTGTAATTGCAGGCATCGTGTACTCCATAACAGCCGTAGCATCATGCTTATCAATCCAATTAAATTTTTCATGATAACCCATACCGGAAAATACAGATGAAACAACCACAAAGCCGAGAACGGTCACTAACGAAAACATGACCATTTCAAGCCAAAAGGTTTGTTTGGTCGATTTTGTTTGGTCAATCGCTTTTACCAAATAAATAAGACCAGCCGCGAAACTAATAGCTAAAATTGCTTCCCCCATTGCAGCTGTCGTTACATGAATATGTAACCAATAACTTTGTAATGCCGGTATTAGTGGAGTAATTTCCTTTGGAAACATACTCGCGTACGCAATGACCAGGATGGCAACAGGCATTGTAAATAATCCCAGTAAGGTTGTCCGATAAATAAAATAAATAACGATAAATGCTCCGACAAGAGCCATTCCGAAGAAAGTCGTAAATTCAAACATATTACTGACAGGAGCGTGCCCCGCTGCAATCCATCTAGTGATAAAGTAGCCAAGTTGTGATACAAAACCAACAATCGTTAAAAATACAGCTATTTTCCCCCAGCGGTTGGTTCCATTCTGTTCATTTTTTGTTTTAATGGAACCACCATAAAACAGGGTAGCGACTAAATAAAGTATAAATGCGATAAATAATAAATTACTACTTAGTGTTGCCAACTAGACTCCCCCTTTATCCGAATTTTCCAGTTGAAGTTGATCATCTGGGATGTCAAGCTTTGTATCCGTTAGAATCGTTTCAATTTCTTTTTTTATACCGTACCAATTTTTATTGGTATGCGCTGCAATCCAAACTTGTCCATTTTTATTTTGAACCCAGATTCGACGATGATTCCAATAGGCACCTTGTATAACACCAATCATGAATATAATCCCACCTAATATAATCGCCCATAAGGATGAATCCTTCCGAACAGTGAATCCTGAAACATTTTTGGTGTCAATCCCTTTAAAGGCCATCTTAAATTGATTATCTCCAAATGGCTCAATCGTTTGTTTAATAGCGACGAAACTCGTCTCCCCTTTAGGAATATCTGGAGTTACCATTTTGAAGACAAAGGCAGGATTGTTTGGTACCCGCGACTTTGTTGTTGGCTCCCCGTCTTTGTTGAATTCAAAATCAGGAAAATAGTTAAGGATTTCAACAGAATATCCATTGCCTAAGTCATACTTTGCCTGTGGATCTTCAAGGTCAATTTTCAATTCCCCAAATGACTGATTTGTCGTTTTATTTGTGAGAAAAAATGTCATCGCTTTTAGTTCACTTCTATATGAGGATTGGAAAACAGAATACCCCTCAAAGGTTAACGGGTGATTGACTCGAACCTTATATTCCTTAACTTTTTCTAGTTTTGGTTTTTCTCCAGGAAGATTATCACTCACTCGTTTATATAAAACCACATTGGATTGATAATTCTTAACGACCTCGCCTGCCTCTTCGATCGCTTTTTCAAACGTTTTATCTTTATCCTTATCATAATGTTGCAGAATAAATTGGTTATTTTGAAGATAGAATTGTTCACTTGTTTCTGGAACTACAGCTGTTTCGCCTTCCTTTACCCAAAGATTTTCATTCACATAAAATCCAGGGATAAATCGAAGCATCCCACCAAATAAAAAGATAATTAAACCGATATGGTTAACATAGGGCCCCCAACGTGAAAAACGACCTTTTTCTGCTAATAAATCCCCATTCTCTTCTCTGACATGATAGCGTCTTTCCTTCAAATGCTTTTTAATAGCATTTAAATCACTTTCGTCGACGTTGTCATTAATACCAAATACTCGTTGTCGCTTTAAAAATCCTTCATGTCGTGTGACTCTTTGCGCTTTCAATGCCTTGTATAGGGGCACAACCCTGTCAAGGCTGCAAATTACAAGTGAAGTTCCAAGCATTGCTATTAACAATAGGTACCACCATGAGCCATACAAGTCATGTAAGCCCAGCTGATAATATAATTTCCCAAACCAGCCATACTCTTGCTCATAGTACACGTCCGCAGGTAGATTAATATACATTTCCTGAGGTAAAATTGTTCCAAGTGTGGAAGCAACTAAGATAACGATTATGATCCAAACGCCAACCTTTACTGATGAGAAAAAATTCCAAATTTTATCAATTATTGTTTTGTTATATGTTTGAGATCGTCGTGCACTACCTTCATAGCGCATGTCAAGAAGTTCTTTTTTGTTCTTTTCTTGTTCATCAAGCACTTTTCCACAGGCCTCACACAAAACGGTTCCATGTGGATTCACATGCCCACATTCGCATTTCACATCATTCATTCTAAAAAACTCCCTACAATCTTAAGGTTTTATTTTTTCCATAAAGTCCTTAATCATATTTTCAGTCATTTCTCCAGTATGATATTTCACCACATCCCCATTTTTGTCAATCAAAAAGGTGGCCGGAAGTGGGTCTATACCATAAACGTTCATGACTTCTTTATCTGTATCAATCATTATAGGGAAATCAAGTTTGTAACGTTCTGCAAATTGATTGACAGCGAGTTTGGGCTCCTGAATATCTATTGATAAAACTTGAACCCCTTTATCTTTATATTGCAGGTATTGATTATTGATATACGGCATTTCCTTCTTGCATGGTGGACACCACGTTCCCCAGAAGTTTAAAAAAACTCCCTGCCCTCGATAATCAGAAAGACGATGTTTGTTCCCTTGCATATCGACCAACACAAAATCAGGTGCTTTATCACCAATCGCGACCTTTTGTTTATTATCTTTTGTAAGATTAGAATAAAGCGAATAGGCGACGGCAGCACCCAAAACAAGTAAAATGATCGTCCTCATCACTAATCGCCGTTTTTTCATAAAAAACCCTCCAATAAATACAAGACACAGTTGTCTAAATTATATCATTTTTCAACACGAACACTGTGTTAATGAAAGAAAGTAAATGTGACGATTTTATGAATTTTTCCTCGAAACATCAATCGCAAGTGCCCTTAGTTGCTTTACCTCATGCGGAGTCAATTCCCTTGCCTCTCCAGCTTTCAACCCGTTCAAATTCAAAAATCCATAGCGTTCACGCTTTAATTTCAACACTTCGTTCCCGATTGCTTCAAACATCCGCCTAACTTGACGATTCCGTCCCTCATGAATCGCTATTTCCACAATCGCTGTTTGTTTCTTTTTATCTGCAGAGAGTAATTTAACTTTGGCAGGCGCCGTTTTGCCATCTTCGAGACGTATTCCCTTTTCTAACTTCCTTAAATCTTCTCGCTGTGGAATCCCTTTTGTTTTGGCAACGTATACCTTATCAATTTCATTCTTCGGATGCATAAGCAAGTTGGCGAATTCACCGTCATTTGTTAATAGCAACAATCCTGAAGTATCATAATCAAGTCGTCCAACAGGAAAAATTCGCTCTTTAAAATTCGAGAAGAAATCAGTGACAACCTTCCTCCCCTTGTCATCGCTTACACTAGAAATAACCCCTCTTGGTTTATATAATAGGAAATAAACAGGTTCTTCCTTCTCAATTTGTATTTCATCCACCTCTACTTTATCGGAAGGTGTTACTTTTACTCCTAGCTCTCTGACAACTTTTCCATTTACCTTTACATGGCCTTCTTTTATTAGTTCCTCGGCCTTCCTTCTTGATGCAATACCTGCACGTGCAATCACCTTTTGTAATCTTTCCATTATTTCACCTCTAAATTTTTCCGGATCTTATAGAATTCAATAAGTAAATTGGAATCTTTCCTATTTACTGTTAAAACTTGCCTACTATACTATCCTTATGAATTATGACACAATTTCTCCACTTTTCAAAGTAACGGGGTTTATTTTCCTAGAAAAATAAAAAGGGTGTTCCCCATTGGAACACCACTAGTCAATCTAGCTATTTTAACCCAAAAATTAAGCCCACTACAATGATGGAAACGATGATACCAACTACGTCTGCAAGGAGTCCCACTTTTAAAGCATCGCCCATCTTTTTAATCCCAACTGCACCGAAGTAAACCGTTAGTACATAAAAAGTGGTATCCGTACTTCCCTGCAGGACTGACGCAAGCCTGCCAATAAAGGAATCAGGTCCATACACAGCAATTAAATCACTTGTCATCCCCAGAGCTGCCGTACCTGAAATTGGCCGAATGATTAGCAAAGGTACAATTTCAGCAGGGACACCAATTGACTTCATGATTGGTCTAATTGCATTCATTAATGCATCGAGAGCGCCTGATGCCCGAAAAATAGAGATTGCTACAAACATTCCGACGAGAAAGGGAATGATGGAGACTGCTATCTTAATTCCTTCTTTCCCACCTTCAACAAAGCTCTCATAGGTGGGCACTTTCTTAAAGGTGCCATATAAAAGTATAAATCCAATTAATAACGGAATAAAAGTTAACGAGATATAGGTGATTATCGCCATCCTCTCATCATCCTTTTCGGCTTCTACGATAATAAAAATAACGGTCGATCAGCATCGCCCCGATTGCTGAAAGGAGCGTAGCAATGATGGTGGGTACCACAATTTCAGTGGGAGATGCAGAATGATAATTCATTCTTATTGCAATAACAGTGGTTGGAATGATGGTAACACTAGCTGTGTTTATAGCCAAAAAGGTAACCATCGATCTACTTGCCTCTGTTTTACCACCATTTAACTTTTTTAATTCTTCCATAGCTTTGATCCCAAGTGGTGTAGCTGCATTCCCTAACCCAAACATGTTCGAAATCATGTTTGATAGAATGTAGCCCATTGCGGGATGATTAGCTGGTACGTCAGGAAATAATATTTTCACTAGTGGCCGAAATAATTTGGATAGCTTCTCAAGGAGTCCCGACTCCTCAGCAATCCGCATCATACCAAGCCAGAAAACAAGAACACTTATAAGACCAATACAAAGAGTAACCGCTTCTTTTGCTCCATCAAAAATTGCTATATTTACCTCATGCCAGGTACCGTTAATGACTGCAAATAGTAAACCAACAATCGTCATAAACACCCATATATAGTTAACCATCTGTACTCACACCTATAATTGAAAGGAAAATATCCTTTACAAAGTCAAACATACCCTTCTTCTTTTTAGTTTGGTTGTTTTCATAGTAGATAGGTGTTTCTAGGACAACTCTCCCATCCAGGTAAACAGCCGCCTTACCAACTTTTACCTCATTTTTGGAATCCTTTAAATCTTTAGTAGGCTTGCTTAACTTATACTTTACAGAGAACTTCTCCATTTCTTCATTTGTTGCTGGATATATTATTGATTTTTTCACGTATAAGTGATCCTTATAATATTTATTTTTTGATATATCTAACTTGCCCTTCGTCACTATTTCTGTCATATCAAACCCTTTAAACCCACCCTCATACATGGATATATGATCATTCCAATCATTTGGACCATTTAAGGTGACAGCGATTAAATTCATATCGCCTTTTGTAGCCGTGGTGACAAGTGTTCGTTTCGCTAGTTTCGTATAGCCCGTTTTTCCACCAGTCGTATATTTATATTTGGTTAATAATCGATTCTTGTTTTTCCATACCCGATCCCAATTTTCTGTTGGATTAGGGGCACGATATACCTTGGTTCCGGATATTTTTTGAAAGGTTTTATTTTGCATTGCATAACGCATAAGGATTGCCATGTCATAGGCAGTTGAATAATGGTCTTCATGATCATCAAGGCCGTGGGGATTGGCGAAATGGGTATCATACATTCCAATCTCCCTTGCCTTTTGATTCATTAAATAGGCAAACCCATCAATACTGCCACCTACATATTCAGCAATTGCTACTGCGGTATCATTCCCAGATCTAAGCATTAACCCATAGACCAGATCATTAAGTTTCAATTTTTCTCCTGGCTTCAAATAGACCGACGATCCTTCGGTATGTGTGGCTTTTTCACTCACTTTTACGAACTGGTCCATTTTTCCCGACTCAATGGCTAGAATGGCTGTCATAATTTTTGTGATGCTTGCAATTCTTCTTTTCGTATGGGCATCCTTCTCAAACAAGACCCGTCCAGATTTTTGCTCGATAAGAACAGCGCTCGCCGCACTAACTCCAAGGGAAGCATCAACCTTTTGAGGAATGTTTACGATTAGTAGTGAGACCATGAGGGAAAAAATTATTAGCTTTGAAATCATTCTCATCAGATTAACCTCGTCTCCTTCTTATCTCAACTTGTCTACATTTACGCTTTGTACAAGTCTATGCAAGTCCCCATCTGATATGACAAATAATTAGTAAAGCCAATGCTCCATGTTAGCAACGAAAAAAACTCGTCATTTGACGAGTTTGCTGGTGTAATACAATTAAACCGCAGGCCATTTTATATCTGCTGCTTTTTCAAACCTCATTTCAACATCATGCCAGTTTACAAGATTCCACCAATGATCCACATATTCTGCTCGGTTATTCCTGTATTGAAGATAGTAGGCATGCTCCCAGACGTCCAGTACAAGGAGCGGTATGGTGTCCCATTGAGTTAGCAACATATGTCGCTCAGATTGTAACACTTCCAAATGCCTTGCACGTGGTGACCAAACCAGCAGTGCCCAACCTACCCCCTCAACTTGCTTTGCAGCTTCAGAGAACTGTTTTTTAAAGGCATCAAAGCTGCCAAAATAACGTTCTATTTCTCCTTTTAAGAGACCCTCAGGACTTCCACCACCATTTGGGCTCATATTTCTCCAAAAAATAGTGTGAAGGTAATGGCCAGAACCATGAAAAGCAAGCTCTCGTGACCAATGCTTAATAAGTGAGAAATCATTGGTTTCCCTGGCCTTTTTTAGATTAAGTTCAGCCTTATTTAATCCCTCCACATAGGCACGATGATGTTTATCATGATGCAATATCATGATTTCCTCTGAGATATAGGGTTCTAAGGCATTATACGGATAGGGTAGTTCTGGTAATGAATGTCCTCCCGGTGAAAGCACCTTTTCTACCACCCAAACATTTCCTATTTCTTGTTTCCTTTTAAAATACTGTTCTAATTCCTCATGAATGAGCTCAGCCTTTGCCTGAAGACTTAGTAATTCTTCATTGGATAACTCTCGGTTTGTGCTTTCGATTAATTCAGTGAAATGATCAAGCTTTCCCCATAATTCAGAATCCTGGCCAACTTTTTCTGATTGCAGAAATTGTTTCATTTGCTCATTCCAAACAAATAATTCATTCACATAATGGCTAAACCGATCCATATCCTTCCCTCATTCCATCTTGCTTATTTAATTTTTTCTTCAAGTAATCCTCCTAAAAGGTATGAGGGAGTGCAGTTGTTAAGAACAAGAAAAGACTGCCAATATGGGCAGTCTTTCATTACTAATTTTCATTTTCATGTTACCTCAGTACGATATGTTACAACAGCATTTATTTTGATTGGATCATTTTTGTTCGATAATCTGTTTCATAATACTCTAGTTCTTCACGAATTCTTTGAAAATCACTTTCTAGACTCTTAATGAGCTGGACGACATTTTCTGAAACACTACGATAAAATTTAATCGAATTTCTTCCGGTATAAGCGGATCTGCTATCTTCAAACCAGGCATCATTCTTTGGAGAGAAAAACTCTTCAATACATTGATGATAGATTTTATATAGTGTTTTTTCAGCCGCTGCTTTTTGAAAAGGATCGTTTTGTAAAATAACAGCGCATGTCTCTAAACTTTCTTCACTATAGACAACTAACTTTCGTAAATTTGAAAAAATCAACTTATTATACAAACGCTCTTCATCTGTCGTTAAATTCAATTGTGCAATGGTCGTTTCATTTAAAAAATCCTCAAGTGTCGAAATGGCTTTCGCTAAAAAATCTTTTACGTCATTTAGTTGTGTTTTTACTAACGTATTCCCCATGGTTTCCTCCTACTTTATCCTAGTTTTTAATTATTGCGGCTGCTTGATGAACTCAAGTGGAGAACGAAGTTCAAATTCTTTCTTTTCCTTAAGCGTCAATAATATCTCTGGTAACTTATTGTAGTTTATATCTTGAAAATAGGAAGCAAAGTCATACTTAGAATTAATATATAGACGTTTACGGCTGCGAAGACCTGGATTTTTCAAAAGACAAACAAGTGCAACGATTTCTTTAAAGGTGACTTCCATTTCCGGCTGCAAAATAATCGGGTCTTGTTCATATGGAGTAAACTCATGAAGGAATTCGTCGAAATATCTTACATATAACACATGAAGTGTTTTTTCTTCTCCATCTTCCACGAAAGTAACTTCACTTCTGTTAAAAAAATCCTCAGAAGTATTTGATTTTTCTTTTTCTAATTCAAATCCCTTACACTCTTTAATTAGCAATGTAATCCCGCTCCTTATCCAACTGTTTAGTCCTTTTCGCATGACAAACTCATTCATTAAAGCGTATTTTTATTTTAGCATAAATTCCTACACAAGATTGTATTTTAGGAGTTAATCGTTTCCTGAAATTTCTCGAAAAATAAATCAGCTTCTTCTTGAATAAACTCTTCCTCATCCTTATCCGGAAGCTGTGGAAGTTCCTTTAGACTTTTCAGTCCAAAATAATCCAAAAATTCTTTAGTTGTTCCATATAAAATAGCCCTTCCTGTCCCCTCAGCTCGGCCAACTTCTTTTATCAATACCTTTGAAACAAGTGTATGTAGTGGTCGTTCCGTTTTTACTCCACGAATTTCTTCTATTTCAGTTCGGGTGATAGGCTGTTTATAGGCGATGATCGCTAATGTCTCTAATGCAGCCTGTGACAAGGTTGATGTATGTGGCGAATCAACTAACTTCTTTAAATAAGTGGCATTTTCCTTTTTCGTGGCAAGTTGAAATGTCCCAGCAAGCTGAACAATCATAATCCCCCTTTGATTATTCTGGTCATATTCTTGTCTTAAATTTTCAATGATTTCACTTGCCTTAAATTCATCGACTTCTAAAACTTCAGCTAATTGCTTAAGGGAAAGCCCTTCATCTCCTGCCGCAAACAAAAGGCTTTCAAGTATACTGTTCCAATTAATTATTTCCAACTACTTTCCCCTCTTCCTTAACAGCCTCAACAAAAATATCACCAAAGTTTTCTTTTTGTTCCACGTCAACCACTTTTCTTTTAATAAGTTCTAAAATAGCTAAAAAGGTCACCACGATATGATCTTTAGCCGGAAAAGGGAATAAATCATTAAAGTTTTTCCGTCCAGATAACTGTTTCAATTCATTCATGATTTCAGTCATTCTTTTCTCAATCGATATTTCCTGGCGAGCAATTTTTGTCGCCATTGGACGCTGCAACTTCTTTCTTCGTAACAATTTTTGAAAAGCTGCCAGCATATCATATAAGGAGACATTGCTCTCCGTTCTTTCTGGCTGTTTTTCTTTCGCAAAATCGGAAAGATCACTAGGCGGCTTCGTATACATGAGCCCTCGTTCTTCCTCCATTGCCTTTAGATCATGTGCTGCTTCTTTATATTTTCGATATTCAATCAAGCGCTCAACTAGCTCGTCCCGAGGATCCTCCTCATATGACATTTCATCATCTACCTCATCGTAAAGCTCTTCATGCTTTGGTAAGAGCATTTTACTCTTAATCACAAGCAATGTAGCTGCCATAACTAAAAACTCACTGGCAACATCCAACTGTAACTCATTCATCGTTTTAATATATATTAAATATTGCTCAGTAATTTCAGCAACGGGAATATCATATATATCAATCTCGAGCCGATTAATTAAATGAAGAAGTAAATCTAACGGCCCTTCAAAAGCATCAATCTTTACCTGGTACGGCATGTTTATTCACCAAAATCCTTAAAAATAAATTTCAATTATCATTCATTATGACTATTAATAGTATAGTGGATTCATGTGACGTTATCCAATAGAAAAATCAACCTTTATCTGCATTATTAACAAATCATGATGTTTGCCCATAGCAGTGGACAACTATCCTACATATGATGACAAGGTAAACAACATTAATTTTAGGAGGTCTTTATTATGTCAGAAGGTGGATTTGGAGCTGGTTTTGCTTTAATCGTCGTTCTATTCATTTTGTTAATTATCGTTGGTGCTTCTTGGGTTTACTAATTAAAAAATGAGAGCGAACTTTAGCGGTAGGAACCCGTCAATTATGACGGGTTTTTTTCTTCCTATTGGAGTTACCTTATTATGATAAAATAAAGATACATAGATCTGTTAGGGGTGATCATTTGTATCCTATCGAGTATATTCAATTTTTAGCCCATTTTCATGGTGATCGTGATTATTTTGAATGCCATGAGATACTCGAAGAATATTGGAAAGAAACAGATAGTCGGAACAAATCATCTATCTGGGTAGGTCTCATTTTACTTGCTGTTTCAACTTACCATCATCGCAGAGATAACTTTAGTGGTGCAATCAAAACATTAGAAAAAGCAGTGAAGATTTTCGAAGTGCAGTCGGATTCACTCACTTCACTCGGTTTGGACATAAATCAGATGAGAGATTTATTAAATGAACGTTTATCGTTAATAGCAAAAAATAAAGCCTACAAAAGCTTTATTTTACCTATTCGTGATCCAAACCTTGAAAAATTGGGCAAAAACTATTGTCAACAAAAAGGGTTTCAATGGGGAAAAGATAGTAATAACACTGATAATCATCTCATCCATCGTCATTTATTACGGGATCGATCCAGTGTGATTGAGGAAAGACAGCAATCTTTAAAAATAAGAAAAGGCAACGAATGAATTCGCTGCCTTTTTAGTCGAGCTAGCACACATCACATTTTTCGATGAATGCAGCCGTATTTTCATTTGAAATTATTTCTTTATCCGTATGCATTTCTCGCAGTGCCTTCACCATTTTTTTCCCAATTCCCTGAAAACGATGGGACGGGTTAACAGAAATATGCTGAATGACTAAAGTATTGGTATCATGTTCATCAATGACCCCTAACAAACCAATGATATCTTCTTCTTTCCAAAGAAAAAGCTGCCAATTCTCTTCTGTCTCATATTCCTTCATGGTTACCTGAAGCTTCTTTAAATCCTTTTCACTTGGCATAAAGGACAATAAGCCCATAGCTATTTTTTCGAATGTCTTCTTATAACGAATTAACATTTTGATCCCTCATTATATGAAATAAACCGACGTATATCTTGGTTTAGCAATAGTATATTTTTCAAAATTGATGAATAATAAACATGTATTCATTATATGTTGTCGCCCTTATTATGTTTCACTAAACACAATCATACATAAAAAATAGAAAATCATCAATTAAATTCGTCATTTTATCAGTGCACGATAAAAATCCAGTAGATTAATCCCCAAATAATAGAAAGACCAATCAGGATAGCAAATAAAATCCAGTTCCTTTTCATGAAAAAATTTCCCCCATACGAGTTCTTCCCTGTCCACCATTCTACACCAAATTACAAAAATAATCTATTTTCTCTTATAACTGTTACATATTCTCCACTAGAATTTCAAAACTATGAAACTTTCGGATGAAAAATTTCGTTTATATAAAAGGTTTCGGTTATATTATTAAATGAGCTTAAGTTTTTTTGGCGAACTTAGACATCAAGGAGGAAAAAAATGAAAAAAATACTCATACTTCTTCTATTAGCCTCTATTCTCTTCTATCCTGTCCGTAGCTTTGCTGACATGGCTGAAGGAGATATGATTGTCACACTAGGTGAAAATTTAACAGAAGAACAGAAAAATACCTTACTAGAAGAAATGGGCGCACCCACTGACGTTCAAATTGTCACCGTTACAAATGAAGAGGAGCATCAATATTTAGGTAAATACGTCTCGAAATCATTAATTGGAACTAAGGCCATCTCCTCTTCTGCCATTACCATCGCACCTGCGGGTTCTGGAATCAAAGTCAAGACCAAGAATATTAACTGGGTAACCGATGAAATGTATGTTAATGCCTTGATCACAGCAGGAGTCAAAGATGCCAACATTTATATCACTGCACCGATTTCCGTGTCTGGAACGGCTGCCTTAACAGGGATTATAAAGGCCTATGAAATCTCAGCGGATAAAACCATACCCGAAGAAGTGAAACAAGCAGCTAACCAGGAAATGGTTGAAACAGCTAAACTTGGTGATTCCATTGGAAATCAGAATGCCGCTGCCTTAATTGCCAAAGTAAAAGAAGAAATAGCCAAAAACAAGCCAAAAAATGATGAGGAACTGCGAAAGATTATCGAACAAGCTGCAAAAGAATTAAATGTTACTCTTACAGATGAACAAATGCAAAGGTTAATTGACTTTTTTAACAAGCTCAAGGATTTAAATATTGACTGGAACCAAGTTGGTGACCAGTTGAATAAAGCAAAAGACCGGATTTCTAAATTTCTTCAATCAGAAGAAGGACAAGGTTTTCTGGATAAAGTCAAACAATTTTTCATTTGGCTAATTGATGCTATAAAATCAATTTTTTCTTAAGCAGAGTAGAAAAAAAGCTATCGCACTTTTTTGCGACAGCTTTTTTTCTTAGCAATTATTTTAATGGTAAGTCTAATCTTACTAAGTCTTCATATGATTCTCTTTTTACCACCAGGGTCGAAATTCCATCTTCTACAAACACAACTGCTGGACGAGGAATCCTGTTATAGTTATTTGACATTGAATAGCCGTAGGCACCCGTACAAAATACAGCTAAAATATCCTCTTCTCCAGCTTCAGGGAGCGGTAAATCCCAAATCAACATATCCCCCGATTCACAGCACTTTCCAGCTATTGAAACAGTTTCACTGGCTTTTGCTAACGGTTTGTTGGCAAGAACTGCTTCATATTTTGCCTGATATAGGGCAGGACGAATATTATCACTCATTCCACCATCTACAGATAAATATTTCCTGACCCCTGGAACATCCTTTGAAGAGCCAACTTGATAAAGGGTAATTCCTGCATCACCAACAAGAGAGCGACCCGGTTCTATCCAAATTTCTGGCATTGTTAAGGTATATTGTTCCGTTAACTGTTTTACTTCAGTTATAATTTCACGTACATATTGCGATGGTGGAATGGGTTCATCCTCGTTTGTATAGCGAATCCCAAAGCCTCCTCCTAAGTTTAATACCTTTGCTTCAAAAGATAATTCAATCTTCCAGTGGACCATCTTTTCTACTATTTTCTTCGCCGCAAGTAGAAAACCTGTTGTTTCAAATATTTGTGAACCTATATGGCAATGAAGGCCAAGCACATCAAAATATTCAAATTGAATCGCTTCTTTTAGGGCTGCTTCCGCCTGTCCGTTTTGAAGGTCAAAACCAAATTTCGAATCTTCTTGCCCTGTTAAAATATAATCATGGGTATGGGCTTCAATTCCAGGAGTGACTCTTAATAGAATACTGACTATTACCTTTTTCTCTTGGCAAATTGTTTTTAATAATTCCATTTCCGTAAAATTATCTACTACAATACATCCGATTCTCTGGTCTAGGGCCATTTCTAATTCCTGTCGACTTTTATTATTTCCGTGAAAATGAATTCTTTCAACCGGAAATCCTGCTACTATGGCTGTATATAGTTCACCACCAGATACAACATCGAGGGATAATCCCTCTTCTTCTGCTAATTGAATCATCGCAATTGTCGAGAAGGCTTTACTCGCATAGGCCACTTGAGATTTAACCTGTAGATCATCAAATGTTTGTTTAAAACCCCTCGCTCTTTCTCTCATTAACGCAACATCATACACATACAAGGGGGTCCCAAATTGCCGTGTTAACTCAACTGCATCCACCCCACCAATTTCTAAATTCCCCTGTTTATTCACACCTGTTGACCCGTAAAAATACATTCGCTTTCCCTCTCTCCGAAGCAGCACATTATAGTTTATGTAGACCATTATAATAATAAATAGACAGAATCTACATAAGATACTGCCTATTTTAGATATTAGCCTGCTAATAGAATTAAAATCACTTTAGCATAACTAAAAAAAATCCGCAATCATTTCTCATTCTCCTTAGGCGGCTGTCGATAACGGTTTCGTGGGTGAACAATACTTGGTCTTAGCAAGGAACCAGGTATTGCCCGACGAACAACAATTTGCATAAATCCTTTTGGGTCAAAAGGAAGAAATGGCCAAAAGTAAGGCGTGTTAAGTGCCCTCATATGGACAACAAAAAGAAACATTACCGTACTGCCGATGATAAAGCCAGGCGTATGGAACATAGCTACCAATATAGTAAGGATAATTCTGGCAATTTTATTTGCTACCCCTAACTCGTAGCTCGGTGTTGTGAATGTTCCGATACCTGCCACTGCAACATAAAGTATGACCTCTGGCACAAAAAGACCAACATCAATGGCAATTTGTCCAATCAATACCGCGGCAATCAATCCCATGGCCGTGGATAATGGGGTAGGGGTATGTATGGCTGCCATTCTTAAAAATTCAAGTCCGAAATCAGCTAAAAGTAATTGAACGACAACCGGAATATTCGTTTGTTCATTCGGCCCTATAAAGGCAATCTCCTTAGGTAATAGGGATGGTTCCAACACAAAGAGGAGCCATAAAGGAAGTAGTAAAATGGACGCCAATACTCCCAAAAACCGGGTCCAGCGCACAAACGTACCCATCGCAGGCGATTCCCTGAATTCTTCGGCGTGCTGGACATGATGGAAGAAAGTGGTTGGCGTAATGATAACACTTGGTGAAGTATCACAATAAATTATGACATGTCCTTCTAAAATATGTGCTGCAGCTACATCCGCTCTTTCTGTATATCGAACCAATGGAAAGGGATTCCAGCCCTGTTTCAAAATAAATTCCTCAATCGTTTTATCCCCCATTGGGATCCCATCCGTCTTAATTGCTTTAACTTCTTTTCTCAGGATTTTAAGTAAGTCAGGGTCTGCTATGTCCTCTATATAACCCAGTGCAACATCCGTCTTCGATCTTTCTCCCACCTTTATCATTTCAAAGCGAAGGCGTTCGTCGCGAATTCTCCTTCTCGTTAAGGCCGTATTTAAAATGATATTCTCGACAAACCCGTCGCGTGCACCTCGAACCACTTTTTCAGTGTCAGGCTCCTGAGGAGACCGTCCTGGGTAACTCCTGACGTCCACTGCTAATGCCGTATGCTCACCCTCGATAACAACGACAATCTGTCCTGAAAGAACTAAATCTACAATTTCATCAAGTGTTTGAATCGGTTGAACAGATTGATTTAGCAAACGATTGTACACGAGTTGATACAGGTTGGTTGATTGTTTTTCATGATCATTAATTTGGACTAATTCTTCAATCAATTCAATAATAAAACGTGTATCACAAAGCCCATTACAGTAATAAATTTGGACATCCTTTTTGAGAACCTTCAGCTTTCTAACCCCTAAATCGAAGCTAATTCCGAGCCCTACCCTTTGTTTCATATAATTTTCTATTTCTTGAGTTGATTCAGGGATTGGCCATTTTTGTTCATTGCTTCTCGACATGAAAGCCACTCCTTTCAAGTATTAGTTCAACTGCCTTTTTGGTGATCGGCGCCCCAAGTTTGTATGAGTCACGTCTTGCCATTTTCCCAATATCACCCACCCCAACAATAATTGGGATCGTTAATTCATCTAGACAATATACGGTATCTCCATTTAATCTGCCAAGTTCATGTTCTTCTAAACCAAATTTATCTACCCCAAAGGGCGTCAAAACTCCATCACGATCAATACACACATCAACCCTTGTCCATTCTTCATGTCTTGACTTGGCGGCAACGGCAATGACCCCTAAAACTTCAATATCTTTGTGTGAGGCAACATATTTCAGTGCAGTTTCACCAGCACCTTCCCCCACTATGCCACTATCATCAAACATCACTAGGACCGGATCTTGTGGCGCCTTTTTTATTAGCTTGACGATCTCTGGTCCTGTTAGGGTTGATGGATTTCCATATGAACTAGAAATACAGCGTCCACCAATCTCTCTGGCTACGTGCTCAACAGCCCGTTTTGCATATTCATCACCGTCGGTAACTAATATGACGCGCCTCCGAATACTCATACTTTGATGTCCCTTCATTTAGAAAAGATTAACACCTAAAATCTGATTTTCCGTAAAAAATGAGTTCTTCTCCTTTATTCATGCGTGGCTTCCAAGGCTTTTTTTAAACAGTCCGATATTATTGATGAACAAAATAAAGCCATTGAAAGATTGATCCAAAAATTTTTCCCAATACAATAGCCATCACTAAGATGATTATTTGCCCATCTACACGAATTCTTTTAGCCAATATTGGGAAAACGTTCACTACTTCTGTTAAACCAGCAGCTAACATTCCAACGAACACTCCACCTGTGAGTCCAAGGGGGATTAAAATGTATGCTGAAATATGTAATAATGGGTCCCTTAGGCTTGCCCACACTCCAACGAGAACCCCACATACGACTGCCCATTCATAGTATTGAATCAACCCCATTGTTTTTGACAGTTGGGTCAGTCTCGGAATAACCCCAAGTACTGTTAAAAATGCAACAAAACCTGCCCCCACCGATAGTCCACTTGCTAAACCTATAAATAAAACTAATAGGATTTTAATCGTCATTTACTGGCTTCATACTTTCCTTATTTTCATGGATGACTACATAATTATCTAAATCTAGCTGATAATTAAATATTTCTACTTCAAGTGGACTTGGTTCTTCATTTAACCGCTTTTTGAAAACATGATTAAAAAATAGGATCATTCCGAGTCCTAGTCCGATCGAATAAGGGATTTGAAAGAGTAATGGTTTTGTTGCCTTTTTATCTGTAACAATGGTATATATCTTTTCTTGTACGCTCCTCATACTTACATCATCATGGAAATTCATAATTGTCATGGCCGAACCAAAAAACAATAAAAACCATATTAGAATAAAAAAAGCGATCGAAACCTTTTTTTTCTCAAAAATTACTTCTACTATCGTCTGAGCAGGACCAATGGATTGAACTTCTACATCTTCAAATTCGTTGATGATCTTTTTGATTACTTCCATGACATCAATTACGATGATATTTTGATCCCCTTCCGTTACCTGATGGATCATTAATGATCGTAAATTTGATAGGGCCGCTTCTGGAGCAATGATTTGGGCGACATCCTTTAATAAAATTTTTTCTTCTGGACGGACATGTGCACGGTGCCGCATGCGGATGTAGATTGTTTTTTCCAAAACATTCACTTCCCACACAATGATTTCCTCGTATGAGTAGTATGGATAATCTGGCGTTTTTTCATGTATTAAATCAACAAAAAGACCGTATGGATTAGAGATCCATACGGTCTTTCATTTGTTGTAAAATCTTCTTTTCCAGTCTTGAAACCTGTACCTGGGAAATCCCAAGCCTAACAGCTACTTCTGACTGGGTCTGATCTTTATAATATCTTAAATAAACAATAAGCCTCTCACGTTCATCCAATTCACGAATAGCTTCTTTCAGAGCTATTTTATCAAACCATTTTCCTTCATTACCGTCATCAATTTGGTCTAGTAAGGTAATCGGATCTCCATCGTTTTCATAAACTGTCTCATGTATGGACGAAGGGGTTCTGCTAGCTTCCTGAGCAAGGATCACATCCTCTGGTGAAAGCTCAAGATGGGCTGAAATCTCGTTAACAGTTGGGATTCTTCCAAACGTTTTCGATAATTCATCCTTTGCTTTCCGGATTTTATTTCCCATTTCTTTCAGTGATCGGCTCACCTTCACAGTACCATCATCTCTGATAAATCGTTGGATTTCACCGATGATCATTGGCACAGCATAGGTTGAAAACTTGACATCGTAGGATAGGTCAAATTTATCTACAGACTTTAATAATCCGATACATCCAATTTGAAACAAGTCATCTGGGTCATACCCTCTATTAAGAAACCGTTGGACAACAGACCAGACGAGACGCATATTTTTTTCGACAATTATATCTCTTGAGTCCTGGTCTCCTGCTTGGCTCTTTTTAATGAGCTCCTTCACTTCATGATCCTTTAAATACGTTTGACTTTTATCGTTCTTGACCTCCACATCCATCGGCAAGTCTCCTTAATTGCAAAGCATTTTGTTAAGTTTTAAATGCTTCAGTAATCTAACCTCGGTTCCTCGACCTGGCTGTGAATGAACCTCTACCTCATCCATGAAATTTTCCATGATGGTGAAACCCATACCGGATCTCTCTAAGTCCGGCTTCGTTGTAAATAATGGCTGACGAGCTTCCTCCACATCGACAATCCCCAAACCAACATCTTTTATGGTCATATCAATCAGACTATCTTCAATAGAAACTTGAATATACACAATACCATTTGGATCGTTCTCATAGCCATGAATAATGGCATTTGTCACGGCTTCTGACACGACGGTCTTAATTTCAGTCAGCTCATCCATTGTTGGATCTAGCTGAGCAATAAATGCAGCAACAGTGACACGGGCAAACGACTCATTTTGACTTAAAGCACTGAATTGAAGGTTCATCTGATTCTTCATTCAGGCCACCCCCAATCTTTGCAATGCAAATTCCTCAGTCGGTTCTAATTTGATAATTTTAAATAAACCAGACATATCGAATAGCCTTTGTATTGCAGGGGAAATTGCACAAACGACCATTTCACCGTGCACCTGTTTTATTTGTTTGTATCTCCCTAAAATAACTCCTAATCCAGAGCTATCCATAAAGGAAAGGTGTTCTAGATTTAAGACAATATGACGAATATCGTTTTTTTCAATCACTGCTGTCGCTCGCTCGCGAAGTTCATCCGCAGTATGGTGATCTAATTCACCGCCTAAGCGTATACATAAAACATCGTGTTTTGTTTCCATATCAATGCTAAGACTCACTATCCCGTCCTCCTTCATCTGGTATAGTGAGTCAATTCGCCTCTTAAAAGCTGATTTCCTTCTTTACATACAAAACTAGTCGTATTTCGCTAAAATTAGTAATGTAATGTAAAGTTTCGACACTACCTAGGCGTCGTTACACTTCTTTTATTTTCCTGCTTTTGTAAACATGCCGAAGGAACGCTTATAAAGGGTCCACCAGCCTGCTTCCTTAACAGCTTTATTAGCGACAAGCGGACTTTCAAGAATGACTTTTCCATTCTTAATAAACTTAAGACTCCCTACTTTATCCCCCTTTGAAATAGGGGCATTTAGCGTTTTTTCTAAGATTACCTTTTGTTTAACATCCTCAGTTTTTTCACCTTTTTTTGTTAGTAAGGAAAGTGGTTCACTTGTAACTGCATCAATAGATTTTAAGTTTCCTTTACTAACTTTGGCTTGAGCAATTGTTTGATTTCGTTTGTAGATTGGATGTGTTTGATATTGGGCAAAAGCAAAATTTAACATTTTGGTTACTTGAGCATTTCTTTCCTTTGATGTCGGGGCACCAAAGACGACAGCAATGACACGCATTCCGTCTTTTTGGGCTGTTGCTGTTAAACAATATTTTGCTTCCGCTGTAAAGCCTGTCTTTAGCCCATCCACTCCTGGATAAAACCGAACTAATTTATTTGTGTTGACAAGCCAGAATTTTTTATCTGTATTTTCACGAAGATATGCTTCATACAACCCTGTAAATTTAGTGATGTCTTCATACTTTAGTAACTCTTTTGCCATTACAGCCATATCTGCTGCTGAACTGTAATGTCCACTCACGGGTAGACCCGTTGTATTTTTAAAGAATGTATGCTTTAATCCTAATTCTTTAGCCTTTTTGTTCATCATATCAACAAATGCCTCTTCAGAGCCTGCAATTCTTTCAGCCATTGCAACAGATGCATCGTTTCCAGAACCAATGGCAATTCCTTTTAACATTTCTTTCGTCGTCATTTCTTCGCCAGGCTCAAGAAAAATTTGCGATCCTCCCATTGAGGCCGCATACTCGCTTGCCCGGATTTTTTCATCCCATGTCAGCTTCCCTTGATCCAGTGCTTCCATTATTAAGAGCATCGTCATAATTTTGGTCATACTAGCAGGGGGCAGCTGTTCATTACTATTTTTCTCATAGAGAACTGTTCCAGTATCACGTTCAATTAAAATGGCGGAACTTACATTGCTAACAATATCAGTACTCTGCTTTTCCTCTGCAGCAAACGCAGCAGGATTCAATAAACCGGTAAACATTAATAATGTCACTAAAATAGAAACAAAACGTTTCATTCGCATAACCCTCCATTCTTTATAATCTCCATTTTTTCCAATTTACATAACTTTATACAATTATTACCTCCAACCCCAAATAAAAAAGGTGTCAGGCACCATGTGAAAAATTCACATGGTGCCTGACACCCAATTTGTATAACTTTATTCAGTTATTTCTCCATGAACAAGGATCGGTGCCTCTACTTTGGTTGCTGAGATTTTGATACTTTCGTAAAGTTTGGCTTTTACTTCTTCTACATTTTCAAAGTTGCTATAGATGGTGACTAATGAATCGCCTTTTTTCACTTCATCGCCGATTTTCTTCCTTAATACAAGACCTACAGCTAGGTCAATGATGGATTCTTTCGTTGCTCTTCCTGCGCCTAGTATCATCGCAGCTGTTCCCACTTCATCCGCCACGATTTCCGCAACATATCCGTCTTCCTTCGCTTCAAGTTCGAAGGTATATTTTGCTTGTGGCATTTTTGATGGATCATCAACAACCGATGCATCTCCACCTTGAGAACTTAAAAATACTTTTAACTTTTCAAGTGCAGAACCATCTTTGATTACATTTTCAAGTAAGGTTCGGGCTTCTGCTAATGACCCAGCTTTTTCAGCTAGGTAAACCATATGGCTTCCAAGCGTTAAGCAAAGTTCTGTTAGGTCTTCTGGTCCCTCACCTTTTAAAGTATCAATCGCTTCTTTTACCTCAAGCGCATTTCCGATTGCGAAACCAAGCGGCTGGCTCATATCCGAAATAACAGCCATCGTTCTTCTACCGACATTATTTCCGATTCTAACCATCGCTTTAGCTAATTCTTTTGAATCGTCTAGCGTTTTCATAAAGGCACCAGCACCAGTTTTAACATCTAGAACAATTGCATCTGCCCCTGCTGCAATTTTTTTACTCATAATAGAGCTTGCAATAAGCGGTATGCTATCCACAGTGGCCGTAACATCTCTAAGCGCATACAGTTTTTTATCGGCAGGCGTTAAGTTCCCACTTTGCCCAATTACGGCAATCTTGTTTTTATTCACTAACTCAATAAATTCTTCATTCTTAATTTCAACGTGGAAGCCACTAACAGCTTCTAATTTATCAATGGTGCCTCCTGTATGACCTAAACCACGGCCAGACATCTTAGCAACAGGAACATCTAGTGCAGCCACTAGCGGCCCAAGAACCAAAGTAGTTGTATCTCCAACTCCGCCCGTTGAATGTTTATCCACTTTAATCCCTTTAATGCCTGACAAATCAATTTGATCGCCAGATTCAACCATCGCCATGGTTAAATCGGCTCTTTCTTTTTCTGTCATTCCCTTAAAATAGATCGCCATTGTGAATGCACTTACTTGATAGTCCGGAATTGAACCATCTGTATATCCGTTTATAATAAATTTAATTTCTTCGGTTGAAAGTTCTTGCCCATCTCTTTTTTTCTCTATTAAGTCAACCATTCTCATCCAATATCACCACTTTTTATTATTATGAAAAACTTTATTATGCAAAACTTTTAACAATTTCTTTAATATATCGTAGGAAATCTGCCTTCACTATTTCAGTTGTTTCAATTACTTCATCATGCGTTAATGGCTGGTCAAGAATACCCGCCGCCATATTGGAAATACAAGAAATCCCGAGAACCCTCATCCCACTATGTTGAGCAACAATGACCTCAGGTACAGTAGACATTCCAACAGCGTCACCGCCTAAGACACGTACCATTCTTATTTCTGCAGGTGTTTCATATACAGGTCCTGGATTCCCGAAATAGACTCCCTCTTGAACTTTAATGTTTAAGCGGGTCGCAATTTCTTTGGCCTTTATACGCAATTCCTTCGTATATGCTTCTGACATATCTGGAAAACGGACACCCAGTTTAGAATCATTTGGCCCAATTAACGGATTTGTGCCCATATTATTAATATGATCAGTAATAATCATCAAGTCTCCTGCAGAGAAGCTTTCATTTACACCACCAGCAGCATTGGTAACGATTAATATTTCAACACCTAGGTCTTTCATAACACGAACTGGGAAGGTTACTTTATCCATGCTGTATCCTTCATAGAAATGAAATCTCCCCTGCATGGCTACAACTTCTAGACCACTTAGTAACCCAAATACAAGTTGACCGGCATGCCCTTCAACTGTAGAAACTGGAAAATCTGGAATTTCATTGTATGGTATTTTTACAGCATTCTCGATTTCATCAGCTAAAACACCTAATCCAGAACCCAAAATCAGACCAATTCTTGGCGTGTTAGGATATTTTTCTTTTAAAAAACTAGCTGCATTGAAGATTTTTTCTACATTCATGCTTATTCCCCTTCCTTATTTCAACTCATTTAAGAAGCTTTTTCCGTAATTCGGCATTTTCACTTTAAAGTTATCTGAAACAGTTGCTCCTAGGTCTGCAAATGTTTCTCGCAATGGGAGTTCTTTCCCTTCATTGAACCTTTTTGAGTAAACCAATAATGGCACATATTCACGAGTATGGTCTGTACCTGGTGCAACTGGGTCATTTCCGTGATCTGCCGTAATCATTAGGAGATCATCCTCTTTCATCTTTGCAAACACTTCAGTCAGGCGTGCATCATATTCTTCTAGTGCCTTTCCATAACCTTCTGGGTCACGGCGATGTCCATATAAGGCATCAAAATCAACCAAATTTAAAAAGCTAATGCCTGTAAAATCCATATCTAATGTTTCCACTAATTTATCCATACCGTCCATATTGGAAACAGTTCGAAGTGATTTCGTTACGCCTTCTCCATCGTAAATATCAGAGATTTTGCCGATGGCGATGACATCAAATCCGGAGTCTTTTAATTCACTCATAACTGTGCGGTCAAATGGTTTTAAAGCATAATCATGTCGATTTGGTGTACGTTTAAAGTTCCCTGGTTCACCCAAGAACGGTCTGGCAATGACACGACCTACCATGTATTTTTCATCAAGCGTCATTTCACGGGCTATTTTACAAATGTGATAAAGTTCTTCTAGAGGAACAATTTCTTCGTGTGCTGCAATTTGGAGCACAGAATCTGCAGAGGTATAGACAATCAATGCCCCAGTTTTCATATGCTCTTCGCCTAGTTCATCAAGAATTTCTGTACCGCTTGCAGGTTTATTACCGATAATCTTTCGACCAGTACGTTTTTCTAATTCAGAAAGAAGCTCATCTGGAAACCCCTCTGGGAAAACGCGGAAAGGTGTTTGGATATTTAAGCCCATGATTTCCCAGTGGCCTGTCATTGTATCCTTACCGTTCGATGCTTCCTTCATTTTTGTATAGAAAGCTAATGGCTTTTCCGCTTTAGGAATCCCTTTTATTTCACGAATATTACTTAAACCTAAGGCTCCCATGTTTGGCATGTTTAGTCCGTTCATCTTTTCAGCAATATGTCCAAATGTATCGGCACCTTTATCACCAAATTTCTCAGCATCAGGTGCTTCCCCAATACCAACTGAATCCATTACGACAATAAAAATACGTTTATATGTATTTGTAGTCATACCATTTTCCCTCCTTCTATCATCAGAAAACGTTTGCAAATAAAGAACCAGATAATTATATAATGTCCGCATGTAATAAGATTATGAAATCTTACTTTTAATTTATTTGTCGGAAGTCTGACATCTCTATTTTACTAAAAGTTTATAAAAATACAAGAAAAAAGCCATCAATTTTATTGATGACTTTTTACATCTCTGTGAATTTTATATAAATGATAAGCAGAATCTATGATTCTATCATGCTCGTGGATGAAACTTACTATAAACATCCTTAATCTTCGTTTTTGTCACACTTGTATATATTTGTGTGGTTGAAATATCTGCATGTCCAAGCATCTCTTGGACGGACTTTAAATCAGCACCATTTTCCAGTAAATGTGTGGCAAAAGAATGTCGAAGTGTATGAGGCGTAAGCTCTTTTTGAATACCAGCCTCTTTGGCTAGCTTTTTTAATATTTTCCAAAATCCTTGTCTTGTTAAACGATGTCCTTGATGGTTTAAAAACAAGGCATTATCGCGATGCTTGGTTGTGACAAACTGAGACCTTCCGTTATCTAAATAATGCTTGATCGCCTCTAAAGCTGCCCTTCCAATTGGAAGAATTCGCTCTTTATTTCCCGTTCCCGAACAGCGAATAAATCCCATTGTTAGGTGAATATCCTCTATTTCAAGAGCTATTAATTCACTAACACGTATACCCGTTGCGTAAAGAAGCTCAATCATGGCCTTATCCCTTATCCCATAGTGGTCATCTAGATTAGGAGCATCTAATAGAACCTCTACTTCCTGTAAACTCAATACCTTAGGGAACGTTCTTTCCTGCTTAGGGGTATCAATTTGAACTGATGGATCTTGGTTTGTTGCTCGTTCCCGTAACAAAAACTGATGAAAGGCACGAATGGAAGCAATATGTCTTGCTAATGTTTTCGATGATTTCCCCTGTTCCTTTAAAAAATTTAAAAATTGTACAATATGAAACCGTTGCACTTCATTTAATGTGCCAATAGCTTCAATTTTGTTTAAGTAATTTAAATAGCTTTTTAAATCACGTTCATACGACATGATTGTATTTTTCGCTAGACCTTTTTCAATGATCAAGTATTGCATAAATTCCTTTAAGTGCTCTTCCATCGCCATTACTCCCCATTTAAATAAAACAACATCAGCCGATCTAACAAGGAAGAATTGTCTTCATTCGCTGCATTTGAAACTTTCAGTGCAGCTCCTTCCGGTCCATCGTAGCGATGATAATTTTGGTATTCTTCAGATACCCACATGATACCATAATAAAAGAGAATCGTGCACCCAGTGAATAAGATAAAAACCTTAAAGGTTTGCCATGCTATTTTAATAAAAGAGATCATCTAACTTCCCCCAATTGCCATTGTCTAGTAAAAGGTATGCCAAAAAGGACAAGTTTTATACCTATTCCTCGAGATTCGGGATATTTTTGTTTCTATAATATTGTATTAGACAAAGAAAAAAGCCCCTCGTTAAAAAGGACTTTCGTTTTTTATTCTGTTTTATCTTCTTCTTTGCCTTGGCAACGGTAACAGATTCCATGAAATGTAAGGCGATGGTCTTTTATTTTAAAATTCCATCTGCGTTCCACCACTGCTTCCACATCTTCAAGTAAATCTTCCTGAATCTCATCCACAGCACCACATTCGATGCAAACAAGATGATGATGAAAATGTACGGCACCTTCTTGGCGAAGGTCATAACGAGAAACACCGTCACCAAAATTTATTTTATCGACAATTTTCAACTCCGTAAGTAATTCCAATGTTCGATAAACAGTTGCTAAACCAATTTCAGGCGATTTTTCTTTTACGAGGAGGTACACATCTTCTGCACTTAAATGATCCTCTTCATTTTCAAGTAAAACTCGAACAGTTGCTTCGCGCTGGGGTGTTAATTTGTAACTCGCTGAATGCAAAAGTTTCTTTATTCTTTCAATTCTAGTTTCCATCCTGAATGCCCTCCCTCGCCACTGTTAGTTTTCATTATAACAGATGACAATAGAGATTCAAAATAAAATTATTATAAATAAGAGTCTATAGTTTATATTAAATAATAATTATTTTAAACTAGAACTACTAATAATCGTCTTCATTAACCATGGGGATAAATAGGCTTCCACTGCTGATGCTGCAGAAATAAAAATCACTGCCGCAAGCAAGGCAAAAATATAACGTTTAAAAAATGGCATAATCGGTTGGGCATATTTTTTCATAAATTGCTTTTTAATCATTCTTATTGAGAAGATTACCGAGAACGCAGCTATTAAGATAAACACCGGAATAATAATCAAATTCTGTGGCAAGATTGAAACAAAAGCTAATAGAAAACCATTCCAGCCCATTTGACTAACAAGGAAACCAACAGTAAAACCAACAACCATTCCTTTAACAAATAAGAGGATCAGAATGACTGGTAAGCCAATAATGGATATTCCTAGGATCCAGATAAGACCTATAAATTTACTGTTGTGAAAGAAGCTTTGCAAGAATAAATCATTGTCTTCTGCGACTTTATCATCAGAAACTTGGCCGAAAAATTGGGATAAATAATAGAATAAATCTTCCTTCTGTGTAATACTCATGGAATTGACCACAATCGCTCCAAAGATTACCCCCATTAAAAATAATACAACAATAAACAAAAATATTGAGGAATGCTCACGGAAATAACTAGCGGCATCTGACTGGTACAATCGTTTTTTCATTTGCGTTTCCTCCTACTCTTCTCAATCAGTTACTACAGTTTATGCCAATCTAGTTTTTCTATGACCAATTTAATAGATTTCAGATTACTAATTTTCACAAATAAATCCGGAGGCCTTTGGCTCTCCGAATTTGTTTAATTTTATGGATGTGCGATTTTTCCGTATTTTCCACCACCACCAGCTGCAAGATGAATCGTTCCTTCTCTTGCCTTCATGATGAACTCAGCAATTTTTACTGGGACAACTTCCTTTAATGCTTCAAATGAAACTTCATGCAAAATCGCCATTTCACTTCCGAAATGATTGACAAGTTTCTCAAGTATGCGTGGTCCTAAACCTGGAATAAATTCCAGCGGAACTTGATGAATATATGGCGGACGCCCCACTGGACTTAAATCTGAAGTCTTTAATTCAAGGATCCGGTCTGCCACTCCTTTAATGATCTTTTTATTCCCGCAAAGATTGCATAATTGATCATCGTTGTTTACAGGATTTAGACATTCCGTACAAACTGTCTTATGATATTTACCTAATAGAGGATCGAGACCATAGTTAGCGATAATCTGGCGCCCCTCTTCACCTTTTAATGCTTTTTGCAATTCCAAAAAGGTTGGTTCCTCCATGGCGATTACTTGATATTCACGGGCAATTTTGGCAAGTGAGTGTGCATCTGAGTTGGTGACAAATGTATAGTTATGTAACTCTTTTAATTGATCTGCCATGCTTGTATCTGAGCTTAGGCCTAATTCAATCCCATCAATTAATGCTGGGTCTAATACCTCTGTTAAAGACTTCTTAACCCCTTTGCCATATAAACTTTTAAACGGTGTGAATACATGAGCAGGAATGAAAATGCCCCCTAATTCCTTCACCTTTTTTTGCAATACAAGACCAGATACGTAAATCCTTTGCGAACTCAATTGGATATTTTTCAAATGACCTGACAGCCAGGAAGAAAACGTCCTCATAACAGAAAGATTCGGAAAATAACAAAGCAAATGAATCGGGCCATGGCAATTCTCATCATAAATTTCTAATTCTGAACCAGGGATAACGGTCAAATCTCCAAATACTATACCGCCATTCGGATGTTCAACCACTTCTCCACTCTGGATCAGACTTTCCATTTCGTCGATAACCTCTGGCGAGTGGCTATCGATAATCCCGACCATATTAAGACCTTTTTCATGTCTAGCATGTTCAATGATATTCGTAAACGTCAGTGATTTTGCACCAGTGATTTTGACGGGTTTCCCTGTCCAAGTCCTGCCAATATGAATGTGCAAATCTACATAGAACCGATTCATTTATGTTTCAACGCCTCTTGTAATTGTATATATTGAACAGCAAAAATAGTTTTTGCATCATAAATCTTTTGTTCAGAAATATATTGCTTTGCTTCATCGAGTGTAAGCTCTTCTAAATTTACAAATTCATCTTCGTCCAATGCTGCTGAATTTTCTTTTTTGGTTAACCCTTTTGCTAAAAATACATGGACAATTTCATCTGCAAATCCCGGAGATGTATAAAAGGAGGTTACTAATTCAAGACTTTTGCATTCATAACCCGTTTCCTCTTCTAATTCCCTCAGGGCACACGCAGCAGGTTCTTCCCCTTTTTCTAGTTTCCCCGCAGGAATCTCCACTATTGTTCTTTCTAGTGCTTTTCGATATTGTTCGACCATAACGATTTTATGATCGTCGGTAATGGCTAAAATTGCGACAGCCCCAGGATGCTTAATAATTTCCCGTTTCGCTTGTTTTCCATTGGGGAGTTCTACATCCTGTAAATGAAGACTAATTACTTTTCCTGAAAATAATTCCTCGCTATGAATTGTTTTTTCTTCAAGGTTTGTCATTCCTGTCAACTCCTGTTCTATTCCGTCAAGACCTTACGTATCATTTTACCATACTTTGATTGGAGGGGTATGGGATGAAGGTATCTGTACATGACAAAGGGATTATTCTTGTTGGTAAGGGCTGGGAAGTCGTTCAAAAACTAAAGGAGTTTCACAAGGAATATAAAACCATAGCCGAATGGGTCCAGCACGTTTCACCAAAGTAGTGCCTCTTTAGTTGTAGTCTGCCCCTTTCTTTTATAAAATTATAGAAAAAGATGGGGTGATGATTTGAAAAAAAGAAAACTTGGTCATTCAGATTTATTTGTTTCTGAATTAGGTCTTGGCTGTATGTCCATTGGGACAGAGGAGAAAGTTGCAAGAAACATTATCGAAGCTGCTCTTGAGGAAGGGATTAATTATTTTGATACCGCGGATTTATATGATTTTGGCGAAAATGAAGCAATTGTTGGGAAGGCCATAAAGGATATCCGTGAACAGGTGATTATCGCGACAAAAGTTGGCAACCGCTGGGATTCTGAAAAAACGGGTTGGAGCTGGGATCCATCTAAGTCCTATATAAAAGAAGAAGTAAAAAATAGTTTAAAGAGACTTGGCACTGACTATATTGATCTCTATCAATTACATGGTGGAACCATAGAAGACCCAATTGAAGAGACGATAGAGGCATTTGAAGAATTGAAAGCAGAGGGATTTATTCGCTATTATGGCATCTCCTCTATTCGTCCAAATGTGATTAGAGAATACGTTGAAAAATCAAATATCGTGTCCGTGATGATGCAATACAGCCTATTAGACCGCAGACCTGAAGAAGAAGTATTACCACTGCTTCAAAAACATGGGATTAGTGTTGTCACACGTGGTCCACTTGCGAAAGGACTTTTAAGTGATCGGTTATTAGAAAAGGCATCAGAAAAAGGCTATCTTGATTACACTTACGACGAATTACATGCCATTTTACCATTATTAAAAGAAAAAGTAGCTACTTCCCGTTCGTTCACTGAAGTTGCTCTTCATTATAATCTGACAAACCCTGCTGTTGCATCTGTTGTTGCTGGAGCAAGCAGTCCAGAGCAAATTAGAAGGAATGCAAAAGCGGTCAAAAGCAAGCCGTTTACTGAATTGGAAATTTCTATGATTAAATCATTAACAAAGGCAAGTAATTATCAGGATCATAGATAAAAGGAGAGCAGCCGCTCTCCTTTTTGAAAATTTATTTAAACTCTTTCCAGTTCATCCCACTCTCGTTTAATAGTTCTTCAAACGACTTGTTTTTTTCTTTCAGTTTGCGTTCGTCTCTTTTTCGTTGCTCTTCCGCCTCTTTTTTTCTTTCCTCTTCAACCTTAAGCTGGTCCTGCTGTTCTTTTAGCTGTTTCATTAAGTCCGGATTAATCAAATCTTTAAGCGTAACCGCTGATTCCTCTTTTTTTGGTTTAGATTGATGGTTTTGTCTCTTTTGCTTTTTCATTCTAAACTCCTCCATGATCAAAATCTCTATTCTATTATACCATTACACTCTATGGAATGATTAAAAAAAAGCAGGTCCCCTGCTGTTGATGGAACCTGCTCCCCTATTCATTTACTCATTAATAAGCTTCCAATTTAACATGATCATCCACATGCAAGGTTGCTTCTGTCGAACGTACCACTTCTTCGATCGTAAATCCTTTCGCTACTTCAACGAGTCTTAATCCAGAGTCAGTTACATCCATCACCGCACGCTCAGTGATAATCCGGTTTACTACTCCTTTGCCGGTCAACGGCAACGTGCATTTTTTTAATATTTTCGATTCGCCTTTTTTATTTACATGCTCCATAATGATAATAATTTTCTGTGCGCCATGGACAAGATCCATTGCACCGCCCATCCCTTTAATCATCTTGCCTGGAATCATCCAATTAGCCAAGTCTCCTGTTTCCGATACCTCCATACCCCCGAGAATCGCAACGTTCACATGGCCTCCACGAATCATCGCAAACGATTCTGCACTATCGAAATAGGCTGCACCATTTATGGCTGTCACCGTTTCTTTTCCGGCATTAATTAAATCGGGATCTACCTCTTCCTCCCCTGGATATGGCCCAATCCCTAGCAAACCATTTTCTGATTGCAAAACCACTTGTTTATGTTCAGTTATATAATTGGCAACGAGGGTCGGCATGCCAATCCCTAAATTAACATAAAAGCCGTTCTCTATTTCCTTCTCTGCTCTGATTGCAATTCTTTCTCTGACAGTGGCTTTATCATTTGACATCGTATTTCTCCCTTCCCCACTCTATTTTTTTATCGTTAATCTTTCAATCCGTTTTTCCTGCACTCCTTCAATAATCGCCTGAACATAAATACTTGGAGTATGGATACAATTAGCATCCAGTTCACCGATTTCATAAAGTGTTTCCACTTCGGCAATCGTCACCTTTCCTGCCGCTGCAATCATCGGATTGAAATTTCGCGCTGTTTTGTGATAAACAAGATTCCCCATCTTGTCGCCTTTCCATGCCCTAACTAGACTAAAATCGGCCGTCAATGCCTCTTCTAAAAGGTATTCTCTCCCATTGAACACTTTTATTTCTTTTCCTTCCGCTATAGGGGTCCCTACCCCGGCTGGAGTGTAAAAGGCTGGGATTCCAGCTCCACCAGCTCGGATCTTTTCCGCTAATGTACCTTGGGGGGTCAAATCCACTTCAAGCTCCCCTGTTAAAACCTGTCTCTCAAACTCTTTATTTTCCCCCACGTAGGAACCAATCATTTTTTTTATTTGTTTATTATTTAAGAGAAGACCTAAGCCCCACTCATCAATTCCACAGTTATTTGAAATAACGGTTAGATCCTTTACCCCTTTTTCTGCTAAGGCCAAAATCAAATTTTCAGGAATACCGCACAAACCGAATCCACCAACCATTAATGTTGCCCCGTCCTGAATCTCAGCTACGGCATCATGGAAGGATGTACAGATCTTCTTCATTTTTGCTCTCTCTCCCTCAATTTAAGTATTAGATTAATTCAACAACCTTTACCTTAACTATTTCTAAGTGTAATACTGGAATTCCTCTAATTTTGTCAAAATTTCATTTATTCTTGATTTTTAGAAATTAACACCACTACAATGAAAGTATGAACAATGAAGGGGGAAAATGATGTTTAATTTACCTGAAAAAGTGACGATGATCGAGGTAGGTCCACGTGACGGGCTACAAAATGAGAAATTATTTGTCCCAACTGAAATAAAAAAGCAATTTATTGTTGGCTTGAGAAATGCCGGACTTCAGGAAATGGAGCTGACTTCGTTCGTGTCACCGAAATGGGTGCCGCAAATGAGTGATGCGGCTGAAATTGTGGTCGATTGTCTTGACGGGAAGACTAGAAACATCGTCCTTGCCCCCAATAGAAAAGGGATTGATCGGCTCTATTCAAGCGATTGTCAGGCTGTTGCTGTCTTTGTAGGGGTCAGCAATAGCTTTAATATAAAAAATATCAACAAAACAACCTCAGATTGTTTGATGGAATTAAAGCCTCTCATCCGTGAACTAAAGGAAAAGAATTACTTTGTGCGTGCCTGTATTTCTACTGCCTTTTATTGTCCTTATGAAGGAAAAATAGTTGAAAGTGATACTATTAAACTTTGCCGTGAATTTGTATTAATAGGGGTCGATGAATTAAGCGTTGCCGATACAATTGGGATGGCTGCCCCTACTGAAGCATTTTCCCTATTTACCAAATTAAAAGCCGAATTCCCTGAAACCATGTTAACAGCTCATTTTCATGACACACGCAAACTTGCCCTTGCGAATATTTTGGCTTCCCTGCAAGCTGGAATCGTGCGATTTGATACGTCTGCAGGCGGGCTTGGTGGCTGCCCATTTGCTCCTGGCGCAGCTGGGAATGCAGCAACAGAGGATGTCGTTTATATGTTTGAACGGATGGGAATTGATACCGGTGTGAATCTTGCTAAGCTGATGGATGCAATCGAAGTGGTTCGCCCTCATCTTTCAAGGCAAATTGAAACCGGTTATTATCGACTACATGCCCAAACCATTTAGTTTCGATTTCTAATGAATAATCGGTGTTCTTGTAAACCATCTTAATCATTGAGACCAGTTTGAAGGGAGACTAAGATGATGAGTCAAAAACGTGATAGAGGTAATAGCCAAAGTGGAAAGAATTACGCAGACACTGCCGGTGGTGGCAAGCGGATGATTGCAGCCGAAGAAGTTGAAAAGGCTCTCCACCCCACCAAGCGGCAAAATGCAGAACAATAAATGATGACATTACTTAAAGCCGCTTCAGGGTGCTAGCGGCTTTTCTTGTGTTAAAATAAAATTTACCAATTTATCGGCAAAAGAACTTGTTTTACATATTTTATATCAACCACTACTTGGGGAGGTACCAATATGAAAAAAGCATTTCGAGCTTTGCTTGTATTCTTGTTTTTCTGGATATCTCTTGGCCTTTATTTTACAAACCGGTTAATGTATATGAAAAAGAAGGATGAGGAATTAATTTTAAGACGGGAAAAGGAAGCAGGCAGGTATAATCCCGATGAATTTGAATCTCTTCCAAAGCGGGAGGTGGATATTCCTTCTCCCTTTGGATACAAGATTAAAGGCCTTCTCGTTGAACCACACCAGACCAATCGCTATATCATTATTGCTCATGGTGTTACGGAAACAAAAATTAATTCGATTAAATACGCGAACCTATTTTTAGAGCGGGGGTTTAATACATTCATTTATGATCATCGCCGACACGGGGAATCTGGAGGAAAGACCACCAGCTTTGGTCATTATGAAAAATTCGATCTTAAAACAGTGGTTGATTGGCTAAAAAAAGAAAAAGGTCCGCAACTTGAACTTGGAATACACGGCGAATCAATGGGGGCTGCTACTATGCTTTTATACGCTGGGCTTCTTGAGGACGGTGCTGATTTTTATATTGCTGACTGCCCCTTTTCGGATTTTAAGGAGCAGCTTGCTTACCTTATTAAAAAGGATTTCAAGCTCGTCCCTGGCCTCTTACTACCGATTGGGGATGCCCTTTTACGCCTTCGCGACAAATATTCGATTCGAAATGTGTCTCCGATCTCAGTCATTGAAAATATTAAACATCCTGTACTGTTTATTCACAGCCAAAAGGATGATTTTATCCTTCCTACCATGACAAAGGATTTATTTGAGCAAAAAAAAGGTCCTAAAATGCTCTATTTGGCGGCTAATGGTCGGCATGCCCAGTCCTTTAATGAAAACCGGGCTGATTATGAACGCGTGGTCGATGAATTTTTGCAGAAATATGTTAATCAGGCCCTGCTTAGTTAAGTAAAGTACGCGCCACTTTTTCACTTAAACAAAAAACAGACTTGAATCAGTCTGTTTTTTGTTTAAGGATAAGACTCATCTGTCCGTTTAACATTTGCTGTGGACTTTTTAATTGAAACCAATTGGTTGCTTGTGAAAAATCAATTTTCATTTGCTCATCGAAAAAAACCAATTTTGATTTTTCTAAATAAACCGGTCTTTCATTCGTTTGAATCTCTACATCCATATGATCCAACTCTGACACAAACCACAGGGCTACTACTCCGTTGACAGCACAACCGCACCCATCGGTATCATATTTCAGTTTTAAAAAACCTTCTCGTCCTTCTATTCGCTCATTTATTTTATTAGCGGCTGCTTCCGTAATGTGTATTTCCATGTTTAAAGCTCCCCTCTTCTTTCATATGATGATTGTATCATAGTTATCGAGAGAGACTATTGTCAACAGATCTTTTTTCCGTAACACGAATAATTTTTCTATTCCTATTTTTTAGATTTCTAGTAAAATACAGAACCAGTTTTTGTACAAATAAGCCTACTAATAAAACAATGATTAAGAACAAGGTTATTGTCGCTCCTGGCGGAGTTCCTAATTCATACGAAGAAAAAAGGCCGGCAAAGATACTGACAATGGATGTTAGCATTGCCGTAACAATCACCATCTTAAAGCCCTTTGCAATTCTTATTCCAAAGGCTGCTGGTAAAACGAGGAGCGCAGAAACAAGCAATACGCCAATCATTGAAATGATCACAGAAATAGCCAAACCAGTTAAGATACTAAAGGAAATGGAAAGCAAATGAATATTAACACCAGCGGTATAAGCTGTATCCTCATCAAATGTCATTAAATACAATGGTCTTTTAAGTATTAGAAAGTAAAGGAAAATGAGTGCTGAAACCACGAATAATAAATATAACTGTAGTGTGCTTATCGTAACTAGTGAACCAAATAAGTATTGCTCCATACTTGTTGAGGTGCCGCCACTAATACTCATCAGGACTAATGCGAAAGAAAGGCCCGCCGCCATGAGGATCGCAATTGAGACTTCAGAATAGGTTTTATATGCCCGACGCATAAAATCTATGCCAATTGCACCTATTATTACAACTAGTATACTAGATAGTTGAATATTCACATGTATGAAGAAACCGATTGCCACTCCGGAAAGTGAAATATGTGATAGTGTATCTGCCATGAGTGCCTGACGTCTTAATATCAAAAATACTCCCAATAAAGGAGCAATTAATGCGATGACTCCCCCGGCCCAAAATGCCCGTTGCATGAATTCAAGATTAAACATTTCCATCCTTCCTGTTCCCTCCTTTCTAATTGAATTAATTTTGTTAAATAGGGTTCTGCTTCATCTTGGTTATGGGTAATCATGATTACTGTTCTTTCATGCTCCTCTACTTGATGTGCCAAAAATTCATAGAACTCTTTTCGACTTTCAGTATCCATTCCAGTTGTTGGCTCATCTAATACAAGTAAGTCGGGGTCAGATGCCAGAACTCGGGCAATACAGATTTTTTGTTTTTGCCCACCGGATAATGCCCCTATTTTATGATGACGAAATTCCCACATTCCGACCATCTTTAGTGCTCGTTCCATCATAGTCAAATCATAACTATCTAACCGCTTAAACCATTTCCCCCTTTTATATCTTCCTGACCTTACCAATTCCATTACTGTACTTGGAAACCCCGCATTAAAAGAGGCGATTTGTTGGGGGACATAGCCAATCGTTAGTCTTTCTCCATGTAGATTTTTCTTACTCCGCCATACAGTCCCTTCCCATGGTTTGAGTAATCCGAGCATCAGTTTAATCATCGTAGATTTAGATGCGCCATTTGGTCCAGTAATACCGACAAACTCTCCACTTTCGATGTCAAATGAAACATCATTTAGGGCTGGTACATGTGAATATCCAAAGATAACATTTTTTAGAGAAACTAGGAGCATATAAACACCTTCCTTTTTAATAGATTTTAGTGAATGTCACTTTTATTTTCTTTATCAAAATGTAAAAGTGTGCGCCATTTTCATTTCGCACACCTTTTCATTCTATTTAGAATTCCTTAGAATTCCTTTTATTCTGAGAGTGTTTCCACAAGGGATTTCAGATTATTCGTCATCTCTTCAATATAATTTAATCCCTTTGCCTGGTCCTCTTTGCTTAAACCTTCAAGTGTGTTTAAAACCTTTGTTTTTGCATCTAACTCACTCGCAAGTGCTTGAGCAACTTTAGGCGAAGCTAACTCTTCAAAATAAATCGTGTGCAGATTATGATCTAGAGCAAATGCTTTCAACTCTGCTAATCTTGATGGACTCGGTTCCTCTTCTGGAGACAAACCAGCAATTGGTATCTGTTTAAGACCGTATTCCTTAGCTAAATATCCAAATGCAGCATGTTGTGTAATAATTTCCTTCCCGGCAAATTTGTCAAGGCCTTCATGATACTGTTGATCCAGTTCCTGAAGTTGGTGAATATAGTCCTTACTATTTTTTTCGTAGACCTCTTTATTTTCAGGGTCCTTCTTTATAAGCGCTTGAGTAATATTGTCTACTTCCTTTTGGGCAAGTACTGGGCTAAGCCATACATGAGGATCCATTACATGCCCATCTTCATGTTCATGTGATTCTTCCTCGCCTTCCTCTTCCTCTGCTATTCCTTCCATTAATGAAATTCCATCACTTGCCTTAACAAACAACGGCTTCTTACTATCATTAATTGCTTCCTCCACTTTCGGCACCCATGTTTCCATATACTGGCTATTGTAAACAAAAACTTCAGCATTATTGATTTTTTCCATATCCTTTGGCGAAGGCTCCCACTCATGTGGTTCAATACTTGAAGGAATTAATAGTTCCACCTCTGCTTTATCACCTGCAATGTTCTTCGTAAATTCATACATTGGGTAGAAAGTTGTCACGATATGAATCTTTTCTTCTCCCGATGTCTTAACTTTTTCATTTGTTTCAGTAGAAGTTTTAGAGCTGCATCCGGAGATGATTGTTAAACACCCCAAAGCAACGATGCCAGTTTTGAAAATGGACTTAAATTTGTTATTTCTCATAATCATTCTCTCTCCCTCAATCATATTTCTCTTTTTTAAATCAAAATCATTACGATTTGAACTCTATACTAAATGACTATTTTTACATTTAGACTCATAGATCTATTTCCCTTTTATTACTTATCGTAATCGATGGACCAGCCTGAGAAACAAGACCAATCGTATTATACCTTGTTGCCAACCAGAAAGATCTACTTTATTTAATAATATGACATTGGCAAATTCTATTTGATCAATAAGTAAATCAACTACTTCTCTTGTGTCACTTTTATCCGTAGCTTGTTTCCGATCAATTAAACTTTCACCGGATGAAAAATCGTGCCAAAACCGATTAGCATCTACCACCGTCACCATGGTATCTAATCGACAGAACTTTGATAAATCTATACTTAAATTTTCATCGATATATGTAAAAGTCTGCGCTACAGGTACTGGTTCACTTATTCCTGTTGATTCTATTACAATATAATCAAGATCACTACTCCCCACTAGTTTTTCCACTTCGATAATCAAATCTTCCCTTAATGTACAGCATATACAGTCATTCTGCATCTCCACTAGCTTTTCATCTGTCCGAGAAAAACCACTTTGTTTTACGAGCAGTGCATCAATATTCACTTCACTCATATCATTGACTATGACAGCAACCCGTAGGCCCTTCGATTCTCCAAAATATGATTAAGCAATGTGGTTTTTCCTGAACCAAGATATCCGCTTAATACCGTAACAGGGACTTTATTTATTCCCACTTCACATCTCTCCTTTATTGTGATTTGCACATAAGTGAAGAAATTATTTAGAATCCATAACACGTAATCATTACGATTTAAACTACAAAAAAATTTCAAGGTAGTTTTACAATAATGAATTCCCTTTAGCACTTATATTGTAACTCACTTCAATATAATAAATCGAAATGATTACTATTTGCAAGTGTTTTCTCTAAAAAATAGAAAAACGTTACAAAATCATTGAACAGGATCGTAGTGAGTACTTCTTTCTACTCATCAAGTTCTATTGATGGGACCGAATAATGGGTTAAAGAAAGGAGAAGTAAATTCCTTACTTCCCCTTTACCTTGATTATGCTTAATTTTTGTTAGAAATTAGTTCATTTATTAGAGTTTTATTTCTTTTTTAATGAGATCCCTAAAGCGATGATTGCTGCTAGGAGCGCTGCGATGGCAAGGTACAGCGAAATATTGGATGAAGCAGCATCTTCCGCATTTTGATTGGTGTCGGTCGAAGCATCTGTCGTGTTATCTGTTTGGACAGCCTCATGACCGTGCCCAGTTTCACTTGAACTTGCCGGATGCACAACTGTTACGGAGGCTGGTTTTTCAGCATCTTCTGCCCCCACCCATTCTACAACACTGCCATCTTCGTAAGTTTGATAAGCCTTCCAGACAATCTTCTCGGCATTATCGCCTACTTTACCTGACATGTTAAACATCGTAAATTCTGTTGGTGATAATCCTTCGCCCTCTGCAGTCCAAGTAACGCTAGTAATTTTGCCTGATTCATCCTTTTGAAGCTCATATTTCCAGCCTGGTTTTGGTTCGAATCGCGTTACATCCACGTCCTCAGGAATTTTAACTTCAATCTTGGTTGTTGGAACCTGTTCATTCTCAGAAGGAACCTTAACTGTGAACACTTCATATTTGCCCTGGGATGTTTCATTTGGCTGCACAGTCACATGGGCACTAGCAGCACCCGCAAAAATCGTTAAAGCACCAATCATTGAAAGCATGAATGTAAAAATTTTTTTCATCATAAATCCTCCATTTTTTTAATAAACAACAAAATCTTTCCTGTACACCTTTTCATTATCCTCAGTATCCAAGATTCTGACCTCAGCGGTCCAGTTTCCCGCAAACGGCAGATAGCTGCCTTCTGTCATAAAATGTGCATAATCTCCTTGACCATACGCCTCTAGCGGCACATGAATAGGCGCCACATCAGGATTGTCCTTGTTAATTATATTTAGTTCAATTCGCTTGATGCCAAGTCCAACCTCATTTGAATTTGCCTCTACCATAAAGGCATTGGTGCCTGGTACCTTAGGTGAAATAGAGGTTGTAAAATCCATCCCCTCTGCTTTTTCATGCCAATCTAAGGGCTTATTTTCTGGAATCGGGATTAGAAATGTCAAAATCCCGACAATGCATGTAATGCTAAGCATAAGAATAAAATCAAGTTTTATCAGATTGCGAATGCTATTTTCGGTTCGCTTTTTCAGAAAAAACCTGATCGCCCCAGCAACGACTAACACCAGTAGCACGAGAGCCATTTTTATCAATAGCAAAGTTCCCCATTTTGTGACGAAAAGGTACTCGATTTTTGGCAAATACATAAAGGTCGAAATCAATCCTGATCCGATCAGCACCACCATACTGATTAGGGCTGAAAAAGAATATCGTCTCATAAAATTCCGTACATGTGCAGGGAATTTTTTTAGATACATTAATATGTAGAGTAGCCCTCCGGACCAAATGGATGCCGCCAGCAAATGAATAAAGTCCAAGGAAACGGTGATGACCTTGGGTTCAAAAGCAAACGCATGGCCATTTACACTCTTTGCCGCAAGCAGCAACAATAGCCAGACCCTATCCACCCAGGGACTCCTAAATAAAATAACAAAACTAAGTAATGATAAAATCATCGAGATGCTCCATGATTGACCGGCTGTTGTATCGGTGATTAGGGCGATTAAGCTACTCAGATTCCATTGTTCAAGATATCCTGATGCTATGATGGCGCCAAAGCCGATATTTGCAAGCAAAAAGGCCATTAACAAAAGGAAACCTTTATTTTTGTAGCTTTGCTTTAATTGTTCAGATTCCTCCAAATGCTTTCTTACCCATGCACCCCACCAAATCCATCCAGTGGTTAAAAGCAATGCTAGATAATAGATTATTCGTCCTATTGACGTTAACGGTGATCCTTGATTTTCTGTTTGAAATTCGACGACCTTGCTATTGCCGACAAATCCTGCTCCAACTGAAAAAATATAAGAACCCTTTACTGGATGCCCATCCGCAGAAATCACTTGATAGGACACGGTATAATTTCCATCTGTCAGTTTAGGTAAGGGGCGGCTCAGCTGTTTGTGATCAACACTAAGCTTAGCCTTATTCCCGCTGATTTCCTCCCCGCTCTCATCAAAAACCTTTATCGTGAAAAATTCACTTTCCAGCCTTTCATTAAACGTTAGCGTTATTTCCTTTGGGGAAGACTGTAAGTGACTATCCTGAACAGGTACCACTTTTTCCAGAACAGCATGAGCGAAAGCGGCCTGTGGAAATCCTAACGATAACAGTAGGATAAATAATAGGATATATCTAAATGGTTTAATAACTTTCACCTCTCTTTTCTCCTATTATATAGTTCCATATATAAATTAAGGTTTTTCATTCTCATTTAATATGACTCAAACGGGCTATTTTTTCAAAAAATGACTCAAAACTGTTCATAAAACTGTCATCGTGATGTATCGTTAAGGTAAATATTACTGAGTTGCTTGACTTTAAAGGAGAACTATTGCTCAATGTCGAACCGATTACTTATCTTTTTTACCGCTTTACTCCCGACTATTTTAATTGGAGGCTTTGAATTCTTCCGTCACAAAACCCTTCTCCATCGTTTATCGATGGAAACAGGAAACTATTTAATTACGATCTTAATCTTTCTAATTTCATATGCCTTCGCTGTGTGGATATTCCATATCATTGAAACCAAGAATCATCGAATTGCCGATGAAAGGGAAATGCGTGCCATTTATGAAGAAAGAGAAAGATTAGCAAAGGAATTACATGACAGTATTGCTCAAACTTTATTTTTATTAAAAGTGAATCTAAAAAAAAGAAAACTAGATGAGGCCGGAGCACTTATAAATTCAATCGATACCCAGCTTCGACAGGCCATTTTCAACCTACGGATGAACCCGGCAGAAGATATTTCTTTTTTAAAAAGAATCGAAAACTGGCTGGAAGATTGGAGCACAGTGTCTGGGATTAATATCGATTCGAACATTCAATTAATAGAAACTTGCTTCACTCCCGCTAAGGAAGTACAACTATTTGGCATTATCCAGGAAGCATTTACAAACATTCGAAAGCATTCACAAGCATCAAATGTTTCCTTTAAATTCCATCTCACTGAAAACGGGTGGGTTTTAGACATTGAAGATAATGGGGTCGGTTTTGAGATGACGGCCATTGGTCTCAAACAATACGGTTTAACGATGGTAAAAGAACGAGCAGACAGACTTGGTGCCACATGCGAAATTAATTCCCAAAAAGGACTTGGAACAAAAATAATCGTGAGAGGTAAGCTATAATGGACCATCCGTATCGTGTTTTAATTACAGACGATCATCCGCATGCACGTGAAGCCATTGCCACGATGCTTGAGGATGACCCTATTTTCCAAATAGTTGGGCAGGCCAAAAATGGAGAGGAAGCGATTGAGTTATGTCAAGTCCTTATCCCTGACATCGTATTGATGGATATTGAAATGCCTGGATTGAATGGCTTGGAAACCACAAAAATCATTAAAGAGAAATTCCATTATATAAAGGTCATCATTCTAAGTGTCTCAGACAATGTGGCTGATTTGTTTACGGCCATTCAATACGGTGCCCAAGGATACCTGTTGAAAAATATGGACCCTGACGATTGGCTGCAGTACCTTCACTCCATCATGGAAGGATCGAGTGAAGCTACACGAGGTATGGCAGGAAAGCTTCTTTATCAGTTCAGAGAGAAGGATTTACAGGATTCCTCTTTGTCAAAATCGTTAACCCCTCGTGAAAAAGAGATTCTTTTATTACTGACAAAGGGAATTACCAATAAACAAATCGCAGAGCAATTATTTATTGCAGAAAATACAGTAAAAAACCATATTAAAAATTTATTAGAAAAACTACAGCTGGAAAATCGCGTCCAGCTCGCTTCTTATGCTATTAAACATCTTAAAGCCTAAAAGTCTGTCTCATATGGGATCAACCCTCTTATGAGACAGACTTTTTATTTTTCTTAATTGAACAATGATGGCAAAACGGACTTTTTGCTTGTCCTCATAAATAGGTCCATTTTTAAGTAAGGATTTCTAAAATATCTTCTTCGCTTAAAACAGACGTAGTCACCACATCAGAATCGATGATTTCTTCAATCAAATGTTTCTTTTTGTCCTGTAGTTCACTGATTTTCTCTTCGATCGTCCCACGGGTAACAAGCTTAATCACCTGAACAACATTTTTTTGACCGATACGGTGCGCCCGGTCTGCCGCCTGCTCCTCAACCGCCGGATTCCACCAGAGGTCATATAGGATGACTGTATCGGCGCCCGTTAAGTTAAGACCTGTCCCGCCAGCCTTCAACGAGATAAGAAAGAAATCGTGTTCTCCTTCATTAAAGCGCTGGCAAATTTCTAGTCGCTCCTCAGACGGGGTTTGACCATCAAGGTAGAAAAAAGAAATCCCCTTCATGGCAAAATCCCTTCCAATTAGTTCAAGCATTTTTGTAAACTGAGAAAAAATCAGGACCCTGCGACCAGAAAGTCTAGATTCCTCAACGATTCTCATCAACATTTCAAATTTCGCCGATTTACCTTGATATCCATCCACAAACAGGCTCGGATGACAGCAAATTTGCCGTAATCTCGTCAATCCAGCGAGAATTTTAATCCGATTTTTCCCGATCGTATCTTTATCGAGATGCTTAAACGTATCCTCCCTTAGCTTTGCTAAATAAGCTGCATAAAGCCTCTTTTGCTCTGGAAAAAGTTCTGCAGATTCCACAAACTCCAATTTTTCAGGAAGCTCAGCAACAACATCCTCCTTTAATCTGCGCAGTAAAAAAGGACGCACTCTTCGGGCGATTTTCTTCCTTGTTAGATTACTAAATTCTTTTAAGCCCTTAAATAGTTCCGGAAATACGACATGAAAGAGTGACCACAGCTCTTCAGGGGCATTCTCCACTGGTGTTCCAGTTAGGGCAAAGCGATGGTGTGCCTGAAGCTTTTTGACCGAGCGTGCCGTTTGCGTCATTGGATTTTTAAAGGCTTGAGCTTCATCAAAAAATATTGTGTGAAAGCTTTGCTTCTCGTACCAATTAATGTCTCGACGCAGCAACGGATAGGACGTAATGATGACATCCATTTCCAGAGCTTCTTTTTGGAGATGATGCCGTTCTGTCTGCTGCCCATCCACCACAATAGTATGAATTTCCGGAGCAAATTTCATCAGTTCACTCAACCAGTTATATGTTAACGAGGACGGACAGACAATTAATACGGGCTGCTTCCTTTCACGAATCGTAGCAAGCTCAGATAAAATGAAAGTAATACTTTGTACTGTTTTACCAAGTCCCATATCATCGGCAAGAATCCCGCCAAAGCCATAAACAGCTAATGTCTTCATCCATTCAAAGCCTCGTTTTTGATAATCGCGCAAAACTGCCTCAAGACTTACGGGTACCTCAAATTTCAAACGGCCCGGATGTCGAAGATTTTCAAAAAACTGTCGGAAAGAGTCGTCCAATCTAAACACCGCATAATCATCCATCGTATCAAGAAGTGGCAGTCCCTCCAAAATTGATAGCTCATAGCTAGCCTCTTGATCTTTTTGAGGCAATGGAATTTCTGTTAAGAAGCGTTGGATTTCTGCAAATTCCCTTGTTTCTAATGAAAGGAGACTACCGTTACGGAGACGATAATATTTCCGTTTTTCCTCAAGCGCCTGCAGCACTTCTTTAATTTGCCGCTGTGGAATTCCATCCAGTTCAAACGAAAAATGCAGCCAATTAGTTCGTTCTTTTTTTAATCTAATCCTTAAAGAAGGTCGGGGATTCTCACGAGAGATCCGATTTCTGACAGCCGTTGTCGCATAAATTTGCAGCAGCTTCTGAAGCTTTGGAACAACATGGTATAGAAACTCATACTCCAATTCCTCATTGTGTAAAAAATAGCCACCGTCCGTCTTAGCAAAAGAACTATCATCCATTTGGTTTAAAATTTCCGCTTCTTTCTGTTCGTCCCTTATAACCTGTGATCCGGCAAGGATTTCCCTGTCCTGTAATGGATTGATGACGATATTACCATAGTGAAACTCTAGTCCAGCAAGAAGACGATTTTTGACGCGGTCTAAATATAGTTTAGCTATCAGCGGTGTTTTCATAAATTCTCTTCTAAGAGTCTCTGAAAGTTGTACGTGCCCCATTTTTTTTAAACCAGGAACTAATTTTTCCAGAAAATGATGGATCTGCTCTTGTGGAATAAGGATTTCGTTCGTTCCAGACGCCTCTAACATCTGTTTCAAATCGGCCAAGCGCTGAATATCCTCGTTCTTCATCCTGATTAACTTGCCTGCAGATAAAATAAGGTGATACAGCTCTAATACAACCATTCGGGCTAATCCAGCAACCTTTAATTGATAACCACCCTTCTCTGCCTCAGTAAAATGAAACTGTAAGGGTGGCAATTCCTCCGTTATCGTCAAGCCATTGTAGGTGCGATCATCATAAACGAGTTTCACTAGCGGTGCCCGTGTAAGGAAGGGCTCTAGTCGTTTCCAGGAGGACGGTGGAAGGATCAGCATCTCCTCCCTCTTAACATCAGCCTGATTGGACTGTGTGCTCTGATCATCTTGAACAATCTCGATGAGATGTTGAATCACGGGATCAGCATCCCTTTGAAAGCAATAATCGTTTGGATTGTACTTATACGTATCAGAAAGCAGAATGGCATCGCCGTGCTGAATCGCCGTTAAAAAGGTCCGGCAATTTTCCACTTTCATTTGTCCAATAACCAGCTCAATGCCAAGCATAAACTGACCCGGAACAGCCATGACTGGTTTACAAACAAACTCCACATCCAGCACTTGTCGATTCTCAAAATGAAGCAGATGTCCGCTCGAACGGACAGGATTATTATCGAAAATAGATAACAAATCCTCAGCCATGCCCCCGCGAACCTCCTCTGTCCCGAGTGGTTCCGATCCCTTCCGTTGATAGTCTTCAATCGCCAACAAAACGGCAGCAATATGCTGACAATCCTTTTGAAATGAGGCTAGTTTTGGACAACTACAGGTGGAGTGAAAGCGATGATCTCCAGCCCTTTCAATAGCAACGTGAAAATCCTCTGTTCCTGCTACAGTTGCCTTACACTGATCGGAACGATACTGTTGAAAGGTTACTTTATGAGCACGGAAAAAAGCCTCCCCTCTTTTGAAGGAGACCGTCCCGCACAATTCCTTAATGATCTTTTGATTTAGATTTATCTTCAAGCCCCTGGCTCCTTCCCCAAAGACAGTTTATTCTATTATTCAATGAATTAATCCATTATACCATTCCTGAAGAGATCATAGAAAAAGCTGCCCTCACGCTGGCAGCTTTTTCTCACTACTATTATCGTTTTATAAAATGGATGAACGACTTCTAGTCAAAATAATCTATTTTCCTATTTTGAAGGAAGCAGTCGTTTGCCAATCCGCTCATATAATCGAGGAAAAAGGACGTAGGCGACGCTCCCCATATTCATCCAACGTGGTAGATTAATCTCTCTTGTTTTCGTCAGCATACTGTTGACTACTTTTTGAGCAACATATTCAGGCTGCAGCATGAACCGCTGAACATTTTTTACATAGGTCCCCTGTTCATCTGCAATTGTAAAAAAGTTTGTCGCGATTGGGCCTGGATTCACCGAGGTCACTTGCACATTGTAATCATCAAGTTCCATTCTAAGTGAATTCGTGTACCCTAGTACGGCATGCTTCGTGGCAGAATAAACACTAGATTTTGGCGTAGCCAGCTTCCCAGCCTGTGAGGCAATATTGATAATATGACCATAGCGTCGAGTACGCATCCTAGGCAAGACCATACTCGTACACGCCATTAATCCCACCACATTAACGTTAAACATACCCTTGATTTCGTCCATGGTTGCTTCATGAGCTTCACGAAATACGCCAAAGCCGGCATTATTGACGAGGATATCTATTTGACCAATTTTCTCAAAAATTTGTTCAAAAACCTCTTTCACCTTTTCTGTATCCGATACATCGAGCTGAAACACATCAACCTTCACTTGATGATTTTGCTCCAGTCTCGTTTGCAGTTGTTCTAGCTTATCGATACTTCGTGCTAACAAGACAAGATTGGCTCCTCTCGCCGCAGATAGCTTGGCGATTTCCGCACCAATTCCACCTGATGCACCAGTAATCACAATATTTTTACCCTGTAATTGTTCCTTAACCATCCTTACACCTCATCGAGAGTTTGTCCCAGTCTATCTAAAGCTAGGCTTGATAGCGCTTGGGCATACTAACACTACTACTAATTTCCCCGATTGATGATAAATAGTCAAGTTGAGCTACTGTTTCAGAGATCGTTAGCATCAGTTCACGCTGATAAACGGTTGGAAACAATCGTTGGCAGATTTCAAATACGGTAAGGTCTTCTTCTTTGAGCCAGTTATACACAGTCATCGCCCGCTCATGCTGGCGTGTCAGTCTCTTCTCGATCAATTCTGACAACTGAATAATCTCTTCGCCGTGACCGGTATAAGCAGATTGGATAGGATAAGACAATAATTTATTCATCGAATCATTGTGCTGCAACAGTGGCTTCGGCCTTTCTAATTCACCAGGTGCCGGCGGCTCTAACAATGGATTGGGCGAAATATGTGCGAGAATTAAATCCCCGGCAATCAATATTCCGTCTTTTTCTCGAAAAAGGGCAATTTGACTTTGAGCATGTCCAGGCGTTTCTATCACTTGCCAGTCACTCAGTCCATGTGGTCGCATTCCTTCGACAAGATGACCCGTCAACGAACGATCGCAAGAATACTTTAGCGTCTTTCGGAGCTTAGACAATAAGGAGAAATATTCTGCTGGCACTCCAAACTCATGAAAATAGACTTTGAAAAATTCCTCTTGTTCTTGGAAAAATGTTTCTGTCGGGTGTATCCAACGTTCATTAAGGGGATGTCCATACACCTCTAACGAAGGGGGGAAAAAGTCAAGCATCCCAGCATGATCTGGATGATGATGAGTGAGCACCACCTGCTCAATATCCTTAGGACTCAACTGTAAATCAGCCATTTGTTCCGTAAGTGAATGCCAAGATTCTTCCGTTTTGGGTCCCACATCAACAAGTGTTAACCGCTCGCCTTGAATCAAATAGGCATTGACGTCTCCAACTGGAAATGGTGTCGGCAAGGTAATTTTGGCAATGCCATCTTTCCATTTTGTCATCTAAAAAACCCCTTACTATTTTTGTTGAATAAAGAAATTTAAGACGCAATCGTGAACATTATGTGTCAATCGGTATATAAAGTTAAGTTTAACGATTTTTTCCGCCATTGTCATTATTTTCACATAATTTTTTAGAAAAAATAAAAAATTCATACAATTACCTCTTGACAGACAAGCCAGTTTTCAAGGATAATCACTAGTAAAATTTACATTGTAAAGCGATGAGTAAGGCCAGTAAATGACAAATGGCGTAAGAGAGTGGAGTTCAGAAGGCTGAGAGACTTCACCGCCCTCTTTATCATTGAACCTACCTTATGAGCACTTAGGAAAACCTAACGTAGATCCGGCGTTATCGGAGTGGAGTGAACCCTTTTTGATTAACTAGTTAAAATCAGGGTAAATGAAGGTGGTACCGCGGAAGCTAACTTTCGTCCTTTATGGATGAAGGTTTTTTTGTGTTTACAGACATTAAGGGAGGAAGAAATATGAAAAAAATAGCAATTGTCGGAGCAGGCTCGATGGCCGAAGCCATCATCTCAGGTATTCTTGAAAATAACTTAATTGATAGGAAAAATGTCTGGGTGACCAACCATGCGAATCAAGAAAGATTAGCGAAATTAGAGGTTCGATATGGCATCAATCAGACGTATGATTTAAATTTGCTGTTTGACCAAGCTGACATTGTCATGCTTGCCATGAAACCAAAGGATGCCGCTACTGCAGTGGCGGGTATACATGAGTTTTTGACTGAGCAAATGCTGATCGTTTCCGTTTTGGCAGGCGTATCGATGGATACTATTGAAACACTAGCCAGAAAACCTCTTTCAATCGCTCGGTCGATGCCTAATACATCTGCAGCTGTCGGAAAATCGGCTACTGCTATTGCTGTAAATACCCGTGTCTCGAAAGAGCAGTTAGAAATAACGAAGAAGCTTTTCAACACCGTTGGATTAGCAAAATTTGTTAAAGAAGATCAACTGGACGCCGTTACAGGACTATCTGGAAGCGGACCAGCCTATATTTACTATCTGATTGAAGCCATGGAAAATAGTGCCGACGCGATTGGGCTCGATAAGCCGATCGCAAAAGAACTCATCGTGCAAACCTTAATTGGAGCCGCTGAAATGGTGAAAAACTCCTCCAAAACCGCAAGGCAATTGCGGCAGGAAGTAACTAGCCCTGGTGGAACTACAGAAGCAGGTATTCGAATTTTGGAGGAATTCAGCGTCCAGGAGGCGTTCATTTCATGCATCAAGGCCGCTGCCACTCAATCAAAAAAGATGGGCACTGCCTTATGCTCAGAACTTCAGGTAGGTAAGCACATATAAAAACGGTATGATTATTCCCAGTTACCTTAAACTAACGATATGCGTCAATGTAAATGGTATTTTCTCGCGACAAAGATCACATACAAAGGACTGGAAAAATGGATAGCCTATTAACCATTTTGTACACATTAGGCATACTTGTTTGGATTGTTTTTCTTCTCGATGCCTTCATTGGATTACGGAATGTTGATACCCTTGAAAATGAGGAAAATCTTGTTCCAGATCAGCTACTGTCTGTCATCGTGGCAGCAAGAAATGAAGCAAAACAAATCGAAGCAAGTATTTTAACTCAACTGAATCAAACATATAAAAATGTCGAGTGGCTTCTCATCAATGATCGTTCCTCCGATGAAACCGGTAAAATAATGGACGATTTAGCACACCAAGATCCACGCATAAGGGTTATTCATATCAGTGATTTACCAGAAGGCTGGCTTGGCAAGAATCACGCCTTATACAAAGGGGCATTGGAGGCTTCTGGAAAATGGTTTTTATTCACTGATGCCGATATAAAATTTGAAAAAGAGACCTTCGCTAAGGCACTCCATTATTTTAAACGTCATCAACTTGACCATTTAACGGCAGCACCTAATTTGCATGCAAGCCGCTTTTGGCTTAAATCCTTTGTGGCTTTTTTTCTATTCGGATTTTCCTATTTTAAACGTCCATGGATGGCAAATCATCCAAAATCTAAAATCGGAACTGGAATTGGAGCATTTAATCTTGTTTCCAAAACTGCCTATTACTCATTTGGGACCCATAAAAGAATCAAGATGAGACCAGATGATGACTTGCAGCTAGGAATGCAGATGAAAAAGTCCGGCTATCAGCAAAGATTTGTGACGGCCCTTCAATTAATTGAAGTGGAATGGTATGGGAGCCTTCACGAGGCTTTTGTAGGTTTAGAAAAAAACACATTTGCGGGATTAAATTATCGAACTAGCATGGTGTTTTTTTCTATCTTTGGCGTCTTTACCACCAATGTTCTTCCGTTTTTCACCATTTTTTCAGGGAACACCATCATTACTCTTTTGAGTCTAGGGAATATTGGTATTAGTGGCATTCTCTATGCCCTCATCATCAGGAGAATGACTGTTTTCTCGCCGGCTTTCTTCCTTGTCTTACCGATCACAGCCTTATTATTCATCTATTCAATTATTCGGGCGAGCTACCTCACCTTTAAACGTGGTGGCATTGTCTGGAGAGGGACAACCTACCGTTTAAGTGAATTACGAGACAAAGATTAAAAGCAGAACTTTATAGTATTTTCATGCCTTTTGCTATACTAAAAGTGGATTAACCATAAAAACAGGAGGCAAATCAAATGGAAGCAAAATTATTTTCTCCTTACACCATTAAGGGGGTAACACTAAAAAATCGGATCGTGATGTCACCGATGTGCATGTACTCTAGTCACAACGAGGACGGCCATGTGCAAAACTGGCATCAAACCCATTACACAAGCAGAGCAGTTGGTCAGGTTGGCCTAATCATCGTGGAGGCAACAGCTGTTACCGCACAGGGACGGATTTCTCCTCGAGACTTAGGAATCTGGAGTGATGACCATATTGAGGGCCTACAGGAGCTCGTTAATCTAATGAAGGAACAAGGTGCTAAAACTGGGATTCAACTCGCCCATGCTGGCCGGAAAGCCGTATTAGAAGGAGAAATTATTGCCCCATCAGCTATTGCCTTTAATGAAAAATCAAAAACACCGAAAGAAATGTCAAAAGAAGACATTTCTGAAACCATTGTGGCTTTTAAAAATGGGGCCAAACGGGCAGCAAAAGCAGGTTTTGATATTATTGAACTTCACGGGGCCCATGGATATTTACTAAATGAATTCCTTTCACCCTTGTCCAATAAACGAAGCGATGAATATGGCGGGTCTGTAGAAAATCGTTATCGACTCCTCCGTGAGGTCATTGATGCCGTTAAAACCGTTTGGATTGGACCATTATTTGTAAGGGTATCTGCTCATGATTATCATGATGAAGGGTTAACAGCAGAGGACTACATAACATTTGCCGCCTGGATGAAGGAACAAGGGGTCGATTTAATTGATGTGAGTTCAGGAGCTGTCGTTCCAGCCCATATAACGGTTTATCCGGGGTATCAAGTAAAATACGCTGAAACCATTAAGAATGGGGCCGACATTTCAACTGGTGCTGTAGGCTTAATTACTTCAGCCATTCAAGCTGAGGAAATATTACAAAATGACAGAGCGGATTTGGTATTGTTAGCACGTGAATTACTGCGGGACCCATACTGGCCACGAACAGCAGCAAAAGAGCTTGGAGTTCAAATTGAGTCTCCTCAGCAGTACGAACGAGGCTGGATGTAAAGACTAAGAAAACAGCACCAAAGGCACTTACCAAATTTAATGGTAAGTGCTTTTTCTTATTTAACTGGGATAGAAAATTCCTTAAAATCCTCAGCTATATCTGTATGTGGAAAGACTTCTTGGGCCTCTTCCACTAATTCACGCCAAGCAGTCCGGTCGTAACGAGAACTTATATGAGTAAGGCACAGCTGCTTACAATCAGCCTGTTTTGCAATTTCCGCTGCTTGATGGGTTGTAGAATGGAAATAATCAAAGGCAAGCTTTTCTTCTCCTTTCGAAAAGGTTGCTTCATGTATTAAAAAATCTGCATTTTGCGCTAAGCGCAACGAATTTTCGCACGATCTAGTGTCTCCAAGAATCGTAATAATTCGGCCTTTTTGGGCAGTTCCTAAAAACTTGCTTGGTTCAATCACCTTGCCATTCTCAAGCCTAACCGTTTCGCCATTTTTTATTTTTCGAAAAATCGGCCCCGGCTCCACCCCTGCCTCGATCAACTTGTCAGCGAGCAGTGTTCCGGGCCGATCCTTTTCAACAATCCGGTAGCCATAAGAGGGAATGCCGTGTTCAAGTAACCTTGCTTCCACTACAAACTGTTCATCTTCAAAAATAACCCCTTCAGTAATTTCGATAATATGTAATTGATATTTTAAATAAGTTTGACTTAGCGCAAGACTGACATGAATATATTCTCTAATTCCTTTTGGACCATAAACGGTTACCTCAGATTCCCCACCTTGAAAAGAACGGCTCGATAATAAACCAGGCAGGCCATAAATATGGTCGCCATGCAGATGAGTGATAAAGATTTTCTCGATCCGTCGCGGTTTAATCGCTGTATGTAATATTTGGTGCTGGGTAGCCTCCCCCACATCAAATAACCAAACCGCTCCCCTCTCTTCTAACAGTTTTAGGGCGATTGACGTTACATTTCGCAACTTCGCTGGCATTCCCGCTCCAGTCCCTAAGAAAAAAATATCCACAATAAAAAGCTCCCCTCTTCTCCGATCTTTCAATATGGATAATATATCATAAACCGTATTGAATTGCTCTTTCCTATCTTTTCTCCCTAACCAATTCATAATTTTTTTGGTACATGCAATTCAATATATTTGCGAAACCTAAAGAAAACAGCTAAATTTAATATTTGTAAAGAAAAAATCACATAAGCAGCCAGGCTTTAAGAAAAGAGGATATTACAGTGGAGCAAAATATGACTTCTTTAATTATGATTTTCGGAGCAACGGGTGACTTAGCAAAACGGAAGTTATTTCCTTCGCTTTACCGATTATTCTCACGGAATAGATTAGAAAAATTTGCCGTGATTGGAGTTGCGAGAAGATCACTTACGAATGATGAGTTCCAACAATCCGTGAAGGAATCCGTAAGATCTGCCTTAGGAAATAAGGATAATCTTGATGAATTCGTCTCCCATTTTTACTATCAATCCCATGATGTCGCGGATTCAAGCTCATACGTATCATTAAGAAAGTTTGCCAATCAAATTGATACGAATTATGATCTCGAAGGGAATCGTATTTTTTATTTAGCAATGGCTCCTGAATTTTTTGGTCCAATTGCCTTGCATTTAAAATCTGATGGCCTTACAGATGTAACAGGCTATAAACGACTTGTCATCGAGAAACCATTTGGTCATGATTTAGAGTCCGCTAAAGAGTTAAATAAACAAATTAGAAGTGCGTTTTCTGAAAAAGAAGTCTACCGAATCGATCACTATCTAGGGAAAGAGATGGTTCGAAACATTGAAGTAATTCGATTTGCGAATGCCATCTTTGAGCCACTTTGGAATAATCGCTATATCTCAAATATCCAAATTACTTCTAGTGAAACATTAGGTGTGGAGGAACGGGGCCGTTATTATGAAACAAGTGGAGCCTTACGGGATATGCTGCAAAATCATATGATGCAAATGGTCGCCTTGTTAGCAATGGAACCACCGATTAAGTTGACAACGGACGAAATCCGTTCTGAAAAGGTAAGAGTATTTAGAGCACTTCGAACGGTAGAAGGGGAAGAAGTAAATCAATATTTTGTTCGTGGACAATATGGTGAGGGAACCATTGATGATGTACAGGTGCCGAAATATCGCGATGAGCCAATGGTAGACGAGCAATCGAATACTGAAACCTTCGTGGCTGGGAAAATCATGATCGATAATTTCCGCTGGGCAGGAGTGCCTTTCTACATTCGTACAGGGAAAAGAATGGCAGCAAAATCCACAAAAATTGTCATTCAATTTAAAGATATTCCGATGAATTTATACTATCAAACCGATAAAATGTTAAATCCGAACCTGCTAGTCATCCATATTCAGCCAGAGGAGGGAATTACCCTTCATCTTAATGCAAAAAAAGCGGGCGGACATTTAGATGCTCAAGAAGTAAAGCTTAGCTTTGCCAACACTGGTATTCATGCAATGAACACACCAGAAGGCTATGAGAAGCTGCTATACGATTGCATGCGTGGAGATGCAACCAATTTCACTCATTGGGATGAGGTAGCCTACTCTTGGGCTTTTGTCGATAGAATTTCTGCTGCTTGGCAACAACCAATGGCAACCTTCCCAAATTATCCTGCTGGTTCAATGGGCCCTCAGGAAGCGGATGAACTATTAGAAAAGGACGGTTTCTTCTGGTGGCCTGTTTCAGACTTAGAAGTTGATGTTTGTTAAAAAGAAAAGCAATAGACTCCTGGTGCTGGACAATTCTCAAAATCGAAACATATAAATTCTAATATTAGAAGAAAAGCTCCACTTTGCGATTTTTAGCAAGGTGGAGCTTTTTAGTCTACTTCATGCTTTTTATCAGGAAAGGAACGGAGGAAATCTTTGTTAAAACTTGTCCCTGTTCCAACATTTTGGGAAGAATCAACATTGTGTGAAGCCGCCTTCTCAATTATACTTTTCCCGTATTTTTCCCGAAGACTAGCAAGGGTGTTCAGGAGCGGTTCCTTTTTTGCATCCTTTTCATAGGAAAATAAATCTAACTGCTTATAGGCATGGTCCTGTTCAACTAAATCATTTCCCGTTATTCCTAATAATCGAACCGGATCTCCATTCCACGACTTTAATAATAGCTGCTTTGCAAATGATGAAAGATCATCCTTATGATTAATCGGGTTAGGGAGTTTCTTACTTCTTGTAATCGTCTTCCGGTCTTTATAGCGGATCGTAATTCCTAAAGTCGAAGCGAGGACATTCTTTCGCTTTAATCTCACAGAAACAGTCTCCGCTAATGATTCCAGTACATGGAATAGCTCTTGTTGATTGCTAACGTCCCTAGGCAAAGTAGTCGAATTCCCAATGCTTTTAAATTCTGCCACTGATTCCGGATCTACTGGTCTTTGGTCGATTCCATTGGCTCGCTCTCTTATCCGAATCCCATTAATACCAAGCAGAGATTTAAGCTGTATCTCATTTCCCATTGCTAAATCACCAATCGTATGAATGCCTATTGTGGTCAGTTTCTCAGCCGTCTTCTTTCCTACTCCATGCATTTCATTAGTATTCATGGGCCAAAGAATCTTTGTAATATCGCGCTTGCGCAGGATAGTGATCCCCATTGGCTTTTTCATATCCGAAGCCATCTTGGCTAAAAACTTATTTGGAGCAATCCCAATACTACACGGCAAATCCAGCTGTTCAAGAACTCTTTTTTGAATACTTTCAGCAATTTCGATCGGACTTCCAAATTCGAAGCTCTCGGAAATATCCATATATCCCTCATCAATGGATACTGGTTCAACTAAATGTGTGTATTGTCTTAATATTTCAAACATCCCTAAGGAAGCTGCACGATAACGATCAAAATTGGGTTTCCTCACGACTAGCTGAGGGCATAGTTTTTTCGCTTCCCATAGTGGCATTGTTGTTTTAACCCCAAATTTCCTTGCCTCATAACTACACGTAACAATAATTCCCCGCCGCTCCTCGACATTTCCAGCAATTGCTAATGGTTTCCCTTTTAATGTTGGGTCATAGGCCATTTCAACCGAGGCAAAAAAACTATTCATATCCACATGTAAAATAACTCGGCCGTTTTTCGGATACATTTCCTTCATGATGATCACCCCATATAAATAAGTATATCAAAAAGGAGAGCCGTTTTGGCTCTCCCCTGATATCATTATTGATTTGTCACTTCATCGATAATCGCAATCGTCATTTCAGCTAGCTTATATAATTCTTCAACCGGCATGCGCTCGTTTGTTGTATGAATTTCCTCATAACCAACAGCAAGGTTTACGGTTGGAATGTTAAAACCATTAAAGACATTCGCATCACTGCCACCGCCGCTATGTTGAAGTTCACAGCTACGGCCGATTTTTGACGCTCCTTTGCGAGCGATTTCTACGACTGGATCCCCTTCACCAAATTTGAAGCCTGGATACATAACTTCAACTTCAACTTCTGCTCTGCCGCCCATTTCAGCAGCGACTGTTTCAAATGCTGCTTTCATCTTGCTAACCTGAGCTTCCATTTTTTCAGGAATAAGCGAACGTGCTTCCGCTAAAATATCAACTCGGTCACAAACAATATTGGTCGCCTGGCCACCTTCAAACCGACCAATATTTGCAGTCGTTTCATGGTCGATTCTTCCTAACGGCATCCTAGAAATGGATTTAGCCGCAATCGTAATGGCTGAAACGCCCTTTTCAGGTGCCACACCAGCATGTGCTGTTTTACCATAAATCACTGCTTTTACTTTTGCTTGTGTTGGAGCAGCGACCACAACGTTCCCCACAAGACCATCACTATCTAATGCATAACCGAACTTTGCTTTTAGCAATGATGGATCAAGCGCTTTTGCTCCATGTAATCCAGACTCTTCGCCCACAGAGATGACAAATTGAATCAAGCCATGTGGCAGATTTTGTTCCTTTAAGAGACGGATGGTTTCAAGCATAACAGCAATCCCCGTTTTATCATCGGCACCTAGGATGGTCGTACCATCAGTGACAACATAGCCATCTTTAATGGACGGCTTAACCCCTTTTGCAGGAGTAACGGTATCCATATGGCAAGAAAAATAAATAGGATCTACGCCTTCTTTTGTTGCAGGTAGCGTACAAACTAAGTTTCCAGCTCCATGGCCGGTTACAGCTGTTGTATCGTCTTCAAAAACATCAAGTCCTAAATCAGTAAATTTTTGCTTAAGTACCTTTGCAATTTCTGTCTCATATTTTGTTTCTGAGTCAATTTGAACAAGTTCTAAAAATTCATTCAAAAGACGCTCTTGATTAACCATTTTGTTACCCTCCAGTGTATGTACTGTATTCACTACATCAGTATACCTCTTTCCTCTTCCTCTCATCAAATGAAAGAGAATACAGACAGTTTATTTAACATAAAAGGAGTGGTTTTTAAAGTGGGATATTTCCATGTTTTTTATATGGACGTGTCTCTTTTTTGTTTCTCAGCATTTCCAAGGCTTGTATGATTTTGATTCTTGTTTCACGGGGATCGATGACATCATCGACCATGCCCCTACTTGCAGCTACATACGGATTGGCAAACTTTTCGCGGTATTCATCTATCTTTTGTTGTCTAATTAGCTCCGGATTATCGCTATTACTAATTTCCTTTGCAAAAATAATATTGGCTGCCCCTTGTGGCCCCATAACGGCAATTTCAGCATTTGGCCAGGCGAATACTAAATCAGCACCAATTGATTTACTATTTAAGGCCACATAGGCCCCACCATAGGCTTTTCTTAGAATAACGGTTAGCTTTGGTACGGTAGCTTCTGAATATGCGAATAAAATCTTTGCGCCATGACGAATGATTCCACCCAGTTCTTGTTTTACCCCAGGAAAGAAACCGGTTACATCTTCAAATGTGATGATAGGGATATTAAAACTATCACATGTTCGGATAAATCGAGCTGCTTTATCCGAGGAATCAATATCCAAGCCGCCGGCCATCACTTTGGGCTGATTACAAACAAGCCCCACTGTCTCTCCTTTAATCCGAGCAAATCCTACGACAATATTTTTAGCAAAGTCTTTTTGAATTTCCATAAACGAACTGGCATCGGTAACTTGTTCGATCACTTTTCGAACATCATAAGGACGAACCGCATCAAATGGTATGACATCGGTTAAATCTGGTCGATAATCGTTTTCCATCTCCACCTCTTGTCTCGGTGGTTTCTCTTCATTATTTTGCGGGAGATAACTCAGAAGACGGCGGACACTTTGTAATACCTCAGCTTCTGATTCTGATTGAAAATGAGCATTCCCACTAATCGAATTATGAACATTTGCCCCGCCAAGATCTTCTGCTGAAATTTTCTCACCCGTGACTGTTTCAATTACTTTTGGACCGGTAATGAACATTTGACTCGTCTTTTCGACCATGAAGACAAAATCAGTAATCGCCGGAGAATAAACGGCACCACCGGCACATGGCCCCAAAATAACAGAAATTTGCGGAATGACACCAGAATAAATGGCATTCCGATAAAAGATATGTCCGTAGCCGTCCAGTGATACGACCCCTTCTTGGATTCGCGCTCCACCTGAATCATTAAGACCAACAAAGGGCGTACCATTCTTTGCTGCTAAATCCATCACATTCGCGATTTTCTTTGCGTGCATCTCCCCTAATGCACCGCCAAAAACAGTAAAGTCTTGAGAAAATAAATAGATGGGACGCCCGTTTACTTTTCCGAATCCAGTTACCACGCCGTCACCAGGACCCTTTTGCTCATCTAGACCGAAGTCATTCGTTCGGTGTTCAATAAATGGGTTTAATTCGACAAAAGTACCTTCATCTACTAATAGCTCAATCCTTTCCCGAGCGGTCAATTTTCCTTTTTCATGCTGCTTATCGATACGCTCGTCCCCGCCGCCAAGCTCAACCTCGCGACGCTTATCATATAATTCATTAATTTTTTCATAGATGTCGATCATTTTACCCCTTCATCCCTTTCTTCTCACAAAGCTCATATAAGACGCCAGCGGTTGATTTTGGGTGCATAAAGGCAATCTGCGCTCCTCCTGCACCAGGTCTCGACTCGTTATCAATCATATTGATTCCCTTTTCCTTCATTTCAATAATTCTCTCTTCTATCGATTCAACACCGAGTGCCACATGATGAATCCCCTCACCACGTTTTTCGATAAATTTAGCAATTGAACTGTTCTCTGCTGTCGGCTCAAGTAACTCAATCTTGATTTCTCCTGCTCGTAAAAAGGCGACTTTTACTTTTTGACTATCTACCTCTTCAATCCCTATTAATTCCAATTTCAACACATCTGTATAAAAGGGCAAGGTTTCCTCAAGAGATTTGACAGCGATTCCGATATGGTCGACTTTTTTAATCATAAATACCCCTCTGTTTCAATATTAAAATTTATTCGACAATTACTGTATTCGGTAAAAAGTTCATAATTCCTTCCTAATTTGCATACTAGTTCCGTTGTCCATTCGAACTTTTCCCTGTACAATGTATGTAAAGTAGCTGAACGTTAAGGGAGGGATCTCTATTGAAAAAAAAGAAAACTAGGAAGATTATTGTTTATTTAATGCTTTTCGCTATGCTTGCATCAACTCTCCTAATTGGAATTGGTGCATTCTTATCTTAAATAACGAAAGGGACTATTCGAGTAGAATAGTCCCTTTCATATCGTAACCGCCCCTTAATTAATTGCTCCATTTTCTCGTGCTAGTGCTTCAAACGATTTTTTTGATGAGATCACTAAAATTTTTGTTCCAATTGGAATAATGGGAAAAAGAGAAGAAACTACTTCATTCTGGGTGCGGATACAACCCTGGGAAACATATTTTCCAATTGATGCAGGCTGATTGGTTCCATGAATCCCATAGGTTCGACCATCAGTCCCCTTTGCATCAAAACCAATCCATCTAGCTCCAAGCGGATTCCTTGGATCACCTCCAGGAATGTTCCCCTTGCGAAAATAGGGTTCTTTTGCCTTTACCGTAATCGTAAACAGTCCTTCTGGCGTAAGCTCTTGTGTCCTACCTGTACCAACACTGATAACGGTCTGGACTTTGTTATCATTAACAAAGGCTAATTCATTTTTACTTTTGTTGACAATCACAAATGGCTCTCCAGGTAATGGATTCGGGCCTAGTGGCCAGAGTGGTGAAATGAAAAAAGCAACCAGGATCGGTGATAAGATTTTTATCAAAGCAACCACCTGCCTTTTTTTTCCTAGTTTGCTTTGATTTTCTTTTTTTCATTCATGTTTGACCTATTTTCTTTTAATGAACTTTTTATAATGAGATAATCATTCATTTCATTAACAAGCTGTAATAATGCTGCCCGCGTTTCAAATTCCTCTCTTGTTCTAGGCAGCTCCATTTCTTCAAACTCTTTTTTCATTTCTCTCAATTTATCGATATAAATATGAGCGGTATTACCAGGATGGATATTCTCAGAAAGTTCCTCAAGAAATGCTGCTACCATTTTCCCTTGCTCTACAGTCCGTGTCAGTGACGTGACAATAGGTAAAACACGTTCCATTATTTCAAATTGTTTTTCTCTCATCTTAAAATAATGAAAATAAATGTTCTCTTCCCGTAAAAATCGATTTTCGACGTCCCTTACTGCCAACATTTTGGCCTCTTCAAGCAAATTGGCACTTTCTGTAATCTCACTTCCGTCCCAATCGCTATCTCCTGTTCTGAGGTAACGCACCATCTCACAGAAAATAATCTTAAAGTTTTCTTCAATTTTCACTTGATAGTCTCGCAGTTTTTGATCCACACTCGGCATATAAAGATTAATAAGTAGTGCGACTCCAATCCCAACTGTAATGACCCCAAGTTCATTGTAAATAAGTCCCCATGATATATTATGAGCCATATAGATGTGTAAAATAATTACGCTACTTGTTACAACGCCATCCTTTGCTTTTAACATTACAATCGTTGGAATAAAGACTAAGAGCATCATTCCGATGACGATCGGATGGTAAGCAATGCCTTCAAAGAAAACAGCTGAAAAAGGCATCGCTAATACACAAGCTAAAAATCGATCCCAGGCTGTTCGAAGCGATTTCCTTTTCGTTACCTGAATACATAAGATGGTTAAAATTCCTGCAGAGGCAAAATTGTTAAGACCTAATTGCTGCGCAATTAAGATGGAAATAGCTGTTCCTACAGCTGTTTTAATCGTACGGTATCCAATAGAAAATTTCATTTTTTATCATATCTCCCCAAAAATAAAAAGATGATCATTTAGACCATCTTTAGCATATCCTTATTAAAGCATCTTTTGCAAGAAATCTTGGGCTCGTTGACTCTTTGGATTGGCAAAGAATTCTTCAGGTGGTGAATCTTCAACAAGTACTCCTCCATCTAGGAATAGAACTCTATCGGCTACTTCTCTCGCAAACCCCATTTCATGTGTCACAATCGCCATAGTCATACCAGTATTGGCAAGTGTTTTCATCACTTCCAATACTTCTTTCACCATTTCAGGATCAAGAGCAGAGGTTGGTTCATCGAAAAGCATCACCTTGGGCTCCATTGCTAACGCTCGGGCAATGGCCACACGCTGTTTTTGACCACCAGATAGTCTTGTCGGATATTCACCAGCCTTTTCTGATAAACCAACTTGATTTAACAGCCCATATGCAATTTTTTCTGCACTGTCCCTTCCTAATCCTTTTACCTTCATTGGAGCGTAGGTAAGATTTTGCAACACGGTTTTATGTGGAAATAAATGAAAGTGTTGAAAGACCATCCCGACATTTTGCCGAACCTTCATAATGTTAGTCTTCTTATCTGTCACATCTTGATTTTCTATTAAAATCGTGCCGCTAGTTGGGGCTTCGAGTAAGTTTAGACAGCGGAGGAAAGTGGATTTCCCTGAACCTGATGGCCCGATAATGGCGACCACTTCTCCTGTCTGAATCGTCGTCGTTATTCCCTTTAGCACTTCTAGCTTTCCATAATTTTTATGCAAATTGTCCACTTTAATCACTGCGTCTCATTCTCCCTTCAAGTGCTTTTCCTAAGAAGGTCAAGGTCATTACCATTAAGTAATAGATTAGACCGGCAATTAATAACGGCTCAAAAAAGGAGTAATTTTCTGCTCCCACTTGGTAGGAACGGCGCATAATATCCATTACCCCAATGGTCGTCACAATCGCTGATTCTTTTGTGAGAGTAATGAATTCATTCATCAGGGCAGGGAGAATATTTTTCAATGCCTGTGGCAGAATGATATCCCACATCATTTTTCCATATGGAACGCCAAGAGCCATAGCTGCCTCCTGCTGGCCTTTATCAACAGCAAGAATCCCAGCCCGAATTATTTCTGAAATATAGGCTCCAGAATTTAGACCAAACGATAGAATCGCCGCAGTATATGGCTCAATTTGATAACCAATTATTTGAGGCGATCCATAATAAATCAACATCAATTGCAGGACTAATGGTGTTCCACGGAATATCGATGTATATAGATCAGCAATCCAATTAAGTATTTTTATATGACTAATTTTTAAAAGAGATAAAATAATTCCAAGTACAAATCCCAATACCCCTGCCAGAATAACGATCTGAAGGGTAACTAATATACCTTTTAAAATATATGGCATGGAGGGAATGAATTGAGTAAAATCCAGGTTCATTCAACTTCCGTCCTCTCTATCAAAAATGGGAGAGACGTTCAAGATCGAACGTCTCTAGTAAAATGAAAACTTATTCTGCATGAAATTCTGTGAAAGACAACCCGTATAGGATTCTAATCTTATTCTTCCCCGCCAAACCATTTCACAACCAATTTCTGCAATTCACCGTTTTCCTTCATTTTTTTCAGTTCCTTGTTAAATTTCTCAGTTAAATCGCTATTTTTTGGAAAGGCAATCGCAGAGCCTGCCTCTTTTGGATCATCACTGATCGTGAAGCCTTTGAAGTCCTGTTCCTTTTCAAAATACCCCTTCGCAACCGTGTCCTCAATAATTGCGGCATCAAAACGTCCTGACTTGATTTCTTGAATAAGATCTGGAATACGATTGCGGTTTTCAATTTTTATTGGCACTTGTTTATTAATTTCTTCCGCTTTCCCTTCTTGAATAGAACCTAGCTGAACACCAACCGTTTTACCTTTTAAATCTTCAACTTTTTCAATCCCACTATCCTTTTTAGAAACAACAAGGTGCTGGGCTGTATAATAAATATCACTGAAATCAACATTTTTCTTTCGCTTTTCGGTTGGGGTCATCCCAGCTAAAACAAAATCAGCTTGTCCTGATTTAAGAGATTGGACCAAGCCACTAAAATCCATATCCTTAATTTCTACTTTATAACCAAGGTTTTTAGCGATTGCTTTTGCCAAGTCCACATCAAAACCCTTAATTTCATCACTTTTGCCTGTTTCAACATATTCGAATGGTGGATAGTCAGCCGAAGTGGCCATCACGAGTACTTTCTTATCTCCACTTTTCTTGTTTGCTTTCTCAGTTGATCCACATGCTGCCAGTAACCCCACAGACATCATTATCGCTAAAAATACAATTATTGTCTTTTTCATTTGTTTTCCCCCTATAATTTTCTGAAAATTAGTATTAGTATTTTTCTTATAATTCCCTAATATTTTATTCCTAATTCTCATATTTATTAGTTTAATAATGTAATATTTATTCAACGTAATGAATTTTAACACATATTAATAATTATGCAAATATATTTTTAAAAATTCATTTATGTTTTTTGAGATAATTTTCTCGATAACCTAATGTATGATGATAAAATAGAAAAAGGGTCAACCTCCATCAATGGAGATTAACCCTTCTTTACTGCTGTTATTATACCTCTTCACAATATTGATCAAATTCACTTTGTAGCTTGGAAACGACTGTCGCAGGGTCGAAGCCCTCGATTTGATGTCTTTCCACCATGGAAAGAATTTTACCATCCTTCAATAACGCAAACGATGGTGAGGATGGCGGATAGCCTGTAAAATAGCTTCTTGCCGTTTCTGTTGCTTCCTTATCCTGACCAGCAAATACAGTAACAAAGTGGTCCGGGCGTTTATCATTGTGAAGCGCATGTGCTGCTGCAGGACGTGCAACTCCTCCAGCACAACCACAAACAGAATTAATCATAACTAAAGTTGTTCCTTTTTGTGTCAGTGCTTCTTCTACTTCTGCAGGTGTTCTAAGTTCTTTATATCCAGCAGACGCAATTTCTTGACGTGCTTGATTGACCACATCATTCATGAAAAAATTAAAATCCATGCTCATTAAAATCACTCCTTATCTTACGTACATACCTACATCATAACAGTTATAATGTGTTTTTTCCAAATGAAAAGAAATCCCCCTGTTGCTGAAGTGACTATTTTATTTTAAAAAGGTTTGAAATAATTGTTCAACTGCTGAAGCTACTGTTTTTCCCCCAGTCAACACTTCATTTTCAAGTTTAGGCAATAAGTTCCTTACGCCGTTATGATGATAAAAATGAAATTGAAGCTGATCTGTAATCATCGAATAGAGCCATTCTCTAGCTTGACTTTTCCGTCTTTCCTCAAAAACGCCTGATGTTTTCCCTGTTTTCTCGAAGGAGTCAATCATCTCCCATATTTCAGCGATCCCTTCATGGGTTACGGATGAGCAAGTATAAGCTCGCGTTCGCCACCCCTTAGTTGCGGGCTGCAAAAAGTGAAGTATCCGGTTGTACTCGATTCTTGTTTGTTCAGCCTTTTGTTTATTCTCACCATCAGCTTTATGAATCAAAATAGCATCGGCCAGTTCCATGATTCCTTTTTTCATTCCTTGTAGCTCATCTCCGGCACCAGTTAGAACGAGCAACATGAAAAAGTCGACCATTTCCCGGATCATGACTTCGCTTTGTCCAACGCCAACAGTTTCCACTAAGATGATATCAAAACCAGCAGCTTCACAAATTAGCATTGCTTCCCTAGTTTTACGGTGAACTCCTCCAAGCTTCCCGGCCGTTGGTGATGGGCGGATAAAGGCATTAGCGGTTTTTGACAGTTTTTCCATCCTTGTTTTATCACCGAGGATACTGCCGCCACTAACGCTTGAACTTGGATCAATGGCTAAAACGGCAACCTTATGACCTATGCTGCAAAGATACATACCAAAAGCCTCAATAAAGGTACTTTTCCCGGCACCTGGAACACCCGTTATGCCAATTCGGATGGATTTACTCGAATGGGGCTGGAGCCTTTGCAGCAATTGCTGTGCCTTATGAAAATGCTGTTCCGCATTACTTTCGATAAGCGTAATGGCTCTTGCCAGCAGTGTTCGATTTCCCTCAAGTACGCCAGAATACAAGTCATCTACTGACGGTTCAGAGGAGTTCCGTTTTTGAAAACGTAAATTTTTTTCTGTTGAGACTGTTTGACCTTCTATGTCCTGTCCCTTTCGTACGACACTTGAACAGCAATCGGGTTTATTTGGGTCACTCCATTCCGGTTTATGATCGGTGCCCATTTAGTGCCCCACTTCCTCATAACCGATTTGTCTATAAATCTCCTTAATTACCTTTTGGGCTGCTACAGGGATTATCGTTCCAGGCCCGAAGATCGCAGCCGCACCATGATCGTATAAAAATTGATAATCCTGTGCCGGTATGACCCCGCCAATGACAACCAAAATATCTTCTCGACCCAACTTTCTCAATTCTTCGACAAGTTGTGGCAGTAATGTTTTATGTCCTGCAGCAAGCGAACTCATTCCCACTACATGGACATCATTTTCCACTGCTTGAACGGCCGTTTCTTCTGGCGTTTGGAACAATGGACTAATATCGACATCGAATCCCAAATCAGCGAAGGCTGTGGCAATGACCTTTGCTCCACGGTCGTGACCATCCTGTCCCATTTTTGCAATGAGAATTCTCGGTCTTCTTCCTTCAGCCTCAAGGAATTCATCCGTCATTTGCTTCACTTCTAAAATTTCTTCCTCATTACTAAAAGCCGTACTATAAACACCACTAATTGAACGAATAACAGCTTTATGCCGACTAGCGACAATCTCAATGGCATCGGAAATTTCTCCAAGTGTTGCCCTCACTCTAGCTGCTTTAATCGCTAGTTCCAATAAGTTTTGTTCTCCTGTTTTCGCGGCAATCGTTAAGGCTTTAAGGGCTTCTTCCACTTTTTTTTCATCCCGGCTAGCTTTTAAAGTTGTTATTTTTTCGATTTGTTTTAAGCGAACAGCCGAATTATCAATATCTAAAATATCAATTGCTTCTTCCTTTTCTAGACGAAAGCGATTGACACCGATGATGGTTTCCTTACCAGAATCAATTTGGGCCTGTCTTCGAGCTGCTGCCTCTTCTATTCTCATTTTCGGAAGGCCTGTTTCAATTGCTTTGGCCATTCCACCCAAACCTTCAATCTCTTCTATATGCATCCAAGCTCTATTGACCAATTCATCTGTCAGTTTTTCAACATAGTAGGAGCCTGCCCACGGATCTATGACCCTCGTAATTCCGGTTTCCTCTTGTAAAAATAACTGCGTATTTCGGGCAATCCGCGCTGAGAAGTCCGTCGGCAGGGCAATCGCTTCATCCAGGGCATTGGTGTGTAAGGATTGGGTATGGCCCATTGCAGCTGCATGGGCTTCTACTAGGGTTCGAGTCACATTGTTAAAGGGATCCTGCTCCGTCAAACTCCAGCCAGAAGTCTGGCAATGGGTCCGTAATGCTAATGATTTTTCATTATTTGGATGAAATGATTTCATCATTTTGGCCCAAATCAATCGTGCCGCACGCATTTTCGCTACTTCCATAAAATAATTCATACCAATTGCCCAGAAAAACGACAACCTCGGGGCGAAGGAATCAATTTCGATTCCCGCTTTTAGTCCTGTCCGAACATATTCTAGCCCGTCCGCTAACGTGTATGCTAGTTCTATATCGGCAGGTGCCCCCGCCTCCTGCATATGGTAACCGGAAATACTTATACTATTAAACTTAGGCATATATTTGGATGTATACTCAAAGATATCCGCAATAATTTTCATCGACATTTCCGGTGGATAGATATAGGTGTTCCGCACCATATATTCCTTTAAAATGTCATTTTGGATCGTTCCTGACAATTTCTCTTGGCTTACTCCTTGTTCCTCGGCTGTCACAATGAAAAAAGCAAGAATTGGTAATACCGCCCCATTCATCGTCATTGAGACGGACATTTGGTCCAAGGGTATTCCATCAAAGAGTGTCTTCATATCGAGGATGGAGTCGATGGCAACCCCTGCTTTCCCCACATCCCCCACCACACGAGGATGGTCTGAGTCGTAGCCGCGATGGGTTGCTAAATCAAAGGCAACCGATAGTCCTTTTTGCCCCATTGCTAGATTACGCCGGTAAAAGGCATTACTTTCTTCAGCTGTTGAAAAGCCGGCATATTGTCTGACCGTCCACGGACGGTTCACATACATAGTTGGATATGGTCCTCTCGTAAATGGTGGTAAACCCGGTAAATCATCAATATGTTCTAAACCTTCTCGGTCCTCTTTTGTATAAATAGGCTTCAAACTGATTTGCTCATTTGTCTCAAATAGTAAATCATCTATGGAAGTCATTATTTCTTGGTTAACCTTCTCCTGCCACTTTTCTTTCGTTAGGAATTCTGCATCGTTATCAAAAAGCGATATTTTTTGGAAATCAGGCTTTTGTTTCTTCAATTGTGCTCGCCTCCAGATCACGAAGAATGGTTGAAAGGGTTTCGTAGCAATTTATATTCACATGAATAAACTGCCTTATCCCATTATTTTTCCACTTAGATTGCTTTTCTTGATCAGGTAGTCCCGCTAAATAAAAAATCCGCTCAGGATATTCAGCCTGTAAAATCAACAAAATATCATAGCCTAATTCTTCATATTGTTGATTTGTTCCACAAAGACAAACGTATTTACTCAGTGTTTCTTTCATAAATTGGCGTGCATTTTCAATCGTTAAGATGGGCTTACTTTCTATTGTTTTCAAACCACCAGCAGCAAGAAAGCCTTTCATAAAATCAAGTCTTGCCTTATACTGTGTTAATTCCCCCAAACAAATCATCCCTACTGCTGGGGAGATTCCTATTTTCTTTTCGAGATGATCTGCCTTAGAGCGCAATTCTTCAAATGATTCAGCTAATCTTCGCTTCGGGATTGCCTTGATTTTTATTACCGAGTCTATCTTACCTGCAAAGTTTGGTTTTTCTTCAGTTAATCCTTTATTTAAAACAATCTCATCTAAATTTGCATAGATATTAGTTCCAATAATACTCTGCTTTCTTGTCTGGCCGTCCATTTTTTTCTTTTCAAAAATCATTTCTATTTCCTGTTGCAGCCAATTGCTTTTTAATCCTTCCAAGATGCCACCCTCGGCTTCAATGTGCTGGAAGAATTCCCATGCTTTTTCAGCTAGCTGGTTTGTTAATTGTTCAACATACCAAGAACCTCCGGCAGGATCAATCACCTTTGTTAGCATTGCCTCTTCTTTCAATAGCAATTGTGTATTTCGTGCAATTCTCTCCGAAAATGGTGAAGCACCAGTTAGGCCATCAAATGGTTCAACGTGTAAGTATTGTACCCCACCCAAAATAGCAGCAAACGCTTCATTTCCTGCTCGAAGGAGATTCACATGCGGATCATAGACGGTTTTTGTGAAGGATGAGGTTTCTGCAGAAATAATCATTCCACGTGCGTCTTCTTTCGCATCATAAAGTCTTGTGACCCGATGCCAGAGGATTCTTGCTGCCCGGAATTTTGCTATTTCCATAAAAAAATTACTTCCAACCGAAAATTGAAAAACGATTTTCGCAAGAATTTGGTCAACTTCCATCCCCTCGTCTTGTAACTTTTCGAGATAGAATACCCCTTCCGCTATCGCGATCCCAAGCTCTTGAACTGAATTTGCCCCACCATTGTGAAAGGGAACCGTATCAATCAGAATGGTCCGAAGGTTAGGATACTTCTTATTTGTTTGGATAATCTTTTTTTGCCAATCACTGATCAATGGCTCAGAAACTTGCCCCGTTTCAGCAAAAAGTGCAATAAGATCGGCACCTAAATACCCTTTGATTTTGTCCGCTAGATCATTCGTTTCAACCCTTTTATCCAATGCCGCTAAAAATGGTGCAAACCAATCTCTTGCATTAATCGCCAGGGGAAATTGATAAATTACGTCTCCTAAAATACTGGATAGGTCTTCATTTGTTTCTAGTAAATCCTCAGCGATTTCAAATGAGATAGCTGATTGTCCCTTTTCAAGGGCATCAAGAAGTTTTATCTTCAACTCATCCGAGGTTTGGTAGGTTAGCCTCTGTGCCACCTTCCAGTCGTTTGTAATATAGCCGAGCGGATAGGTTCCTCTCCTAAAATCAGATCCTCCTGAATAATCTGGGACTGCTTGTTCATCTTCACGACTATAAAGCGGTTTCAAAATAATGTTTTCGTATGTAGACCTATTCAACGAGTCAATTGTTTTACTTTTTAGAGATCTCTCTGCTATAGTTGTCCAATCGGTTTTTGTTTTTGGTGGGAAAGATTGCTTCTTTACTGTATCCAAACGCTTAAACCCCCTTCAACATACAAATTGAAATAAAATTCAATTAATTCTACCTATTCCTATTTTATGGTACAAACACAAATCAAGCAATAAAAACAACCGCTCCTCTATATCGGAAGCGGTTGTTCGTGTTTAATAAATAGAAGTTGTAGATTTCGATGTATTTTCAAGTATTTCTTTAACCCTTTGTAAGAAACGGCCACATACAAGTCCATCTAATACTCTGTGATCAAGCGACATACATATGTTAACCATGTCACGAACAGCAATCATGTTATTATTCATCACAACAGGCCGTTTGACGATGGATTCCACTTGTAGAATAGCTGCCTGTGGGTAATTAATAATTCCCATTGATTGGACTGAGCCAAAGGAGCCGGTGTTATTGACCGTGAATGTTCCCCCTTGCATATCCTCTGATTTCAACTTTCCAGTTCTCACTTTTACGGCAAGTTCAGAGATCTCACGGGCAATTCCCTTGATTGTTTTTTCATCCGCATTTTTGATAACTGGAACGTAAAGAGCATCATCGGTAGCAACCGCAATGGAAATATTGATGTCTTTCTTTTGAATAATTTTTTCTCCAGCCCACATTGAATTAATTTGTGGAAATTCTTTCAGTGCCTGGGCAACTGCTTTTACAAAGAAGGCGAAGAACGTTAAATTGAATCCTTCTTTTTTCTTAAATTCGTCTTTAAGACTATTACGGTATTCTACCAAATTTGTTGCGTCAACCTCCATCATTGTCCAAGCATGTGGTGCTTCATGCTTGCTTCGGAGCATATTGGCCGCAATGGCTTTACGGATCCCAGTAACAGGAATCTCAATATCGCCAGCTGCGACAGGGATATTAACGGTCTGTGCCGGTGAAGCTGGCTTAGAGACTGACTGTATTTCATCTTGTTTAGTCATTTCTGTTGCAATTTTGGACTTCGGCGCATCCGCTGTTTTTCCAGCAACAGGAATATTTCCAGACTCAATTAATTTAAGAAGATCTTTCCTGGTAATGCGTCCACCCGCACCGGTGCCTGTCACCTGCATTAGATCAATGCCATGTTCTTGCGATATTTTGAGAACCGCAGGAGAATAACGAGCTTTGTTGGCTTGATCCACTTGAGTAGACGTATCTGTATTAACGTTTGTCGATGCAGGAGAAGTTGCTTCAGGGTTGCTATCTGGAGCGCCGCCTCCCTCTACTTCAATCGCACAAATGATTTCTCCAACCGCTAAGGTATCCCCTTCTTCAGCAATCAGCTCTTTAATGACTCCAGAAAATGAGGATGGGACCTCTGCGTTCACTTTATCAGTCATGACTTCAGCAAGGGGATCGTATTTATTTACATGGTCACCTACTGATACAAGCCACTTACTTATCGTACCCTCCGTTACACTTTCCCCTAACTGAGGCATTTTAATTTGTTCAATAGCCACTTCTCTAATCCTCCTATTTTCGCTTTTCGTTATCCAGCTTTTACTCTTGATTAATATTCAGCGAGCTCACGCATGGCCTTTTCAACTTTTTCTGGATTTACCATGAAAAATTTCTCCATCGTTGGTGCATATGGCATGGCCGGTACATCTGGTCCTGCTAAGCGTTTTATAGGAGCATCTAATTCAAACAAACAATTTTCAGCGATGATTGCCGAAACCTCGCTCATGATGCTGCCTTCTTTTGTGTCTTCTGTGACAAGTAAGACTTTACCTGTTTTCGATGCTGCTTCGATGATGGCCTCTTTATCAAGAGGATATACAGTTCGTAAATCCAAAATATGGGCTGAGAATCCATCACTAGCCAATTTCTCTGCTGCTTGAAGGGCGAAATGTACACATAGCCCGTAAGTTATAACGGTAATGTCTTCCCCTTCGCGTTTAATATCAGCCTTTCCAATTGGCAAAGTGTAATCATCAGTAGGAACTTCTCCCTTGATTAACCGATAGGCACGCTTGTGCTCGAAAAATAGAACAGGGTCATTGTCACGAACAGCCGCTTTTAACAGTCCTTTCGCATCATATGGAGTGGAAGGCATGACAATTTTCAGACCAGGCTGATTGGCAAATATCGCTTCAACCGATTGAGAATGATAGAGTGCACCATGAACTCCACCGCCGTATGGTGCCCGAATGACCATTGGACAACTCCAGTCATTATTGGAGCGATAGCGGATTTTAGCCGCTTCTGAGATAATTTGATTGATGGCCGGCATAATAAAATCGGCAAATTGCATTTCAGCTATTGGGCGCATTCCATACATGGCAGCACCAATTCCTACTCCCGCAATCGCTGATTCTGCAAGTGGCGTATCAATGACGCGCTCTTCACCAAATTGTTCATACAAACCTTGAGTGGCTTTAAACACGCCACCTTTTAATCCGACATCCTCACCAAGTACAAAAACCTTTGAATCCCGTTCCATTTCCTCACGAATGGCCATTGTTATTGCATCAATATATGAAATGATTGCCATCTAGCATCCCCCTTACATACCCTCGTAAACATATTTCATCGCAGATTCTGGTGCAGCATAAGGAGCATTCTCAGCATAATCAGTCGCCTCATTCACCAGCGTCATAACTAGGTCATTGATTTCTTTTTCCTTCTCGTCAGTCATGACACCTGTTTCCTTTAAGTAAGCACCGAATGTAATAATCGGATCTTGTGTTTTTGCTTTTGCCACCTCATCAGGTGCGCGGTAAGATCGGTCGTCATCATCAGAAGAATGTGGTGTTAGACGATAAGAAATGGTTTCAATCAAGGATGGACCTTCCCCACGTCTGCCACGGGCCGCTGCTTCTTTCACTACTTTATACACTTCTAATGGATCATTCCCATTGACAGTATATCCAGGCATACCATAACCGATCGCACGGTCAGAAACCTTTTCACAAGCTAACTGTTTTTCAATCGGAACTGAAATTGCGTATTTGTTATTTTCACACATGAAAATGACAGGAAGTTTATGGACCCCAGCAAAGTTTGCCCCCTCATGGAAATCTCCCTGATTCGAAGACCCTTCCCCAAAAGTAACAAACGTTACAAGGTCTTTCCTTTCCATTTTACCGGCAAGTGCAATGCCGACAGCATGTGGAACTTGCGTTGTCACTGGTGAAGAACCGGTGACAATTCGATTTTTCTTTTGGCCAAAGTGTCCTGGCATTTGTCGGCCGCCTGAATTCGGATCTTCTGCTTTGGCAAACCCTGATAACATAAGATCCTTTGGCGTCATACCAAAGGTTAACACCACGCCCATATCTCGATAGTAGGGCAGGACATAGTCTTTTTCGATATCAAGGGCAAATGCGGCTCCTACTTGAGCTGCCTCTTGACCTTGACAAGAAATGACGAATGGGATTTTCCCAGCACGGTTCAATAACCACATCCGTTCGTCGATACGACGGGCCAATAGCATTGTTTTATACATCTCTAGTACTTTCTCATCACTTAAATCTAAAGCATGATGACGGTTTTCTGCCATTTATTTTTTACCTCCCAATTGTTCGCTGTTCGAAAAGTGAGAGCGCCTTGTCACAGAGCTAGACACTAACACTTTACTCAAAGATATAAACTTCGCTTTGTTTAAGAATGGATTGCTTTGCCATCAACCGCTAATGCAGCTTCACCAATCGCTTCTGATAGGCTTGGATGTGGATGGATGGTATGGGCAATTTCCCATGGAGTTGCATCTAATACCATTGCAAGTCCTGCTTCAGAAATCATATCAGTTACGTGTGGACCAATCATATGGACCCCTAGGATGTCATCGGTCTCTTCATCAGCCACAATTTTCACAAATCCATCAGATTCACCAAAAACAAGGGCTTTACCAATTGCACGGAATGAGAACTTTCCTGCCTTTACTTTATGCCCCTTTTCCTTAGCCTGCTCCTCTGTCATCCCGACACTTGAAATCTCAGGGTTACTATAAATACATCTGGAGACAAGATTATAATCAAATGGAGAAGGCTTTTTTCCTGCAATATGCTCAACAGCCACGATTCCTTCATGTGAGGCCACATGAGCTAATTGTAAACCACCAATGACATCTCCGATGGCATAAATATGGGATTCTTTCGTTTGAAAAAATTCATTCGTTATGATAAAACCCTTGTCTACTTGTATTTCTGTATTGTCCAAGCCAATTCCTTCTGTATTTGCTTGGCGGCCTACAGAGATTAGCAGCTTTTCAGCCTTAAATTCTTTTAGGTCACCTTTCACTTCTGCAGAAATAGCAATACCCGATTCTTTAATTAATGTTTCAGGAAGCACTTTCGCACTCGTTACAAGTTTAATTCCTTTTTTCTTCATTAAGCGCTGCATTTCTTTTGAAATTTCTTTATCTTCTGTTGGAAGAATCCGATCAGCATACTCAATAACGGTGACATCCACCCCAAAATCCGACATCATCGATGCCCATTCAATCCCAATCACCCCGCCACCGACAATAACGATTGAACTTGGTATGGTCTGTAGCTGTAAAGCTTCATCTGAAGACATCACGTACTCACCATCTATCTCAAGACCAGGTAGCGACCTTGGTCTTGACCCAGTAGCAACAATTACATTTTTAGGAAGAAGCATTTCGTTTTCATTTCCATTGTTCATTTCAACAGATATTGTACCAGGCATTGGAGAAAAAATGGATGGCCCAAGGATCCGACCAAGCCCCTCATACACGTCAATCTTGCCTTGTTTCATTAAGTGCTGAACACCCTTATGTAATTGATCAATAATTTTAATCTTTCGTTCTTGTACTTTACCAAAATCTAACGAAACATTACCAGTAATAACGCCAAAGTCAGCACCATTTTTTGCTGTAGCAAAAACCTCGGCACTTCTGAGCAGAGCCTTACTTGGAATACATCCATTATGTAGGCATGTCCCACCTAGTTTTCCTTTTTCGACGATAGCTGTTTTTAAACCAAGCTGAGAAGCGCGAATAGCCGCGACATACCCGCCAGTTCCACCACCAAGAATGACCAAATCATATTCTTGTGCCACTTAAGTTTCCTCCCCGTATTCCTTAAATTTTTGCCGTTGTATAATGACCAGGATAAACCTTTACTTTTTCTTCACCACGTAAGACACGAAGTGCTCCCTCTGCAAGTGCCTGTAGTTCATTTTCACCAGCATGAACGATAACGTCTGCTATCCAATTAATCCTATCGGTAATTGATTTTACAAAGCCCTTACCATATGCAAGGCCACCTGTTAAGACGATCGCATCCACTTTGCCCGAAAGGACTGCACTGGCTGCTCCAATTTCTTTAGCGACCTGGTAGGCCATCGCCTCATAGATCAGCTCTGCCTGTTGATCACCCGCAGCAATTCTTTGTTCAACTTTCACCGCGTCATTCGTTCCAAGGTATCCTACAAGTCCGCCTTGGCCAACAAGTTTTTTCATTATTTCTTCTCGATAATGTTCCCCTGAAAAACAAAGGGCAATTAAATCACCTGCAGGGACTGTCCCTGCACGTTCAGGACTAAAAGGTCCGTCCCCGTGCAACCCGTTGTTCACATCAATGACCCTACCCTGTTTATGGACGCCTACAGTAATACCGCCTCCCATATGGGTAACAATAAGATTCAATTCATTATAAGGTTTCCCTAATTCCTTCGCTATTCTTCTTGCGACAGCCTTTTGATTTAAAGCGTGGAAAATACTTTTTCTTTCAATTAAGGAGAATCCAGAAATTCTTGCGAGTGGTTCCAGTTCATCTACGACAACTGGGTCAACAATAAAGGCTGGAATATTAAGGCCTGAAGCGATTTCATATGCAATGATCCCACCAAGATTGGAGGCATGCTGACCGGAAAAACCAGACCGTAAGTCCTTGAGCATCAAATCATTGACTGCATATGTCCCTCCTTCAATCGGGCGCAACAATCCGCCCCGCCCACAAACAGCCGATAATTTAGAAATATTTATTCCCTCATGATCCAGTGTTTCCAAAATAGTATCTTTTCTAAATTCATATTGATCAATTATATTTGCAAAGGAATTGATCTGTTCCGACTCATGGCGAATAGTTTTTTCAAAAATGGAAATTTCATTATCGAAGACTCCGATCTTGGTGGATGTTGAGCCTGGATTAATGATGAGAATCCGATTTGCTTTATCTTGCAAAGTAGTGACCTCCATTAACAAAAACATCTATTTAAAGGCAAATGCGCTGAATCTCTATTCAGCGCTTCGCCGTCTATATGGTAAGTTTTATTTCTTTTAACGTGAAATTCGATGGCTTAAAATATGGTGGCCATTTTGTAGAAATTGACTTCTTGAATTTCGAATTCTTTCAATTCGTTCTTCTGCCATTCGATCCGCAGCAACGTAAGTTGGAATACCATCACGTTTGGAAATTTCGATAACCTTTTCAATCGTCGCATACAGCTGTTCCACTTTTTTCATAGCACGCTCTTGATTATATCCGTAAAGCTCATCAGCCACATTAATGACTCCACCAGCATTTATCACATAATCCGGTGCGTACACGATACCCATCTCATGGATAATATCGCCATGACGAGTATCTTTTAATTGATTATTTGCAGAACCTGCAATGACTCTTGCTTTTAATTGCGGAATGGTTACATCATTAATGGTTGCACCTAAAGCACACGGAGCATAAATATCACAATCAACACCGTATATTTCATCTGGATCTACAGCACGTGCACCAAATGCCTCTACTGCCCGATTAACAGCCTCTTTGTTAATATCTGTTACAATGAGCTGAGCCCCTTCTTCATGCAAATACTCGCAAAGTGTATAAGCTACATTTCCAACTCCTTGAACAGCGACCACTTTCCCTTCAAGTGAATCCGTTCCGAAGGCTTCCTTAGCAGCTGCTTTCATGCCACGGTATACACCAAAAGCTGTTACTGGCGAAGGATTGCCTGATGATCCAAACGCTGGAGAAATTCCCGTAACAAAATCGGTCTCTTCATGAATTAGATCCATATCTGCAACAGTTGTCCCCACATCTTCTGCTGTAATATAGCGGCCATTCAGCCCTTGAATATAACGGCCAAAGGCTCTAAACATTGCTTCATTTTTATCTTTACGCGGATCTCCAATAATAACCGTTTTACCGCCGCCAAGGTTCAAGCCGGCTGCTGCATTTTTATATGTCATCCCTTTCGCAAGTCGCAGGGCATCTTCAATTGCTGCTTCTTCAGACGCATATGTCCACATACGAGTACCACCCAATGCTGGTCCTAATGTTGTATCGTGAATGGCAATAATCGCTTTTAAGCCTGACTGTTTATCTTGACAGAATACCACTTGCTCATAATCATATTTCTCTAAGTATTTAAAAAGTTCCATGTTTATTTTCCTCCTCAAATTTGAAATATCTATTTTTTTACACAAGATAACGCTAATGCCAAAGAATAAAGCTTGCTTTCAGCAGAATCAGCTCTGGAAGTTAACACAATCGGTGCTTTTGCTCCAGCTATCACAGCGCCCACCTTTGCCTTAGCAAAATAAATTAATGATTTATACAATACATTTCCAACTTCTATAGTAGGTACCAATAAAATATCGGCCTTCCCAGCAACTTCACTTGATATACCTTTATGCTGTGCAGCAAATTGTGAAACGGCATTATCTAAGCCAAGCGGTCCATCCACCATACATTCAGGTATTTGGCCGCGTTTATTCATCACCGTTAATAAAGCAGCATCAACAGTTGCCTGCATGGCTGGATTAACGACCTCAACTGCTGCGATTGGCGCAACTTTAGGCATTTCAATTCCAATCGACTTGGCAAGTGCGACTGTATTTTTAATTATTTGCACTTTTTGTTCTAAATCAGGGGCAATATTGATTGCCGCATCAGTAATAACGATAAGTTGATCAAAGCCAGGAATTTCAAAAAAAGCAGCATGTGATAAGACATTGCCTGTTCTAAGGCCATATTCCTTATTTAAAACTGTTTTTAACAGTACATTGGTCGGAATATTTCCTTTCATTAATACGTTTGCCTCATGTTTTGAAACAGCCTTCACAGCTAATTCTGCCGCTTCGTTAACTGAATCAGTGTGAATAATTTTTACAAATTCGGGGGTAAGTGGTTCATACTTGTTCATTCCCATGAGTGAAGTAATTTTGTCTTTATCACCGAACAGGATGAAACGAGCAAGCTTTCGATCTAATGCATCCATTACAGCTTCAATGATTTTATCATCTTCTGCAGCTGCAACGGCAACCGTATAAATTTCTTCTTGGGTTGCTTTATCAATTAGTGTATCTAGTAACAAGTTGTCTTCAACCCTTTCTCCTATTACTGCAACTCCCATCTAGTAACTTGCAAGAATTGTGCCAAAGTAATTCTTATGAAAACGCTTTATTCACAGTATCAATGGTACGCAATAAATTTCATAGTATGAAATTTATTGCAGGCCATTTTTTTCAATATTATATTTATCCAGCTTATAATATAAATTTCTAACAGACAACCCCAGTTTTTTTGCCGTTACTGTTTTATTCCCATTAACAAACAGTAGTGTTTGTTGAATAATTTTTGATTCGTACTCTTCCATCATTTCAGATAAAGATTTTTCCATTGCGATGATTTCACTCGTATGTGCACTCGAAGTCTCAATTTCCAACTTTTTATTTTTTAACTCAGGTAAGTGTTGAACATCAATTACTGTTTCATAAAGGTTCATAAATATAATGGCTCTGCCAAGAATATTTTCCAGTTCTCGTACATTCCCGGGCCAATCATAACCCATTAACTGAAGGATTGCTGCTTGGGAAACTCCTTCTACATTACGGCCATAATCACGATTTATTTTTTGAATCAATCTTTTACTTAAACCAGGAATCTCCTCTTTCCGCTTTCTTAATGGCGGAATATGGATGGGCATCCGATTTAAACGATAATATAAGTCTTCCCTAAAGGAACCTTTAGCAATACCCTTTTCCAAATTTACGTTGGTAGCGGCAATGATTCGAACATTGATAGTAATGGGTTTCGTTCCACCGACTCGAATGATTTCTCGCTCTTGCAATACCCGCAATAATTTTGCTTGGGTATTCGCAGAAAGTTCACCAATCTCATCCAGAAAAATACTCCCATTATTCGCTTCTTCAAAAAGACCACGCTTTCCTCCTCGCATGGCTCCAGAAAAGGCGCCTTCTTCGTAGCCAAACAGTTCACTTTCTAACAATGACTCAGAAATGGCTGCACAATTAACTCGAATAAATTTGTTATATTTCCGATCACTAGCATTATGTATAGCATGGGCAAACAACTCTTTACCAGTTCCAGATTCGCCGCGCAGGAGAACCGTTGCGGGAGTTTTTGCGCCTAATTTTGCCTGTTCGATGGCTAACAGCATTTCTTCAGATGTGCCAATAATATCTTCGAAGGTGTACTTTGCCTCGAGGGTCCGAATAATCTGCCTTGCTCGACTTAATTCTCTGCTTAAGGATTTCATTTCTGACACATCATGAATAACACCAACACTACCTTTTAATTTCCCCTTTACAATAATTGGCGCAACATTCACAACTACTTCCCGTTTGTTTGGCCCCACTCTCATAGGTACTCCTCGAACAGCTCTTCTCGTTTGGAGCACTTTCATATGCATGCTTTCGCCCTCTGAAATATCGGCAGTAGCGGGCTTGCCGATCACCTGCTCTTGTGTAAGTCCTGTAAGACGCGTATAGGCTGGATTAATTAGGATTCCTCTCCCATGCTCATCAACAACGGAAATTGCATCATCACTCGAATGAATAATAGCCTGTAGCATCGTTTGGATTTCCTTTAAATCCGTAATCTCCTCGGCCAAGTTAACAACCTCTGTTATATCTTTAAAGACCGCAAAGGCACCCATTAATGTTCCATTCTCTTCTATGATGGGAATACGGGTTGTAATGATTTTCCTATCATTAGATAATACCATTTCTTGGTTTGACTCGATTCTTCTTGTTTCCAAAATGAAAGGGAGCCTGCTTGTTGGAATCACTTTAACTACTGCTTTACCAATTGCCACTTCTTTTTTTACACCCATTATTTCTTCTGCACGTTTGTTAAACAAAATGACTTTTCCTTTATTATCAATCACGACCATCCCATCATTGGTGGCATTAAAAATCATTTCCTGTTGATAAGAATCATTTTGGTGTTTTGTAACGAGTTCTTCTTTTTCTTCCATCAGCTTTGAAACTAAAAAGGCTACACTTCCTGGAATTAATACCGTTTTTTTATTCTTGGCATCGCGGATTTCTTGAAATACTTCTGCACTCCCAGTCACTTCAATAATGATATCAATATTTTCGGTTAGAAACGGCTGCCAACTTGTCCCCGTCTTAATACCCTCAGCTTTCGCTAATAAAACGCCTGGTGCATCGATGTTTCGATCAATAACAACCTCAACCTGAAGCACTTCAGATTCTTTTAATATTTTTAAGATTGCCGCTCCACCTTGTCCAGCGCCAACAATCATTACGGTTTGCATTTTTTCTACCCCTTTTTAATAAGGAATTTTTATTCATATGTACAAGGATATTCATGCAATTTTATTCATATTTAATTTTATATCGAAATCCAGGCCATGACAATTTTCATCTATGTATTAATATTTTTTTGAGCTATAATGGGATAAGAAAAGTAGAAACTATTTTATCTTTTTAAAATTAGAAATTGGAAGGATTTATTATGATACGGATTATTGCCCTCATCATATTAGTGATTCCAGGTGCGTTAGCAGCCTTGGGAATTAAATTAATGCGTGATATGACATTCGGAATACTTCAAGCACCGTTTCCCAATTTGGGGCTACAATTTCTCGTCGGATTGATTTTTTTCATCGGAGGACTTGGGTTTGTAGCAGGGTTTATTTTTCATCGCGATCGTAAAAGGAACAAAGTTCAGACAAAATACAGAAAGTACTAAAGAGACCACTAGCTACGGTCTCTTTTCATATTGTTTCCTTATTCGTACTGCTTTAACGGGGTCGTCAGTTATAATGGCAGTACAATTTATATTAAAAAATCTGTGCATATCCATATCCTTGTTCACAGTATAGGGACGCACTGCTATCCCACTATCCATTGTATTTATGATAATATTATCTGACATAGCTGAATGCTTCGGATGAATGCCCTTTGCGCGAATCGATTGAGCATAAATCCATGGCATATAGATTCCCTCAATAAACAGCGGGGCTGTTTCTATTTCAGGTGCCATCCGGTAACTATCGACGATACTATAGTGATTAAAAGAAGAAATGATAATTCTGTCCATCAAATCATATTTCCGGACAAGCCGAATTACCTTTTCTTCCATTCCTTCATAAGGAACGAGCCCGTTTTTTAGTTCAATATTACAGCGTAACTTGTTTGTATTCATCCATTCTAATACCTCAATTAAGGATGGAACTGGTTCCTTTTTAATTCCTTTTACATTTGCATTTAGTTTTCTAATTTCCTTGAATAATAAATCTTTTACAAACCCGGTTCCACTCGTTGTTCGATCAACTTTTTCATCATGGATCACCACAATTTCACCGTCTTTTGTTAATTGAACATCGAGTTCTACCCCATCCGCACCAGCCTTCTCCGCTTCAAGGAAGGCTCCCATGGTATTTTCAGCATAAGAAGCCGAGTATCCGCGATGAGCAAAAATTAATGTCATATTTTCACATCCTAACTATGAAATGGAGACTGACAAGTGAGACCTTTACAATTATCACCAGAAACCGCCATAATGCTTTCGAAAAAGTTAAATGTTCCCCTAGAACAGCTTATGCATATGCCCCAGCATATTCTCATTCAAAAATTAATGGAAGTAGAGAAGGGAAAAGACAATTAATACACAAAAAATGCATAATAAAGTAAAAAGCCTTCATTCACTTTAATGAAGGCCTCTACTCGTTTACTGATCATTTCATGAAGCTTTATGTTCAAGTCGCAATTTATCGGCTACCATAGCGATAAATTCACTATTGGTAGGCTTAGCTTTAGACATACTCACCGTATAACCGAATAAAGATGAGATTGAATCAATATTGCCTCGGCTCCATGCAACTTCAATAGCATGGCGGATTGCTCGTTCCACTCGGCTAGCTGTCGTGTTATATTTCTTAGCAATGTCTGGATATAATACCTTCGTGATAGAACCTAGCAGCTCTATATCGTTATAGACCATTGAAATAGCTTCACGTAAGTATAAATACCCCTTAATATGTGCTGGTACACCAATTTCATGAATGATGCTTGTTATACTTGCATCTAAATTTTTAGGTTTTTGTTCTGACTGAGAACGGTAACTAGTTGTGGTTGACTTTCGTGAAAAGGAATTAGCATTACCACTTACCTGACGAATATGGTTACCCAGGTTTTCCATATCAAACGGTTTTAAAATAAAATAGGAGGCACCTAGTTCAACTGCTTTTTTTGTTACATCTTCCTGACCAAAGGCTGTTAGCATAATAACATTAGGAAGTGTCCCTTTCTTTAGTTCACGCAGGCGTTCTAGGACTGCCAGCCCGTCTAGATGTGGCATAATAATGTCTAATACCAGAACATCTGGGTCAGTCGTTGCTAACATATCTAAGCACTCTTGACCATTATGTGCAATTCCTACAACTTCCATATCATCTTGGGACGAGATATAGTCCTCTAATAACCCAACTAACTCCCTATTATCATCTACAACACACACTTTTATCTTCTTCAATTCCAGTTCCTCCTCATTCAAATCAAAGCTCTATTTTCATCTTTACATTCAAATAATCTGGTATCTCTTAATTCTATTCTAAATTAGAAATTCGACAATGCAACAAAAATTCCTCTGATTTTTTTAATATTTCTTAAATTAGTGATAAAATCTTATTTTTTCTTTGTTTTCCTCTCCTTTTCGACTATATTCGCACATTTCTCAGATTATAGAAGATTATTGTCGAAAACTCTCTTTTTAATAAAATAAGCAAAATAAGGGTATCCCCCTATTTTGCTTATCTTATTCTTCATTTTAGCTTGCCTTGTTTTTAGGGGTATCGTATATATTAATTCCAGCTTCATTTAACATCCATTCAATATGAACCCCATACCCTGAGGTAGGATCGTTAACAAAGACATGGGTAACAGCGCCGATCAGCTTACCATTTTGGATAATCGGACTTCCACTCATTCCTTGAACAATCCCTCCTGTCTTTTCAAGGAGTCTTGGGTCGGTTACTTTAATAACCATGCCTTTTGTAGCTGGAAACTTTTGCGGAATTGTGCTGACAATTTCGATATCAAATTCTTCTACGCGGTCATCGTTCACGACAGTTAATATTTTTGCCGGTCCTTCTTTTACCTGATGGGATAATGCGATCGGAAGCGGTTTATCTAATACACCGTTTTTTAAATCTTTATTTAGTTCTCCAAAAATTCCAAACGGGCTATTCTTTTGAATATTTCCTACTATTTCACGATCTGAAGAAAAGCGAGCAAGTTTTTCGCCTGGGTCGCCATTACTTCCTTTTTCAATGGAGGTAACGGTTGAACGGACAATTTGACCATCTTCAACAACAATCGGCTTTTTGGTATCCATGTCTGAAATAACATGTCCTAGGGCACCATATTTTTTAGATTGTGGATGGACAAAGGTCATCGTTCCAATTCCAGCTGCTGAATCCCTAATATATAAACCAAGTTTATAGGTTTTTTCACCTTTATCTTTTAATGGGGTGAGTTTTGTGGTAAATTTGCCACTTTCTCGACTAATCACCATATCAAGTGATTTACCATCTTGGCCTGCATTTTGAACAAATGGTGCTACATCTGTCATTTTTTCAATTTTGTTTCCATTAATTTCCGTAATGATATCTCCTATTTTGATCCCTGCAATTTCACCCGGAGATTTTTTTCCGTTGTCTGTATTAATCAAATGGTGTCCAACTACTAATACGCCTACCGTATTTAACTTTACACCAATTGATTGACCGCCAGGAATTACTCGAAAATCTTTTAAAACATGAACATCGACCTTTTTAATGGGGATTCCAGCAAATTCTAATAGCATTTCATTACTGCCCTTTTTATTTGCTTTAATGGACACTGCATGTTTTTCCTGATCAAGTGTGATATTGGATTCATGTGAAGCTAAAGTGGCTGATACCGGTGCAGCCTTTTGAACCGTGTAATCCTGTCCTTCAAAAACAGTAATTGATTTTGGCATGGCAATGTATTGTTGTATAGGTTGAAAAAAAATCAGGCTAATTAATGAAACAAGGAGAATTCCACCAATAATCTTTCTAATTATGTCTAACTTCAAATTCTTCACTCTCCTCGCTTCTTTTCATTACTCCAATAAAAATGGCTACACCTTTAATTTTGCCTCCTTAACAAGCATTTATAACTTCGTTCAATATAAAAAAGCTACCCAATTTGGATAGGAATAACAATTTGACTTAATATGATTATTTACTTTTTAATCGTGCTTAATCATAAATACACTATTTTTCTACAGAATAAACCACGCACCTACCATCTTTTACATTAATATGCCCCTATCTCGGCAGAGACAGGGGCTTTTATTCATTTAAAACATGACTGACCAAGTTTGCGGTCCAACAATACCGTCAGCTGCTAAGCCATGACGAGATTGGTAAGCCTTAACGGCTCTCTCAGTAGCAGGACCAAAATCACCGTCCGCTGTTACACCTACTGCACGTTGGACACGTTGCACATCTGTGCCCTTGCTGCCTCTTTTTATTGAATGCCCAGGGTAAGGTACCACAGATGCCCCTGTAGCAGGCGAGCTTAGCACTTCTGCAAGTTTCGCTAATGTTTCGGGTCCTGCTATTCCATCCACAGATAATCCGTGTCGAGCTTGGAATGCTTTTGTTGCCACTTCAGTTTCTTCGCCAAAGTCTCCGTCCACTCCATACCTTGGGAGTTTTTCTCCCGCTTTTATTAAATCCTGCTGATACTTTTTAACTGCTTCACCTGTAGAACCTTTTTTTAATAGGTTGGATGGGGATGACTTTGTTACAGGTTGTACTGGAGTCTGAGCAACTTTTATTCCCTGAACCATTCCAATATAGTCAGACCAGCTAATGCCCCAATCCCCCGCTCTCAAGTGTCGGGGGCAGTTTTTGCCGCTCCAATGATTATGTTGGACAACGTTTGCAATCGGAATATTAAACTGCACCATTAATTGTCTTGTTACTTCTGCAGTGTTCTGTACAGCTTTCTTAAAATCTCCATCTGAGTTAACACAGGTTTCAATATGAATGGATAGCTTATTACCTGGACCATTTTCGCCATCGCCTGCTGCCCACGCGACTTCATCAAACGGAATAGATTGAATGGCTTCATGATCATCGATTTGAAGGTGCCAAGATGCTGTACGATCATTACCTCTTTCCTGAAGTCGCGCGTGTGCATCTGCATCTGCACCAGGGCTTGGATTATCAGTTTCGTGGATGGTAATGTACTTAGGAACCATTTTAATTCCTGAACGAGTATCTTTGTTTGACGCAGGAATAAAGCGTTGAACAATATTCATACACATATCATCTCCTTTATTATATATATAATGAAAATTATTTATTTTTGACATGGACAAATGGGTAAACATTTAATTAGGTCCTGGGCATTTAAACTTCTAGGGGAGTGCAATAAAAAAAGCACCGTCCGGATGACAGTGCCATTGTCTAAGCTTTTCATTACCCTTCAATAAAAAAAGAGCCTTGAAGACTCATTTTAATTTTTAATTAAGGGATATATTCTTCAATATTATTTCGATTCAACTGAATGTCTCCAATTCTTTTCCGTTGAACAACTTCTTTTAGGATTTGAAAAAGGTATAAAATCGTAGCTAGAACAGTAAAAACATACATCAATTGAATTTTTTTCATTCGAACCAAAGATGCGATTCCGAATTTTGTTAAATAAGGCACCACAATATAAGTAAATATCGAATCCATGATTAAATTCAATATCATATATCTAAAAAATTTGCCGTACGTCCATTTTAATATCCACATTGAACCAACAAAGAACGGTCCTAACATGAAGGGAATTACTCCCGATAAATTTGGATGGAAAGGTTCATACCACCACCACCATTTGCCTTTTTTTGCAATTATATTTACAATTCTCACCATTAGAGAAATAAATACCCCTGCTGGTAAAAACCTCTTAAAAGCACTTTTCCCTAACAATGGTGTAGTACCCCAAGGAAGTATCATCACTAATAGTAATAACAACTTCGAGTACTTCAAAATTTTCACCAGACCACCTCCTGTTCAATCCATTAGGAATAACATTCCCTAGAATTATCAAGATATAGCGATTTGGAACAAAAAAATACTCGGAATTCTAAATTTGATCCTAAAAAAATTTATTAAAAAGCCTAGAAATACAAGAAAAAACCTTAAACATTGATATCTCAATCATTTAAGGTTTTCTTTTTTATCTTCTAATTTAAAGCTACCCAATTTGGATAGCTTTTCAATTTAGCTTTGTTTTTACAGCTAATTGCAATAATTCCTCTGCATGCTTTTTCGTTAAATCGGTTATTTCAGCCCCTGAAATCATCCGGCCAATTTCTTTGATTTTCTCTTCAGTTTTCAACGGGTTAACCGATGTTTTCGTCCTTCCCCCTTTAATCATCTTCGCTATAAACAAGTGGGTATCAGCCATCGCAGCAACTTGTGGTAAGTGAGAAATACATAAAACCTGCGAATCATATGCCACTTTATAAATTTTTTCTGCAATCGACTGGGCTACTCTACCACTAACCCCCGTATCTACTTCATCAAAAATAATCGAGGTAACACCTTGGTGCTTGGAAAAAATACTCTTTAAGGCCAACATAATTCGTGATAATTCTCCACCCGATGCAACCCTAGAGAGCGGCTTTAATGGTTCCCCCGGATTTGTAGAAATAAAAAACTCAATATGATCAACACCATTTTTCGAAAAATGTTCTAGATCGGATTCAAATCGGATCTCAAAAATGGTTTTGGCCATATATAATTCTTTCAGTTCTTTGTGAATTAATTTTGTGAGCTTTTCAGCCCATTTATGACGGATTTCAGTTAATTGTTGAGCTTCAAGAGTTAAGTCCTTTTTAATCGAGGTTAGTTCTTTTTCCAGTTCTTCAATATGTGTTTCTTTATTTTGTAGTGTTTCGATTTCTTCTTCAATCATCGCGGAATATTCTACAATTTCATCAATTGATTTACCATATTTACGTTTCAACTGATTAATTTCATTCAAACGATCTTCAATTTCATTTAACCTTTGGGGATCGTATTCCAATAAATCCAATTCATTTCGTAATGTATGGGCAGCATCCTCTAATTGATAAAAGCTATTGGAGACGGATTCAAATAGCTCCTTATAGGTTGAATCCAATGTGGCAGCATCCTCAATATGCCCCATGACCATCCCAATCCAATCTAGCCCCTTCTGTTCCCCGTGGAGGGCATTATAACCTGATTGAATGGCTTCAAATACTCGTTCAAAATTCCCCAATTTTCTTTTTTCCTCGAAAAGTTCTTCATCTTCACGAGGTTTTAGATTAGCATTTTGTATTTCATCAAATTGAAATTGTATTAAATCTAACCGGTGAGCAGTTTGTTGATCATTTTCACTTAATAATTTTAATTTATGTAAAGTGTGTTCATATCGGCGGAATACTTCAGTATATTCATTTTGTGAAGGAAGTATTTCCTCAGCCCCGAATTGATCAAGTAAAGGTAAGTGTCTCGTTTCATCCATGAGTTCTTGATGTTCATGTTGACCATGAATATCAACAAGTGTTGATCCAATTTCACGCAATGTTGATATTGTTACCAATTTCCCATTCACTCGGCAAACGCTTTTACCTGATTTAGAAATGTCACGGCGTAAAACAACCATTCCTTCTTCGATGTCGATCCCAAATTCTAATGACCTCATTATAACTGGATGGCTAGGATCATCCAGTTGGAATAGACCTTCGATTTCGGCCTTATCTTCCCCGTGACGTACAAATTCTGCCGATCCTCTACCGCCTACTAGTAAGTGTATGGCATCGATAATAATTGATTTTCCTGCACCTGTCTCCCCTGTTAAAACGGTTAATCCCTTTTCAAATGAAATGGATAAGGCTTCAATAATAGCGAAATTTTTTATTGATAGTTCTGCTAACAAGAAACTCTCCCCCAATTAAAGCATGTCAAGGAATCGGTTTGTGATGATTTCCGTGTCTTCAGGAGTACGGCAAATAATTAACATTGTATCATCACCACAAATCGTTCCTAATATTTCTTCCCAATCGAGATTATCGATAAGTGCCCCGATCGCCATTGCATTCCCTGGTAAACATTTCATTACCAATAAATGTCCGGCCGAATCAATCCTTACAAATGCATCGATTAATGACCTTTTTAATTTCTGTAAAGGGTTAAATCGTTGGTCAGCTGGCAAACTGTATTTATACCGTCCATCCGTTAAAGGTACTTTGACAAGGTGTAATTCTTTAATATCCCTTGATACAGTTGCCTGTGTAATATTATATCCTGCACTTTTTAATTCATCTACCAACTCATCTTGTGTCTCAATATCATTGCTGGCAATAATTTCTCTTATTTTTATATGGCGTTGACCTTTATTCATTTTTTCACCCCATAATCATTGAAAACATCAGTTGTATCTACCCATATGTTAGCCGATTTTTGCAAACTTGTACAATTATTCTTAAAGCTATTACTAAGTCCAGTTTGCTATTCACTTACCTAATAAAATCCATAGATAAAAAGTAAAACATAAAAGGATAAGCATCTGCCTATCCTTCTGGATTTTGTTTCGTTTTGAATTCTTGATGTGAGGCCTTCACCACTTCATCAGGACTGACAGGTAAAAGATTGCTTCCTGCTTCTCGTTCACCTTCCCATGTAAGATGTAACAAAAATTCAATATTGCCGTCACCGCCAGTAATCGGAGAAAAAGATAAATTGCTTACTGTATAGGATTCCTTTATAGCAAAATTCACAATTTTGTCAATTACTTGTAGATGAACCTTTTCATCGCGTACAATCCCTTTTTTACCAACCTGGTCACGCCCTGCTTCGAATTGTGGCTTTACCAGGGCGACAATATCACTGCCAGGAATTAGAAGAGTTTTTAATACAGGCAAAATTAATGTTAAAGAAATAAACGATACATCAATCGATGCAAAGTTTGGCATTTCACCATGAAGGTCCGCAGGAGTCACATAACGAAAATTAGTTCTTTCCATTACCACAACCCGTTCGTCTTGTCTAAGTTTCCAGGCGAGCTGATTGTAGCCTACATCAAGGGCATACGACATTTTTGCCCCATTTTGCAGCGCACAATCGGTGAATCCTCCGGTTGAAGCACCAATATCTAATAAAACCTTTCCCAAGACATTCACATCAAAAACTTTTAAGGCCTTTTCTAGCTTTAATCCCCCCCTGCTTACATAGGGAAGCATTTTTCCTTTAATATTCAGAGGAATATCGACTTTTACTTTCTCACCAGGTTTATCTAAACGTTCTTCGTTCGTATAAACTAACCCAGCCATGATCGCCCTTTTTGCTTTTTCGCGTGTCTCAATTAGACCTCGTTCAACAAGTAAAACATCTAAACGTTCTTTATTTTTCATATTTTATGCCCTTTGTTGTTTTTTCCTAGCCAAAACGGAAATCCTTTTCATTACTTCATCAGTTGTTAAGCCAATCTCTTCCAGCAAGGAGTTAACATCTCCATGTTCAATAAATTGATCAGGTATTCCCATCCGATCAATTTGTGCATGATTGAAACCTTTAGTTTGGGCAAACTCAAGAACAGCGCTCCCAAATCCCCCCTGTAATACTGCTTCCTCAATTGTGAGAACCGGAATATTATTATCTAACAGATTGGTTAACATTTGTTCATCCATTGGTTTAATAAATCTTGCATTCACAACGGACACTGAGATCCCTTGTTCCTCAAGAGCGGCGGCTGCCTCCATTGCCATTGGAATCGTCGTACCGAAGGTTAAAATAGCAGCATCATCGCCTTCTTTTAATACCTCCCAAGTCCCAATCGGTATAGTTTGGAATTCTTCATCCATTTGTACACCAACTCCATTCCCACGAGGATACCTCATCGCGATTGGACCATCATCATACCGTAAAGCCGTATAGACCATATGTTGTCCTTCATTCTCATCTTTCGGCATCATCAGGACGATGTTAGGAATATGCCTTAGAAAGGCAATATCAAATACCCCCTGATGTGTTTCCCCATCGGCACCTACTAAACCAGCACGATCAATTCCAATAAAAACATTTAAGTTTTGACGGCAAATATCATGTAAAACCTGGTCATATGCTCGTTGCAAAAAGGTTGAATAAATCGCTAAAAATGGCTTCATATTTTGAGTTGCTAAACCTGCTGCAACCGTGGCAGCATGCTGTTCGGCAATTCCTACATCATACATTCGCTTAGGAAACTCACTGGCAAACCCTTCTAGTTTAGAGCCTACTGGCATCGCTGGAGTAATGGCCACTATTCGCTCATCACTACGTGCCAGTTTTCGAACGGTTTCGCTTACAAGACTACTCCAAGCAGGCGGCTGTTTTTGTGTAGGTTTAACAAAATCACCCGTGTCCATCTTGTAAGGGCCAGTTCCGTGCCAAGTACCTATTTTATCGCTCTCTGCCGGTTTATACCCTTTTCCCTTCTTGGTAATAACATGCAGGAGAACTGGGCCTTCTGTTTTCTTAGCATAAGCCAGATTTTCAAATAAATTTTCAAAATTATGGCCATCGATTGGGCCTAAATACGTAAAGCCTAGTTCTTCAAAAAACATGCCTGAAACAACTAAATACTTAAGACTATCCTTGATTCGTTCAGCTGTTGCTGCAAGTTTCCCGCCGACAGCAGGCACTTTCTTCAACAAGACTTCAAGTTCATCTTTGACCCATTGATACTTTCCAGCGGTCCGCAATTGACCAAGGATATTGTGAACAGCACCGACATTCGGGGCAATGGACATCTCATTATCATTCAAAATGACAATCATGTTTTTCTTTTCATGACCAATATGATTTAAAGCTTCTAAAGCCATTCCACCCGTTAATGCCCCATCCCCAATAACTGGGATAACAAAGGATTTCTCCTTTTTCAAATCCCTAGCAATAGCCATTCCCATTGCAGCTGATAGTGATGTAGAGCTGTGCCCTGTCTCCCACACATCATGCTCACTTTCGATCCGTTTCGGGAAACCACATAGTCCTTTAAACTGTCTTAAGGTGTCAAATTCACTGGCTCTCCCTGTTAATATTTTATGAACATAGGATTGATGACCTACATCCCAGAGAATTTTATCCTTAGGACTATTAAAACATTTATGTAAAGCAATCGTTAATTCAATAACCCCTAAATTCGGTCCGATATGCCCACCCGTCACAGACAGTTTTTCAATTAAGAATTGGCGAATGTCTTGACTTAAAGCCTCCAACTCTTTATTCGACATCCCTTTTAAAAAGGATGGGTCCTTTATTGATAATAAATCCATTTTGGGACCACTCACTTTCATACATTTTCTTTCTAGATTATTGCAAACAAATTAGATTTATCTTTGTTAGGTTTTCACGAATTCTGTAAAAATAGCCGCTAACACATAAGTGATAACGGCATGAACAACGCTCTCTTATTGAGACGATTATAACATACTAAATTCAATGCCTCAAACCCCTCATTTTAATGGTCCCTTGAAGCAACTAAATCCGTTATTTCCCTAAGCAAGTTAGTATTTAAGTCGGTCTTAATCAGATATTCCTTTGCTTGCAAAATCTGATTATGTAGTGCAGCTTTTGCGCCCTCAAGTGATAAAAGCTGTGGGTAGGTACTTTTTTGATTGGTAGTATCACTTCCAACTGGTTTCCCTATTATCTCTTGATTGCCAACCTGATCAAGAATATCATCCTGTATTTGAAATGCAAGGCCAAGGTGATGAGCAAAAGCTGAGAGGTTGTCTAGTTGAGATGGGTTCGCTCCAGCTAAAATTGCCGCAGCGACCACGCTAAACCTAAGCAGTTTACCCGTTTTATGAATATGTATATATTCTAGTTCTTCAAGGGATAGTACTTTCCCCTCCCCTTCCATATCGGCAACTTGACCACCAACCATTCCTTCCGTACCGGCAGCTTTTGCCATTTCCACCACTAACCTTAACTTTGTATCAGCTGAGGCAAAGTCTTTTGTTAGTAACCCGATAACCTCAAAACTGTAGGTTAACAACGCATCACCAGCTAAAATGGCAATGGCATCCCCAAAAATTTTATGATTCGTCGGTTTTCCTCTTCTTAAGTCATCATTATCCATACTTGGCAGGTCGTCATGGATTAAGGAATATGTATGAACCATCTCAATAGCGGCCGCAGCAGGAATTCCTTTTTTGGGGTCTATTCCAAACGCATCTAAGGTGGCAAATAAAAGGAGTGGGCGGATTCTTTTCCCGCCTGCTTCAAGGGAATAAATCATGGATTCCTTGATTACTAAAGGGGCATCCAGCTTTTCAACTAGCACTCTTAGCTCCGATTCAAGTAGCTTTTTGTATTCTTGTGCAAATGCGTCTAATAACCCAGTTTCCAAGTTTATTCCTCCTCAATAGAAAAACTCTCCGTTCGTCCATCCTCCGTAATGATTTGTGTCAGTTGTTCCTCGACATTTTTTAATTTATCATGACAAAGTTTGGAAAGCTCCATACCATCCTTATAGAAAAGAATTGCTTCTTCCAATGGAACGTCTCCTTCTTCCAGCTTATCAACGATTTGTTCAAGCTTCGTCATTGCTTCTTCAAAGGTTATTGTTTTTTCATTCGTCACTCTTTTCACTCTCCTTTATGGAATTCACATTGCAGATAAGGCTACCGTCGGTTAATTGAATCTGAACTTTTTCATTCACAACTACGTGATGGACACTTTTCACAAGGCGATTATCCTTAGAATAGGCCAAACTATAGCCTCGTTCCATTATTTTCAATGGACTTAATGCTTGCAGGGTTGACAGGATTCGATCGAATTCCGTTTGCTTTTTCCCTAGTATCTGTTGCATGAAGCGATTCATATCTTTTTGCGTCCGTTCAAGTCGCTTTTTTGCCTCCATCACTGCTTCGTTAGGGTGGTTTCGTTGTAATCTTTTAAACAGGGTATCATGCTGATTTTTTTTCAATGTAGATAATCTGGACGTCCCTCGGACAAGCAATTCAGTTAATTTGTCAAGCTGTTCTATCTTTTGTTCGTAGAGGCGATGAGGATAACGAAAGGCATACGATCTTTGAACACGATTTAACCTTTCTCGTTCGAACTGAAACTTTCCATTCATAGCTCGGAGCATACGGGTTTGCCGCTGGAAAATCCGCTCCACTAACTCGTCAATATGAGGGACTGCTAACTCTGCTGCACCTGTTGGCGTTGGTGCTCGCAAGTCCGCTACAAAATCGGCAATTGTAAAGTCTGTTTCATGCCCAACTGCTGAAATAATGGGAATCTTGGAGGCAAAAATCGCACGTGCAGTTAGTTCCTCGTTGAATGCCCATAACTCTTCAATCGACCCTCCACCACGTCCGACAATTAAAACATCGATATCATTCATACTATTTGCTTTTTCAATCGCCTTGACAATCGAGGGTGCAGCATTGTCCCCTTGCACAAGCGCAGGAAGAACAAGAATGTTGGCAATGGGATAACGTCGTTTTATTGTCGTAATGACATCCCGAATAGCTGCACCTGTTGGCGATGTAATAACACCAATTGTCCTTGGATAAAGTGGAATAGCTTTTTTTATTTCAGATGCAAATAGACCTTCATACTCCAATTTCTGTTTTAGCTGTTCATAAGCTAAAAACAATTCTCCAATGCCGTCGGGCTGCATTTCTTTGATATATATTTGGTATTGACCACTTGGTTCATATACAGAGACATCACCTTTTACAATTACCTTCATCCCGTTCTCAGGTGAAAATTTCATGAAACGAGATTGTTTTGAAAACATCACAGCCAGAATCCGGGCTTTTTCATCCTTTAATGTAAAATACATATGTCCGCTCGAATGCTGTTTGAAATTTGATATTTCTCCTCTTACATGAACTTCTCGAAGATGAGGATCCACATCAAATTTTCTTTTTATATATTTAGTTAAAGCATTCACAGATAAATATCTTTGTTCTTCCATAAGAAACTCCTTTTTGACCAAAAAAGTAATTGGCGATGTATGCCGTTTCCCAATAAGAATAAAACTGTCCTTATCCATTTTAAATTTAGCTCCTTCTATTGTCTGTAAAAAACAATAAGAGCTAAAAATAGAAATAAGATAAGGACAAGATCCAACTTAATCGCGGTCAAGACTTTCAGCTGCTGATTTTAAGGTGTTATACATAAGCATCGTAATCGTCATAGGGCCAACTCCCTTTGGTACAGGAGTGATAAATCCAGCCTTCTCACTCACTTCATCAAAGGCCACATCCCCACAAAGCTTGCCAGCTTCATTTCGATTAATTCCTACATCAATAACAACTGCACCTTCTTTAACATGCTCAGCTTTTATAAAGTTTGGAATACCCACAGCAGCCACAAGGATATCCGCTTGATTCGTATGTAATGATAAATCTTTTGTTCTGGAATGGCAGTATGTCACCGTTGCATGCTGATTGAGAAATAATTGCCCAACAGGCTTACCGACAATATTACTTCTCCCCACAACCACTACATTTTTTCCTGCAATCGAAATACCCGTTTCCTCAAGTAATACCATAATTCCGTATGGAGTACATGGCAGAAAGGCATTTTGTCCTGTCATCATCCTACCAATATTAATCGGATGGAAGCCATCGACATCCTTTAAAGGTGAAATGGTTTCAATTACCTTTTTCTCGTCGATATGCTTTGGTAATGGCAGTTGAACCAAAATACCATGAATAGCTGAATCCCTATTTAATTCATCAATTTTCCCAAGTAATTCTTCTTCGGAAACTTTTTCATCCATTTCAATCAACAATGAATACATTCCAAGTTCTTTACATGTTTTTTCTTTATTATTCACATAAGTCTGTGATGCATGGTCACGTCCCACGAGAATAACAGCTAACCCCGGAGTAATCCCCTGTGTTTTAAGTCTCGCTACTTCTTCGGCAATTTCTAATTTTTTTTTCGCAGCAATTTCTTTTCCATTAATAATTTGAGCAGTCATAACCATCTCTCCCTTGTTCGTTAGGACTTTATTAATTAATCGGTAAGAAGCTTTTGTTTTACTTTTGAAAGAACACCATTAATAAACTTGCTTGATTGATCATCCCCGAATATTTTAGCGATTTCAATAGCTTCATCTAAAACAACATTCTCAGGAACTTCCGTTTTGCAGTATTTCAATTCATAAGTAGCCATTCTTAATAAATTTCGATCTACTGTTGCTAGTCTGTCTAAAGTCCATTTTTCGAGGTTTTCAGTGATTAATTGATCAATTTCTGATTTTTGTTCAACAACGCCTTCTACCAATTTTGATAGATATTCGTCACTTGACTCCCCTTCCAAGACATGTTCAATTGCTATTGCTGGTTCCGCACTACTTACGTCGATTTGAAAAAGAGCCTGTAGCGCTTTTTCCCTTGCTGTTCTTCTTTTCATTATACCGTTAACTCCTTTAGATATATTAAATAATTTTTGTCTATTTTCATACATAACTATTGGAAAAACACATTTAAGATAGCTTGCACATAAAAAGATAATAGCATAACTAAAATGGATTCGCACGGTATGGATGAAATTTATTAAAAAGGGAAGTATTCCTCCATAGGCCAAGAGTCACTTATAGGCAGGCACCCTCAGTTTTTTTCTATGGTTAAAAGTAGAAAAACCAAAGGTATGATCACCTTTGGTTTTCTTAGGCTATATCTCTGAATCAATCTCAGTCTCAATCTTTTGGTTTTCGAATTGAATACCAACCACGTGAATATTAACTTCTTCTGTCTCTAACGCTGTCATATTTAACAACGCCTGACGAATATTATCTTGTATTTTACCGGCAACTGTTGGAATTGAAGTGCCGAACTTCATTAAGCAATAGACATCAACTTTGATTCCAGTTTCAGTTAGCTCCACTTTAACGCCCTTACCGTGATTTTTTTTCCCTAAGCGTTCTACAACGCCAGTGGCAAAATTACCACGCATACCAGCTACGCCCTCTACTTCAGAAGCAGCAATCCCCGCAATAACCTCGATTACTTCAGGGGCAATTTCAATTTTCCCATGGCCATTATTCCCCTGTTCCATTTCCAAGACATTATACTCGCTCATCTAAGACACCTCCATCTATTAAATAGACTTCATCACATCGTGCAACTCTAAGAATTTCGTATTAAAGTTGCCTTCAACAAATTTTTCATGTTCTAGCAATTTTAAATGAAACGGAATGGTTGTATGAATGCCTTCTACTACAAACTCACTTAACGCCCGTTTCATTCTCGATATTGCTTCTTCCCTACTGCTGCCATAAGTGATGACCTTCGCAATCATGGAATCATAGTAAGGAGGAATGGTGTATCCTGGATATGCTGCTGAATCAATACGGACACCTAATCCACCAGGTGGTAAATACATTTTAATTTTTCCAGCAGAAGGTAAAAAGTTCTTTTCAGGATTTTCTGCATTGATCCGACATTCAATGGCCCATCCGGTGAAAGTAACATCTTTCTGATTTAAGGTTAGTTTTTCGCCGCTTGCCACTCGAATCTGTTCTTTAATAAGATCAATTCCAGTGACCATTTCTGTTACAGGATGTTCCACCTGAATCCTTGTATTCATTTCCATAAAATAAAATTTGCGATTGCGGTAGTCATATATAAATTCTACCGTGCCGGCACCAGAATAATCAACTGCTTTTGCAGCTTTTACTGCTGCATTCCCCATTTCGGCACGAATTTCTCCGTCTAGAGCAGGTGAAGGAGTTTCTTCAAGGAGCTTTTGCAGTCTCCGTTGGATTGAGCAATCCCTTTCGCCTAAATGAATCGTGTTTCCATATGAATCACCAAGTACCTGAATCTCAACATGACGAAAATCCTCAATATATTTTTCGATATATACACCAGGATTACCAAATGCAGTCAATGCTTCCTGCTGTGTTATGGTTATTCCCTTAATTAATTCTTGCTCATTTTTGGCTACGCGAATACCTTTACCGCCTCCGCCTGCTGTAGCTTTTATGATGACTGGATATTCAATCACTTTTACAAGCTCAAGTGCTTCATCAATATCATTAATAATTCCTGTTGAGCCTGGAACAATTGGAACCCCTGCTTCTCGCATGGTTTCCCTTGCGATATCCTTTGTCCCCATTTTTGTAATCGCTTCTGGGCTTGGCCCTACAAATGTAATTTTGCATTCTCGGCACAGCTCCGCGAAATCAGCATTTTCTGCGAGGAACCCATAACCGGGATGGATCGCATCACAGGCAGTTAGCTTTGCTACACTAATAATATTTGTTACGTTTAAATAACTGTCTTTTGAGGATGTAGGTCCGATACAATAGGCCTCATCTGCCAGTTGAACATGAAGTGCCTCACGATCTGCTTCTGAGAAAACGGCAACTGATTCAATTCCCATATCCCTACAGGCGCGAATAATCCTTACTGCAATTTCTCCTCTGTTTGCAATTAACAGTTTTTTTATCATCCTGTTACCGCTCCTTACTCAGGCTTTACTATAAATAAAGGCTGTCCATATTCTACTAATTGTCCATTTTTAGCGAGAACTTCAATAATTTCTCCGTTAACTTCGGCTTCAATTTCATTAAACAACTTCATTGCTTCAACAATGCAAACGATGGAATCCTTTGAAACCCTTGACCCCGCTTTAACATATTCGTCTGCATCTGGGGTTGGAGACGCATAAAAGGTCCCTACCATCGGTGACGTAATTTTGTGCAAGTTCGCTGTGTCTGCTTGAGTACTTACCTCTGGTTTTGCCGCTTCCTGAACTATTTCCTGGACAGATGCCGATACTGCTTGTTTGGCAGGTGCCTGTTGGATTGCCGGCACTAACTCAACTTCAGGTGAAATACGACTAACTTGCGAAACAACCGTAGTGGCGGAATTTTTCTTCATTTTGATCTTTGATCCATCAATTTCATATACAAATTCATCAATGCTCGATTGGTCAACCAATTTAATCAATTCGCGGATTTCTTGTACTTTTAACATTGAGTAACACTCCTTGTACAACTTTTATTAGTACTAACTACTAATACTATACGATAATATCTAGTAAAAGTTCAATAATCTAAATTAAAGTGCAGAACATTTCACCAAACATATCCTTTATACATCTTAATATTAATTTTATGAAAAAGGAATTTTTACAGGCTGATTGGAGTTCAAATGATTATTATTCCCCATTCTAATGGGAATAGACCAAAAAAAAAGGAAAGTCCTAGACCTTCCCATTGCTAAACTCTAAAATGGTTATTCGTTGCGTTCTGCTTCTATTCCGTCCGATTATTTAGCTGGTTGATATTCAACTGCTACATAATTGGTTTCATCAATTTCTTTTTTGACCTCAAGCATAATTTTATTTGCATCAGAGGCAGATGGCTTTTTCTTTGCTTTAACCGTCACGATTACCTTTTCTCCATCGGCTCTAACAAGGACATCATCATAGCCCATTGTTTTAATAAAGGTTTCAAGTAATTGTTCACTTTGGGCAATTTGATTCAATTTATCCATTTGATCTTTTACTTTACTTTTTTCGTCTGGTGATAGATCCGTTGATGCCAATTGTGTTGTCAAGTCTTCTTGTTGTTCACTGCGCAGGTCTTCTAGCTTCATCCGGAGTTCTTCAAATGCAACATCTCCAGCCAAGCTAGAGACGACTGTTTTACCATCTTTGGCCTCTGTCTTCGTTTTACCAAGATTTTGGTCCTTTGCATTTTGTTGAACTGCTGCTAGGTCACTATTCTTTAGCTCAGGAGAAGTAATGTAATAAACCGATAACACGACGACTAGACTTAACATTGTTAATAACCAAACCGTTTGTTTTTTCAAAAGCATTTGAAAATCCCCCTTTTATTTTTTAGGCATGACAGCAACTCGGTGGCTCGGTACTCCCAAAGCCCTTGTAACTGCTTCCTTAATCCATTTTTTCACTTCAATATTATCTGCACCCTTGGCGACTACTAGGACACCGCGGATGTCTGGCTTTTTCGTTTCTACCACGATGGGAACCTCTTTTTCACCTTCACGGATAATCACGAGTTGTTCATCAGTCGAGGAATCGACAACTTTACGCTGTCCTCCTTCACGGTCTGTTTCATCGGTTGTTTGCGATTTTGTCACTCGATTTTTTTCGAGAACTTTCTTATCCGTTGAATCAATCGTCACCACAACTGTAACATCATCTACCCCCAACATTTCCTGTAAGGCTTTCTTCATTTGGTCCTCGTACTTTTCCTCATATTCTGCAATTGCCTTATTTTCTGTACTCTTTTTCACTCCAAAAGTCGGAACATCTTCTTCCGCCTTTTCATTCGTTGAGGCGGGTAGTGCCGAAGAACTTGTTTCATTTTTAAACACGATATTTCCAACTAGCATGAAGGCTGCACCGATGCAAAGAACAAGAATCATATACTGGTATTTACCAGGTTTTTTCTCACCCTTTTCATCGAGTCTGAGTATTTTTTTGAGCCATGATAATGGTCCCTTATTGTTATCCATTTTTCTTTTTATTCCCCCCTTCAATCGAAACTTCCACTGTTTCTTCGGTTACATTCCATTTCTGTGAGAGAAATGAGGCAATTTTTTCTGTTTCTTCGGTAGATCCTTCAGAAGGAAGAGGTTGTTCAGTGTTAATTTCGATTTGTTTTACCGCTTCGACTGTCTTCAAGCCATCTTCTGGTTGTTTTAGAAGAACCATTACCTTTTGGAGGTTTTCAGGAAATGCTTGGTCACTTTTTTCATTTATGGCCAGGTCAATTTTTTCTATCTCCATTCCGTATTGCTCCATCAACTCCTCCTTAACACCCTTTTTTAGCTGGACAGCCAATTCTTCTAAAATATATGCATGTTGGGAGGCTTGTATTTCTTTTTTCTTTAAATCTATTAAATTTTCCATATTTTTTTCTCCTGGGGCTTGATAAGAAGGGATGGAACCAAGTGCTGATTCAAAATCCTTTGAGATTAATTTAAAGATAGGAGTAAGAATAATCGCGATTAAGAGCAGCCCTGTAACCATCTTGGAGTATTTTTGCATACTTGAGTTGGGTAGGAGCATATCAATGACTGTCGCCAGTAGGATAAAAAGGATTATATTAGTTACCCACTCTTTCAAAAAGTCCATTTAGTTTCCCTCCTATCTCATCATCATCGTTAAATTCCCCGCTGCCACAATGACAGTTATACTTAAAAAGAACATGAGCGATACAATTCCTAATGCAGCAAACACGTAGATCACGCTTTTGCTGATAATATCAAGACATTTAATCACGGGCCCCCCCCCTAATGGCTGAAGGATAGCTGCCGCAAATTTATAGATAAAGGAAATCATTAATATTTTTATCGCTGGGAATGCCACAATAATTAACAATATCGCAACCCCTGCAATCCCAACGGTATTTTTTAAGAGTACAGATGCGCTAACAACAGTATCTGTAGCATCGGTAAACATTCTCCCAATAACAGGTATGAAATTGCCTGTCACGAATTTAGCTGTTCTGATTGCCACACCGTCTGTAACAGCCGCTGATGCCCCTTGGACTGAAATAACCCCAAGAAATACGGTTAAGAAAAGTCCCATCAAGCCAATCGACCAGTTGCGTAAAAGTGCTGCTAATTGTGTCACCTTGTATTGGTCTGACATCGTACTGACGATACTAAGTAAAGTAGCTAAAAAGAGAAGTGGAAGGATAATATATTGCATAAATAATCCGCTCATATTCATTAAGAATAGAATAACAGGGTGAAAGAAGGCAGCGGATACGAGACCCCCAGAGGCCGCGATAAGCGCCAGGAGCAGTGGAACTAGTGAAAGAACAAAAGAGATCATCGTCCCGATCGCTTCGTTTGTATAACTGATAGCTATATGAAAACTATTTAGGGCCAGGATAACCAGTACCATATATACTATTGAATAAGCGATCTTGCTTATGGTACTTTTCTCGAAAGCGTTTTGCATGGATTGAAGAAACATACTAAAAATGGTTAACATAATTAATGACCCTAATAATTTCCCATTTGCGACAAATTCATGAAAGGCAAATTTTAAAACACCTTGTCCCCATTGTTTAAAGGAAAATTTTTTATCACCCTTTACAAATTCATATAGACTGCCTTTTTGACTTTCTGGAAGGAAACCGCCGTATTTAATCGTAATATCCTCCCAAAATTGTTTTAGTTCGGTAAGATCCAAGGTTTCTAGCTGAGCATCTACAAGTTCTTGTGGTGAAAGAGGATTTGCTGTGTCTTTAATCTCTTCAGAGGCTTGGACATTAGGACTAAATAAAAAAAAGAAGAAGAGAATCATAATAGGAAAAATCTGCAACCGCTGCTTCATTTCTACACCTCTTTTAAGGACTTCATTAGCTCGGGATTAGTTTTATTATGGTTTCAATCAATACAGTAAGAATCGGGATTGCCATGGCGAGAATGATGATTTTTCCTGCTAATTCAATTTTGGAGGCAATCGCCCCCTGACCGGCATCCTTGGTTATTTGCGTAGCGAATTCGGCAATATATGCAATGCCAATAATTTTAAGAATGGTTTCTACATAGACCATATTTACTTTTGCATTGACAGCTAATTTTTCAAGCATATGGATAATTTCAAAAATTTTATCCACTAAAAAGAGAAAGATGACACAGCCAACAAAAACAACTAAGAGAAAGGCGAAATTAGGTTTTTGCTCTTTAATGATCAAGGCTAAAAATGTTGCAGTAAGAGCTAGGCCGACTATTTTGATGATTTCAATGGCAGAGCCCCCCTTTCTATTGAAACAAGAACACTGATTTTATTTTCTGGAAAAGATCACCCACGATGGAAGCTACTTGGAATAAAATATAGATAAAACCGAATAGCGTCACCCATTGGGCATATTCTTTTTTACCGACCTGATCTAAAACTGTGTGCAAAAAAGCAACCACAATTCCCACACCGGCAATTTTAAAAATAATATCCACTTCTAACCCCATTGCTCTTCCCCCTAAAATAATAAAATAATCAGTAATAATCCTGATAAGAATCCTAGACTTTTGACCATTTTTTCATATTTTGCCTGTCGGTCGATGGCGTCTGCTTCTTCTCTCTCCAGATGTGCAAGAGTTAGCATGATGTGTTTTTGCTGGGAAATGCGATCATGGCGACCAAGGGTTTCCCCAAATTGCTTCATAATTTCAAATTCTCCTTGTTTTAATGCAGTAGATTTCCAAACATCTTTTAGACTCGTTTCCCAAGCATCCTTAACGGTTGTTTCAGTATCGGTAAGCTTTTTTGCAAAGGCTTCAAAAAAGGTAGAGAGCGGCTTAGATAGCTGTGCAGCTAACCGTCTTGCTGCTTCATGCAAGGGGGTGTGGCTATACATAATTTCAGCCTCAAGCGATTGCAATGCTGACCTTAACGCTCTAAGTTGTTTCGGTCGTTCACTAAAACTTCTTGCTGCCTCAAATCCCGTCCAAGTAGTTGCAACGATAATGATAATAGCACCAATTAACTTAAACATTTATGTCACTCTCACTTTTTGGGTCATTTCGTGTCCGTTTGCATCAAGTATCTGAGTAATCGTTCCTGGCCCTGATGCCCGATTAAGAATCACAAAACGGTCAAAAATATTTTGGTCCATAATATCCTTTAAGGTTGGGCGCTTTTTAATTTCCTCTAGATTTGAACCGTGTGTTGTCATGATAAGTTTTATTCCAGCATTTACAGCCTCTTGAATGGCTTCGGCATCCTCTTTGCGACCGATTTCATCGACAATCAAAACATCCGGACTCATTGAACGGATCATCATCATCATTCCCTCTGCCTTTGGACAGGCATCTAACACATCCACACGATAGCCGAAGGTCAATTGCGGAACACCGTTCACACAACCCGCAATTTCACTCCGTTCATCAACAATCCCTACTTTACTTGCTTGCAGATTTTTAGGACTGAACCCTGAAGAGATTATTCTTGCAATATCTCGTAACAAGGTGGTTTTTCCTGTTTGCGGTGGTCCAATGAGCATGGTATGCAACCAATTCCCTTGAAAGATAAAAGGAATGATTGGTTCGGCAATCCCAACCTTCTCACGAGCAATTCTTATGTTAAAGGAGGAGATATCTCTTATCGCCTTGACCTTTCCTTCCTCAAGAATGACTTTGCCTGCAAGTCCAATGCGATGTCCTCCAGAAACCGTTATATATCCCCGCTTAAGTTCTTCCTCGAGGGTATAAATGGAGAATTGACTTATCTTATTCATGAGGTGGAAAGCATCTTCAGGCTGAATGATATACGATATAAATCTGGGAAACCCCTTAAGTGTCAATTCAATAGGCCGATTTATCCGTATCCGTATTTCCTCTAAATCTTCTTTTTGGTTAGGAGGGATTTTATTGATTTGGTCGGCAATATTTTTGGGTAAAAAGTTTAGAATCGTTTCCACATATGGTTCCTCCTTGATAGATATGCATTAACTTCTGGTAAACGATCTCCAGAAAGAACGGTAGTAACTTCCAGTGATAAGATCTTGTACTAATTAAAATGTATGCCTGCTTGGACACAATATGACTTTCAAATCTGTTAATACATTTCTATTTTTTTGCTGAGAATGATAGAACACATTATGAAAGATATAAAAGAATAGATTCGTAAATAGGAACATTTAATGAGAATGATCAATATTTTAAGATGAGTGATGAAATAAAAAGGAGGAAAAATTCATTGTATAATTACCTGCCGCCCAATCGTGATGGCGTACATCATAAGGGGCATTTAATTAAAGTAACAGGTGAGGGAGAACTCGCTGTTCCACCCGATACAGCTTCGGTAAACCTAGGAGTCATAACTGAGACTAGACAATTGATTGCTGCCCAGCAACAGAACTCAGTTGAGACCACTAAAGTAATCAATGCTCTCCATGCACTCGGAATTCCACAGAATCAGATCCAAACATTTGATTACCGTATTGAATCAGATTACGATTATGATCAAGGGAAACAAATCTTTCGCGGATATAAAATCACTCATCTTCTACAAGTGAAAATAGAAGACTTATCGATGGTAGGGACAGTAGTGGATACAGGCGTCCAAAACGGGGTGAACTATGTCTCAAACATTCAATTTACAGCGAAGAACAGAGATTCATACTATCAGCAAGCATTAGTTCTTGCCCTAACCAACGCAAAGGAAAAAGCTAAAACCATTGCGTCCACGATTAATGTTACACTCATTCCGACACCAAGTTTAGTTATCGAATCAGGTAGCATGGTAGAGCCTTTATTTCATCAAGCCGTCCCTCTTGTGAAAGGAGTCAGCACGACGCAATTTGAACCAGGACAAATCAAGGTAAAAGCTAGTATATCAACTGAATTTCATTATCAAGTTTCTTATCAAAAACCTTTATAATCTATTGAAAAAGGATTGAACCTCATTACAAGGCTCAATCCTTTCTAGTTTAACTAACTATTTGTCATACTTTTTTGCCCAGTTATATAACTGCATTTCCGTAACAGGTCCATTAAAGTGCTCTCTGATTACTCCTTGTTTATCAATCACAAAGGTTTCAGGCTGGCCAGTAACATTATACAATTTTGAAACCTTGGCATTATAATCGAATAAATAGTTCATTCCAGATTTATTTTTCTCGGTTACCTTATTAATTTTATCCTTAGTTTCACCACGATTAATCATGAGAAGGTTATATTGATCACCATATTCTTTTTGAAAGGCCTCCAATTCTGGGAGCTCTTCTTTACATGGTGCACACCAGCTTGCAAAATAATTCAATATTACAACCTTGCCCTTATAATCGGTCAGCTTAGTATTCGATCCATCTAAATTCGGTAATTCGAAATTATATGCCTTATCTCCAACATCCGTATGTTTGCCTTTAGACACTAAACTATAGCCAAAAAAGCCAAACATTCCTACAATAAGAATCAATACGAGTAATTTGATGACTCGCTGGTTCATCATGTTTCCCCCTGACACCAGTAAGGTTTTGTACAAAAGGCCTGCAAATGCTTTACAGGCCCTCAACTAATACTAGCTATTTATCTAGTTGCTTTAAAAATTCAATTTCCTTTTTTAGCTTTGTATGTCTTTTTCCAATAATTAACACATAACCGAAGATAACAACCCAAGCTACTGAATATGCACCATACATATATTCAAAACCCATGATAAACTCCTCCTATTTATCCAAATCTTCTCTTAATTTTTCTTTATAGCGTTCAACCTTAATCTTCATATTTTCAAACGATACTCCCTTATATAGGAAATAAGAGTATAGGATCGTGAATGCCGCAAGTGAAACAAACAATGCTGTCAGCATAGTACCTTCGATTCCCCCACCTGATTGTGATGGGCCATCACCGAACACAATTGGGTGGAACTTGGTTTGCCACCAGCGAATGGCGAAAAATACGATCGGAACGTCAGCAAAACCGATGATGCCAAAAACAGCTGCTAGACGTGCTTTTTTATCCCAAACTCCATCCATTTGTCGAATCATAATATAAGCAACGTAAATGAAGAATAAAATTAATGTTGTAATTAACCGTGGTTCCCATACCCACCATGTATTCCATGAAGATTTTGCCCATATCGGACCAGTTGTTAAAACAATAATAGTAAAGACGACACCAATTTCTGCTGAAACATAAGCGTAGGTATCAAAAATTCTTTTCCTTTTGATTAAGAAAAGGATACTACATACAAAAGTGACAAAAAACGCCATGAAGGCTAACCATGCTGAGCTAACATGAAAATAAAAGATTTTTTGAGCAGCTCCCATCGTTTTTTCTTCGGCAGCATAGATAAAGATAAAATATAAGGCAACTAACATGGAAATGACTGTACCAACATACAAAATACTCGAAAGATTTAGTTTCTTAGTTTCAGCCAATTGAGATCCAACAAGTACCTCTTTCTCTCGTTCGAGATTCATACTCATACCTTAAACCTCCAATACATAATCAATTAATAAGAAACAAACAACAAAAAATATGACATCATACGCAGTAACTAACTGGATCCACGCTAATGCACTCGAAAACTTCTCCATATTCGTTAAAATAATTCGAGTTGCCTGGACAACCCCGATCAAAATGGGGGTTGTTATCGGAAATAACAGGAGTGGCAAAAGCATTTCACTGCTTTTTGAATTAGCTGCCAAAGCTGCTAGGAAAGTCCCAATCGCAATAAATCCAAAGCTTCCTAAAAATATTACTAGAATAAAATAGGGAATGCTGCCAAGAAATTTAAAATCAAATAATAAGAATAAAAACGGGATCGAAACCAATTCTACTATTAGCATCATTGTAAAGTTTGCTAAAAACTTTCCTAAATAAATGCTGGTTGCCTCCATTGGTGCTACCAATAAACCTTGGATTGTATCATTCCTCTGCTCTGATATAAATGACCTATTAAGCCCCAAAATACCAGAAAAAACAATGATAACCCAGATAACTCCAGGAATGACAGCCTTTGTTGTATTATTTGCTGGGTCAAAAGCAAAGCTAAAAACAACAATGACTAGTGCGGCAAAAATAATTTGCGTGACTAAAATCTGTTTGGTTTTTAGTTCTGAATATAAATCCTTTTTAGCTAGAAAGAGGGCTGTTCGCATCTGATTCATGAAATCCCCTCCACTTGCAACTCGTATTTTTCAGAAACAAATGTTAGATTGTGATCTTCAATCACAAAATCATCTACAATCTTTCCATTTTTCACAATGATAATCCTGTCGCAGATTTCTGCAGCTTGTTTGAAATCATGGGTCACCATTAAGGTGGTTGCACCTTTTTCCTTCATGGAAAGAATGACATTGTTTAGAATCGAAATAGCTCCTTGATCCAATCCTGTGTGTGGTTCATCCAAAAGGAGTATTTCTGGGTCATGGACGATCGCCCGTGCAATCGCGATCCGCTGAATCATCCCACGGGAGAAGTTCTTGACTGGCTCATTCAAAAAGAAAGATAAACCAACATCTTTTACTAGTTTAATAGCTTTTTCTTCGACCTTATTAACCCCATAAATATTCCCAAAGAAAATGAGATTTTCCAATGGAGAATAATGATCGTAAAGCAAGCTGGAATGGGGTAAATAACCTAATAATTTTTTTATAGAGATCGCATTCTTTTTCAAATCCAAACCATTAATCACGACCTGCCCAGAAGTAGGTTTTATTAGGGTTGCTAGCACCTTTAAAAGTGTACTTTTCCCTGCACCATTTGGGCCTAAAATCGCTACCGTTTCCCCTTTTTTTATCGAGAGGTCTACACTACGTAAGATTAGCTTATTATCAGCTTGCTTCGTCAGCTTTTTTATTTCTATCATTTGCAGTCCCTCCCATCCCAGCTGCTACTCTATAAAATTACGTAAGCTTAATTTAACCTGGACTAAATGCTGTTTATAGGCAGCTAACTTTGCCTGATACTCATCTTCAGAGAGTTTACCATCTCCATAGTTTTCTTCTAAATCAATAATTCCATCCATGATGGCTTTTTGCTTCGTCATTAGTTGTTTAAAGGCCTTCTCTTCCTTATCGGCTCCAAGTCGCGCCTCTTCCAATCTTGCTTTCCGCCTAAAATAAGCAAAATAGGAGATCCCAGCAATTATAATGGCTCCAATAATGATCAAAAAGATATGTGGGTTAAAGCTATGCAATGGTGACTGTGCCCACATTCTTAAATGTCCAGGATTATGAAAGGCTGGCGATGCTGAATGGGTAACTGAACTATCCTTTCCACTTTCTGTTGATGTTTGTGTCTTTTGTGATTCATCAGCAACAGGCTGTTTGTCTTTGTCATAAGAAAGTTTGAAAGTTTGGTTTTCTGTTAATCCCTCAATGCTATATCCAAAGTAATTTTGGTCATCGAATTTAAAGAGACCTTGACTCGTTGCTTCTGCCCCTTCAACCTCAATGCTTCCCATTCCTTCAGGAACAAGAATTTGCATCATTTGAACCGAATAATTAACAGATAAATCGATAGACTTCCCCTTATCCATTCTATAGCTATATGGTAGGACTACTGTTTGATTTCCTGGAACTGGAGTTGTGGTGATAAAGCCTTTATCAACCTCTTTAAAAGCAATGGTATTATCTAAAAAATTTAGATCCTTTGCTCCTTCTGGCAGGGTTACATTTAAAACCGCCTCGCCTTTTCCATCCCCTTTGTATTCCTCAGCAGCAGTATTCGTATAATTCACCATATTCATCAAGTTCGTTGAACCATCCTCAGCAGGACTGACAACGATGTAATGCATATCAACGGTAATCTTTGAATCTGTTGCTGCTAAGCTATGGAATGGCAGTAACAGCATGAATCCGAGGAAGAAGACTGTGATTTTTTTGATCACTTTCCTTCCCCCTTTTTCACATTATAACTTTTCATTTGAGCTTCAATTTCTTTTTCTACTTCTGCCAATAAATCTTGATCCACGCCTGTTTCCACCATTTGTTCCTCTTCCTTCATAATGATGGAAACTTCTTTTTCGTATTGTTTCTTTAAAACATTGTAATCAGCGTGTGAAATTTTATCCATTTTGTATTCAAACTCTATTTCATTTAGCGTGGACAACAAAGCTTCCTTCGTCGTCGCCAAATCTTGACTTTTTGAATTGCCTTGTAAATATGAATCCCACTTAAATAACGGTGATAATATTAAAAATAAACACACAAGCGCAAATGCCGCAGTAAAAATCATCGAAATGATGGAGATATCATGCATTTTGTTCACATCCTAAAGATACTTTTTGCGTTCCTCATCAATCATGGAAGAAAAGATTTCACTTTCTACTTCTTCGTCAGTATTTTCGTAACCAGTGACGATCTCTTCCGTTCCTTTTTTCTTCACCCATTTACGGATAATAAAATACAAAGCAATAGCAGCTGCACCTAATACAACAAACGGTAGAACCCAGGCGGTAAGGCTAAAACCACTTTTCTCAGGAGAAGTTAGTATTTCCTCGCCGTAAATATTGACGTAATATTCACGGATTTTATCCTTATCCCAGCCTTTATTCATCATTTCTACAAGATCTGCTTTGAACTCAGTGGTTAAATTACATGTATTGGGATCACATTCATAATGATCTTGACCACAGCCACAAGTACAGGCGAATTGTTGGGCAACTGCTTTAAATTCAGGTGATTTATAGTCAATTTGCTTGGCATCCACATGAATGAATGAACCTTGAAAAATAAACGCAATGACAAGGAGTCCAAGATAAAGTTTATTTTTCATTCTATGACACCTCTTTACGTACTCCTGTGTATCTCGGAGTGACATTACCATATTTTCCATTCCAAACTGCAAACAGCGCACCAATCACAATCATAAAGGAACCTATCCATAACCAATTCATCATTGGATTAACTTTTACTACAAATGTAGCTTTACCATCATCTTCCCATGCACTTAAGACAATGTATAAGTCTTCCTTAAGCGAGGAAATGATTGCAACTTCAGAAGAAGGTTGCTCCCAATTTCCATAAAAAACTTTTTCTGGCTGATAAGTACCTAATTTCTTTCCGTTTCTAAAAACTGTTACATCGGCATAGACAATGTCGTTAATTCCTTCTTTTTTCTGATCCAGTCGCTCATAGTTAATTCGATAATCTTGTAAATCAATCGATTGCCCTAATGAGACTGTTTTCATAGTTTGTAAATCATAGTTTTGTGAACCAATAATCCCCATCGTAATGAATGCGATTCCAAGGTGGACAATATAGCCACCATATCGACGACGATTTCGAATCATGAGGCGATATAAGGCTACAATCGGTGTTTCCTTTGTCATCTTTCTTCTTGCTTTGACCCCTCTATAAAACTCTAAGAAATGGGTAATCAATAATAGAATAATAACGCCATAACCTATGACTGCCCATGCTTTTTGGATACCTAGCACAACCATCAACACCATGCCAATTACAGCAAGAACAGCTGGAATCGTGAAGTTTTTCCGTAAATTTTTAACGGTCGATCGCTGCCATGCAAGCATTGGACAAACTGCCATTACAAACATCATTGATAAGAGGATCGGCGCTTCTACTTTATTAAAGAATGGAAGACCAACTGTTACTTTTGTGCCACGAACTGCTTCAGATACTAACGGGAAGATAGTCCCCCAAAATACAGCGAATGCAGCACCAACTAATAATAAATTGTTGACTAGAAAACTACTTTCTTTTGAAACAAAGGAATTAAATTGCCCTGCACTTCGTTTCAACAGATTATAGCGGCTCATTAAGACATATAATGCTAGAATTACCGCAATGCCCATAAAGATTAAGAAGTATAATCCTAAATTAGAATTGGCAAATGCATGTACTGATGTAAGTACACCGCTTCGTACCAGGAAAGTCCCAAATAGTGTTAGCGCGTACGATACGATAATTAAGCTGATATTCCATATTTTCAACATGTTTTTGCGCTCTTGAATCATCACTGAATGCAAGAAAGCAGTGGCCGTTAGCCATGGCATAAAGGAGGCATTTTCTACAGGATCCCATGCCCAATAACCACCCCAACCTAGTTCTACATAGGCCCATTGACCACCAAAGATATTGCCAAGACTTAAAAACAACCAAGCAATAATCGTCCAGCGTCTTGTCATTTTGATCCAGAAATCATCTACATTTTTCAAAATCAAGGCTGCCATTGCAAATGCAAATGGGATAGCAAGGCCAACATAGCCAAGATAAAGTGTAACCGGATGGATGATCATTCCAGGATTTTGAAGCATTGGATTTAGCCCTTTACCTTCTAATGGGACAGTATCTAGTAAAATAAAGGGTTTCGCTACAAATCCTAAGATAAAGAAGAAGAAAACCCCGTTAGCCATCAGAATAGCTGAAATATAAGGAACCATTGGGTTACCTTTCATCTTCCTTGAAAAAGCAATCATAATCATATAAAGAGTTAGGAAGAAGGTCCATAATAACAAAGACCCTGCATTCCCTGCCCAAAGAGCGGTAAGTTTATAAATGATTGGTAGTTCACTGCTAGTATAGTCGTTAACATATTCATATTGGAATTGCGATGTCGCTAATAGATAGAATAAGGAGATCATTGCCAATGAGGCACAAACAAATAATGCAATCATTCCACCTTTTCCGCTATTAATCAGTTTTTGGTTTTTTGTACTAATCCCAAATGTAATAATGAGTAGTGAATAAATTGCAATAGCTAATCCAATATAAATGGTTGCGTTAGCAAATAAAAACATTCCGTCACCTTCTTATGTTTGCTTTGTTATTCTTCTTTCGGTGGTTGATCTAACTTTGCTTTATGTGTTTCTGGATCATAATCTTTCATGTCTTTTCCTTCATACTTGGATGGACATCTTGTTTTCACTGTTTCAGCAACAAATGTATCTTTTTTCGTTGGTGCACCTTGAAGGATTGTAATAACCCCTTCTGAAAAATTATCTGGTTTTGTTCCATTATGGATGACATGCATGAGGTTGCCATCATTGTCTTTGACATCAAATTTTAATTCAATTTTATCTGCATCCCATTTAATCGAATCCTCAATTAATAACCCTTCAACCGTTACATAGTCGTCCTGATGTTGATTTTGCGTGGCCAAAAGTTCCTTCATCGTCAATTCAACTCCACTCGAACCTGGGGTTGCAGCCATAAGGAGAAAGACAATTGCACCAGCAATAATGAAGCCCCCAAGCATCACAATCGTATTTTTTTTCATTCAACTCACCTCATTAAATTAATTTTTTCATTTCCTCTTCGTACATTTCCTGATCAATCTTTCCTGTTAACAATTTTTTGCGTAACTCTTTCTTTTCATCTGCAAAATCAGCAGTTATGTCTTTTTCTTTTTTGCGATTTCCATGATTTGATTGTAATTTATGTTTTGTACCCTTTGAAGATTTCCGACGTGTGTAGGCATTCCCCTTGATACCTAGGTAGATAAACAATCCTGCGATGATGATAGCTATACCGATAATAGATGCTCCACCAACGCCAATAATAGGACGTTTTGAATTATCAGTTCCACTCTTCTCCACTTGATCGGTAGCAGATACACCACTATGGGTTTCATCATCAGGCGGCTGTTGCTTGTTGATTGCCTCCATGGTAGATTCTGTTCCGTCTTTCTTATAAGAGAATGAATACTTTGGGTTTTCCCCAGCTTTAACATTTTTATATTCATAATAATAAAGCTCTTCACCATACTCGTTTTTCGTATTATTTTCTGTCTTAGGCTCAAGCTTAATTTCCTTTGCATCCATTGGTGCGTAGAAAACAACATCTAGTTGATCGATTTCTGCATTATTAATCAATTGATATGTAAAACTCTTTGTGTCTTTAACTTCGATCGATTTTGTATAGTATTCGATGACGAATTGGTATGTCTCGTTATTCTTGATCGTCTTTGCCGGCTTCCATGTTACAATTCCTTTTTCTTTATCAACATCATAAGGACGTTGTACTTCTGGCTTATTTTCCTCTGGAAACTCTGCTACTAAATACGCTTCAAAGCCGTTTTCCATAGCGGGAACAGGAATTTCTATTTTCCCATCATAGTCTTGACCGCTCTTATTTGTAATCGTTCCATATTGGCCTACTAGTAATGAGGGCACATCCTTTGATTCCCAATCTTCTGGGTAATCAAACTCTGGCATTACTTGGACCTGCATTTCCTTAAACGGAAACTTCTCTGCTTGGAAAGCCGTTTCAGCACTAGCTTTTGTAGTGATAAAACTTGTTAAAAATAATCCAATAACGAATAATGCTATCCACTTTTTTATAACCATGCTTATCCTCCTTGACATAGAAAACTCCCTCAGTTGAATATAAGATTTTTCACTATAGTCCTCTTTGAAATAAATATAATCGTTCTTTATCCCTATTTGTTGAATCACTCATGAACATTTTGTTAAAGGATATAAATCGTTATGATTTCGTCAAATAATAACCACAGAATGTTCACAAATCAAAAAAAATCCAGCACACAATGGTGCTGGCGAGAGGATAGATTATAGTCAGGATTATGATTCTAGTATCAATCCACAAGGGTGTAACCATCATAATATTTCTCTCAACCAGTCAATGGAAATAGGTCAAAAAAACTATTTGTTTACGGCTCAAGGTAATCATTTTGTGGTTGATCTTTAGGCTTTAATGTACGAATATAGCTGACAATATCGGCAATATCGGCCCTACTTAACTGACGAGCCCCTTCAAGACCTTTTAAGGATGGGCCCATCCGTGTATCTTCGCGACCATATGCAGCCGCTATCCAAATTTGTTTATCTGTCGTATATTTCAAATATTGAGGGTTAGAAAGAACTGTTCCCATCTTTGGTTTCCCCTCGCCTGCATCACCATGGCAATTGAGACAATATAAGTTATATTGCTCCATCCCATGTACCGGATCACCTGAAACTGTTACAGGTGCTTCAAACTCTATTTCTTTCGTTTGCCAGTCCCTCATAAAAGCAACTAAGTTTTTTAACTCAGTCTCAGAAAACCTAGGTCCATAGGCAGGCATCGCCGTATTCTCACGGCCATATTTCACGTAATTATAAAGGTCTTTATCTGATACTGAGCTTAAAAAATGCTGATTATTAAGAGCAGTCCCAACATTTGCTGCCTCCCCTTTTCCTGTTTCACCATGACAGGAAAGACAATTTTCCGTATATATTTTTTCTCCAGCGGCTACTGCCTTAGAATTTTCACTTCCAAAAATATCACTGTTACTAATACAGATAAAAATCCCGACAATGACCAAAAGATAGAATCCGATTAATATTTTTTTCATGGATTACTCCTTAATTCGGCTCTGGTGTTGGAGTTGGTTCCCCCAAATCTTCATATTTTTTCTGTATCAGGTCATATATTTTTTTCGTATCTTTTCCATCAAGATGCATTTCTACGGCATCTCTAGCAATATCAATACAGGTGTCACAAGAAACTCCATGATCATCCCAAGCCGTTACAGAATTTCCATCTCCAATTTGACCGACAAAACAGTCCAAATTACTCTTGTGTCCTCCTGCAGTACAACCGCAATAACAAGGCACAGATGAGACAATTTCTGGGTATGTAGCAGCTAAAATATATGTTTCTTTAACTTTTTCTGAAGAATTCAAAACATAATCAGGTAGTGGTGCATGCTTCTTATCAAGTTTCACATTTTCAATTTTTGAGCTGCAACCTGCAGCCACTATCGCTGCTAAAGTGAAAAGGAATAATAGTAACGTAATTCGTTTCATATTCTGTTTCACCCCTTCCTTTTATTTATATGATCTAGTTCATTTTAACAAAAAGAGAATCGACAAATAGTTCCTAATTCTTACTATTTAGTGAAGTTTTCAAGCTTGTAAAAGTAAAAATACATGACTATGGAAATAGAAATGATCATGTGAAAAGAAGTTAAAAAAAGCCTTAGTCCCGCTTTCTAAGGACTAAGGCTTGCAAATATATTAAGCTCTTGATACATATGATGAATCAGTTGTATTGATAATTAACTTATCACCTTGGTTTACAAAGAATGGAACTTGAACCATTAATCCTGTTTCCAATGTTGCTGATTTAGTTCCGCCGGAAGATGTATCACCTTTGATACCAGGTTCGGTTTCGGCAACTTCTAAAACAACATTGTTTGGTAATTCCACGCCAAGGGTTTCATGATTAAACATCATAATGTGTACTTCCATGTTTTCTTTTAAAAACTTTAGCTCATACTCAATATTACTGCCTGGAAGTTCCACTTGTTCGTAAGATTCCATATCCATGAATACATGAGAATCACCGCTTGCATATAAATATTGCATTTTGCGGTTATCAATTTGTGCTTTTTCTACCTTTTCACCCGCACGGAAGGTTTTTTCTTGAATAGCACCATTACGTAAGTTACGTAGTTTAGAACGAACAAACGCTGCTCCTTTTCCTGGCTTTACATGCTGGAAATCAAGGACACGCCAAAGTCCACCGTCCACTTCAATAGTTAATCCTGTTTTAAAATCGTTAACAGATATCATGATAATTCCTCCTAAATCCTTACAATATAATTAAATCTTTTGTAGAATGAGTGAGAGCTTCGTTATGATCAGTTGTTACCAAGGTATCATCCTCGATTCGAACGCCCCCCAGTCCTGCAATATAGATGCCCGGTTCACATGTTACCACCATTCCAGGCTCTAAAATAACATCAGACTTCATCGATAAAGCTGGACCCTCGTGAACCTCAAGTCCGATGCCATGCCCGGTTGAATGACCAAAGTATTCTCCATAACCTTTTTCAGTTATGTAATTTCTTGTTAATGCGTCTGCTTCCTTACCTGACATACCTGGTTTAATACCAGCCATACCTTTTAGCTGCGCTTCAAGAACAACCTCATAAATTTCTTTTAGCTTTGCATCTGGCTCACCAATCGCAACTGTTCTAGTCATATCTGAAACATAGCCATTATAATAACAACCAAAGTCCAATGTCACCATATCTCCGGTTTCTATTACTTTATCACTTGCGACACCGTGTGGTAATGCAGAACGATATCCCGAAGCCACGATCGTATCAAAAGAGGAGGAAGTTGCCCCTGCCCTTCTCATAAAGAACTCTAATTCATTCGAAACTTCTAATTCCGTTTTTCCTGGACGAATGAAGTCTAAGATATGCTTAAATGCGGCATCTGCAATATCAGCTGCCACCTTTAATATCTTAATCTCTGCGTCAGTCTTTATCAAGCGTAACTTTTCAATTACACCTGAAATGGGGACTAGCTGTGCAGAGATTTCTTTATCATATTGTTTAAAGGAAGCGAAGGTTAAATAATCCTCCTCAAATCCAAGCTTTTGAATATTCAATTCTTTCACAAGACGTGCAATTTCTTCTGGAATGGAACTAGAAAATTTAATAATGTCAAACCCTTGGCATTGTTTGGTTGCTTGTTCAATATAGCGAAAATCTGTAATAAATTGTGCCCGATCGGCACTGATTAAAACAACCCCTGCTGATCCGGTAAAATTAGATATGTAACGGCGATTAAATGGACTGGTGATCAAAATCCCATCAATGCCTTGTGTTGAAAAAGTTGATCTTAGTTTTTCAATTTTCCCCATCAGTTCCCACTCTCCCTTTCAATCCATATCTGGACAAAAATATTTTATCACAACCTGGTACAATCCGACTAATTGATTCTTAGCTTGAAGCCTCTTTCACTTGAACTTTATTAAGTTCAAACTCATAATTAATGGAATAACCGATAAAGATTCCATATAACATATATAAACAAATGGATGTTATGATCGTATCCCTGCTTAACTCAAAAAATGGTTTGATCCCTGGAAAAATGGGATTTAGAATAAGAAAGACTACTAAGAATAAAGCAATTCCATACCCAAGACCAAACCACATACCTTTAAGTTTTCTTAAAGTCAAATAGTAGACAAAGGCAGCACCAACAGAAATAGCCCCAATAATAAAGATCGAAATAACTTTTCCTAGCCATCCATTTTTCCATTCTCCTAATGTCCAAGGTTCAATTATGACTTGCGGGCTAATTTCGGTAAAATTAAAAAAATAAGCTACGTACCCAATCACACCCCAAAAAACCCCTCCGAATAAGCCTGTCCAAAAAACCATAGCAGGAAAAGACATGGGTTTTGGATAATTTTTTATATTTTGATCATTTGCCATTATTACTACCTCCGTTTGATTCAAGTTTATGTTAGAAGTGCTTTTACCTAATTCCAGATCATAATCATAGAATTTCAACTATGCTAAATTCCATGATTATTATGCCCCTAGAAATTCAATCTTTACATATAAAAAATTTTTTATTGATTTTAATGGAAATATTATGTCATCCTAGAGGTTTTTTCATTTTTCTAGTAGAATACTTGTAAGTACAAACAGATTTTTTATTTCTGCTATTGTGCAACTTTGATATAGGTTGGTGTTAATAATTATGTCCAATTCTCAAAAGCCCGTTTATGGCGGCCAAGCGGTTGTTGAAGGGGTCATGTTTGGCGGGAAACATCATTATGTTACCGCAATTCGCAGAAATGATCGTTCTGTTGACTACTTTCATGTACCACGAAAAACAAATTCAGCTTTTACTGTTCTAAAAAAAATTCCTTTCATTCGCGGAATAATTTCCATTATTGAAGCTAGTGCTAATGGATCGAAGCACTTAAACTTCTCCACTGAAAGATTTGATGTTGATCCGAAAGACGATGAAACGTTAAAAGAAAAGGAAGTTCCAAAATTATCTGTGTATTTAGGGGTAGCCGTTATAGGAGTTCTCTCGTTTTTATTTGGAAAGTTTGCTCTTACGTTAATACCTATCTTTTTAGCAGTACTAACAAAGCCCATTTTCCCAACTGATTTTGCTCAAGTTTTAGTAGAAGGCTTTTTTAAACTTATACTGCTCCTTTCATATATATATTTTGTATCGCTCACACCACTAATAAAAAGAGTGTTTCAATATCATGGTGCTGAGCATAAAGTAATAAACACCTTTGAGGCCGGAGTCGAACTTACGGTTGAAAATGTTCAGGCGCACTCTCGTCTCCACTATCGCTGTGGCAGTAGTTTTATCCTGTTTACGGTTGTTGTTGGAGTCTTTGTCTACATGCTTGTTCCCACATCACCACTTTGGTTACGAATTGTTGATCGTCTCTTGTTAATACCAGTGGTATTAGGAATTGCATTTGAAGTTCTCCAAGTCACTAACAAACTGCGTAATGTTCCCGTGTTAAAGTACTTAGGACTTCCTGGACTTTGGCTTCAATTATTAACGACAAAAGAACCAAATAATGATCAAGTAGAAGTGGCGATCCTTTCTTTTAACGAATTGTTAAGAAGAGAACAGGAAACAGAGTTTGGAATAGAAAGTGAAGAAATTGTCTAAATCTTTTTATTATCGTGTTTAAAAGACTAAAAAAATGCTTAAGATGCTCTTAGGGAGGTGGCTTTCTTGAAAAATCGGACATCTACTATTATTGTTGGGGTACTTATTATTCTTGCATTACTGGGCATTTATGGGTCTTTTTCAGCTAATCCTGCCGGTTTCATTCAGGGTATAGCTGTCATAGCATTAATCGGGTTGGTGATTTATTTCCTTGTTCGAAAATTTTCAACTTCCAGCCCTCAGAAAAAAGAGCAGCGGGCATTTCTTAAAGCAGCAAAAAAATCAAAAAAACGATTACAGCATAAGAGCGGAGAGACAAATTCTAAAACCTCTTCTCTTGGGACGTTCACATCACTTAAGAAGAGCAACAAGACAAAAAAGAAATCTCCTGCTCATTTAACTGTCATTGATGGAAAAAAGGGTAAAAAGAAAAATCGAGCGTCTTTATAGACACTCGATTTTTTTTTAGGAAACAGAAGTTGACCTAAGTAAGCAAATTAAAAAAACAAATCTTTAAAAACCCCAACTGTTCAAAAACTTCTTTGCCTGTTCTCTGCCAATATCAAATAATTTTCGTTTTTTATCATCCGTTAATTCAAATTCCGTTAAGGATACCCCTTCTGCTTTAATAAAAATGATGTTATTGACATGCTTTTTTGAGATATATCGTTGATCATGCGCATCCTTCATCGTCTCAAATAAGGCAGCAAATAATTGAATCCCGTTTTTTATGGTATGTTTTTCGTGTTCATATTCACTTGGACTCAACTTTATCCCTAATACAGGTCTAACTTTTTTAACATTGTCCTTATCGAAAAGCCACATAGGAAAATTACTAAGTACGCCACCGTCCACCAGTATATTCACCCCATCTATCGATCTTAATTTAACAGGCTCAAAAAAATAGGGAATACTGCAACTCATCCTTATGGCTTTTGCAACCGAAAACGAAGCTGGGGGTATTCCATATTTTTCTAAATCATCAGGCAATACGACCATTCGACCATTTGATAGGTCAGAGGCGATTACTCGAAGTGCATGTGGCGGAAGATCTGAAAAGGTTCTTATCCCCTTCGCTTCTAATTTCTCCTTCATCCATTTTTCAAGTTCATTTCCCTTATATAGGCCAAGTTTCCAGTAGACATACAACCATTTCGCAATCGCAAAGGGAACGATGCTTTTTCTGCTATCAAGCATTTTAGGAAGGTCAAACTCATCTACCAATTGATAGATTTCTTTACTCGTATAACCGGCCGCAATTAAGGCAGCCACGATAGATCCTGCACTTGTTCCTGCGACCCTTACAAACTGAAACCCCCTGCTTTCAATTTCTTCATATGCCCCAATTAGCGCAAAGCCTCTAATTCCCCCTCCAGAAAAAACGCCGTCTATTTTCATGGCAGCCACTCCTATCGATAACTCATTGATACATCTTTAAGCAGCGGAATTCAAAAATAGTACGGTGGACAAGAAGAATATTTTCCCACTCAAAATACATCGTTTCATTAATTAGGAAAGTTTTATCCACATTTTGTTCACGATAGTCCTTTCTTTCTTCATATCATCAACATATCTATTTCATAAACTTTATTCATGATTAAATCATTCTAATTAATAGGTAAAGGTAGTGAACCATATGGGTATTAAAAGAGAAAGAATCAAGGTGTACGATATGACCTGTACATCTTGTGAAAAGCGAATTGAAAGAACGGTCAAAAAGTTGGATGGAGTGATCGATGTTAAAGCAAATTTTAGCGGACAATTTGCTGATCTTGAATTTAACGATGAGGAATGTAGTATAAACCAAATAAAAGCTGCCATTAATCGGGTCGGCTACAGTACAGAAAACGGAAAGAGCTTTAAATTCATTGGCATTCTAATCGTGGCCGTTGCCATTTTGCTGCTTGGAATAAATTCCGGCAATTTTAATATGGAAGATAAACTCAAAAATGCTACTTATGCTGTTTTATTTGTTGTCGGCGTGATATCTTCCCTTCATTGTGTTGGGATGTGCGGGGGAATCATGCTTTCTCAAACGATAGGAAAAGAAAGTAAGAACAAATTTGAAGCAATGAAACCAGCGATTTTGTATAATCTTGGAAGAGTTATATCTTATACCATACTTGGAGGAATTGTTGGAGCAATTGGTTCCGTATTTGCCCTTTCAATCACAACAAAAGCAGCACTGCAAATGATTGCTGGCGTATTCATGATTATGATGGGCTTTAATATGGCCGGCTTTAAATTTTTTAGAAAGTTTCAACTAAAGTTACCAACACCTGTTTGTAAAATGATTAATACCCCTCGAGCAAAAGCACCATTTTTTGTTGGTTTGCTAAATGGATTCATGCCATGCGGTCCATTGCAAACTATGCAAATCTATGCATTAGGAACTGGCAGTGCCATCAGTGGTGCACTTTCAATGTTCATGTTTGCTGCTGGAACAGTACCATTAATGCTAACCTTTGGAGCATTATCAAGTCTTTTAAGTAAAGGCTATACAAAGAAAATTCTTAAATTCAGCGGAATTCTTATTGTTGTTCTTGGATTGATTATGAGTAATAGGGGAATGGCACTGGCAGGGATGAATATTAATCCTGCTTCTATGTTGGCAAATATCGGAGGATTAGGCGAAAATTCAGCTTCTGCAACTAATGCTACCAAAGCGACCATTAAGGATGGGATTCAGGTTCTAGATATGTCTGTTAAATATAGCGGTTATACTCCAAATACGCTATATGTAAAAAAAGGGATACCTGTTAAGTGGGTTATCAATGCAGAGGAGCTTTCAAGCTGTAATAGTACGATTGTTGTCCCAGATATGAATATAGAACAAAGGCTTGAAGACGGTAAAAACATTCTCGAGTTTACGCCTGGTAATGAGGATATTCCTTTTAGCTGTTCGATGGGCATGAAACGAGGAATGATCAAGGTGGTTGATGATCTTAACGATGTTAAAGCATCAAGCAGTAATGCGTCAGGGGTGGATTCATCCACCACATCTACCGCTACTGCAGCTCAGCATATGACACCAAGTATTTATGGCGAGGATATCAGCAAAGTGGCTACTGATCGATTAGTAAAAAAGGTGCAGATTGTAAATAACGAACAAACGATTGTAGTCAAAGGATCTGGCTATGAATTAGAACCACTTATTATGGTTGCTAATAAAGGGATAAATACAAAGATGTCCCTAGACCTATCTTCCTTTGATACACCTGAAGGATATTTTTTGATAATGAACTCTACGACAAAAGAAATAGTCACAGATTTTACTGGTAAGAAAGGGGTCATTGATCTTGAACTTACCTTTGAACGAACTGGATCCTATGGTATTTATCTAAATGAAGACGAATTACTAGGAGTGATCGACGTCGTCGATGACGTGAATAATGCGAATGTAGAAGAAGTCAGAAGTAAGTATCTCGACTAACTTAAAGGAGGATGGATCATAGCTCTAATATGATCTATCCTCCTTTTGTCATTACATTATTCACATCAGCAAGTCCCCTAAATTTAGGCTGTGATGATATAGGAAAGGAAACTTTTAAAAATAAAGAGTACATTTGTTCTCCGAGGCTTACCGCTCGCTTTCCACGGGGCGAGCGGACGCCTCTCCGAACGAATATATGGGTTCATTTTAAATCCATTTAGTTTATTCGAAATGGCAGTGGGGTGTCATGAATCTATCTTTCCATTGCCTTTTTGTTTTATAATAAGGATATTAATTATATGTAGGTGGTATTCAAATGATCTCCTCTCAAGCCTCTTTCAATCTTAGTCCTGGACAATAAACGGCCTTTTTATATCTATATCCTATGACAAGAATATAAATAGTAAAATTTTCAGTGGCCTCGTAAGCGCCTGTGGGGTCTCCCCAGTCCCGTCCCCCGCAGGACATTGATTTGCTTCTTTGATTCCACCCATGCACGAAGGAAATGCGATAGCGTTTTCGAGGAGTCTTCGTGCCTTCCGCTCCAATCTAATGAGTTTTGTTCACAGCCTAAATTTAATCAGGAATCTCTCCTCATTCAGTGATTAAAACGTACATATAGTCACGGGATCTACAAATATATGCGAAACGCAAAGAGACGGTTGAACGTGTCTTTGCAGATGCGAAAGAAAAGCATGGTATGCGATGGACAACCATAAGAGGTTTTAAAAAATTGTCTATGCTGGCGATGCTTACGTTTGCTGCCATGAATGTAAAAGAAAATGGCAACTTGGACTTGGCAACCTGCTAGAGTGTGAGCCAAACTAGTTGATTGGAGCGGAAGGCGCTTGACTCCTGGGGGATTAGCAGGACAGGTGAGATCCCGCAGGAGCGTAGCGACGAGGAAGCTCACCGCCTGCCCCCCGGAAAGCAAGCGCCTGGAGCGGAAATCAACGTATTTTAACCGCAATCCTATCCAAAAATGACAAAAGACACCGAAATGGATTCCTCTCGATGCCTTTTGTCGACAATCTGAAATACTCCAGCACGGTGCTGGAGTATTTGAATAATAATGGAATAAACTTTCGTCAATCCATCATATTATTTACAAGTACGAATAGAATACCCATAGGTTAAATGATTTATCTAGCTGGCTTAAACCCTTTTAATCTGAGTGCATTTAATAAAACAGATACAGAGCTACAACTCATCGCTGCCGCTGCGATAATCGGGTTTAAGAGTGGTCCACCTAACAAGTATAGGATGCCCATCGCAACCGGGATTCCGAGCGTATTATATCCAAATGCCCAGAATAAGTTCTGTTTAATGTTTGAAATTGTTTTTTTACTCAATTGAATAGCGGTTGGAACATCCATTAAGTCACTTCTCATTAATACGATATCTGCTGATTCCATGGCTACATCCGTTCCTGAACCAATTGCAATTCCAATATCCGCTTGGGCTAAAGCTGGAGCATCATTTATGCCATCGCCAACCATTGCTACTTTTCTTCCTTCACTTTGAATCTTCTTTACTTCATTTGCTTTGTCCTGAGGAAGAACTTCAGCCAAAACTCGATCTATTCCAACCTGCTTAGCAATCGCTTCGGCTGTCCTCTTATTATCACCAGTAATCATTGCCACTTCGATACCCATTTTATGAAGCTGTTCTATCGCTTGTTTACTATTTTCTTTAACCGTGTCTGCTACAGCAATAATACCAGCTATAATACCGTCAATTCCTACATACATTGGCGTCTTACCTTCTCCTGCCAATCTATCTGAGACACTCTCTAGTTCCTCTAATGATATGTTAGATTCAACCATCAGCTTTCTATTTCCAAGTAAAATATTTTTACCATCAATTTTCACTTCGATACCATGACCAGGGATCGCTTTAAAATAATCAAGCTTTTTAATTTCTAACTCTTTTTCCTCAGCACCTCTAACAATAGCTTCTCCCAGAGGATGCTCTGAACCTTTTTCTGCTGAAGCAGCTAATTGCAACAGGTATTCTTCATTTATTCCATTTGTAACCATTACGTCTGTAACCTTTGGTTTGCCCTCTGTGATTGTACCGGTTTTATCAAATACAATTGTTTTAATCTTGTGAGCCGTTTCTAGAGCTACTCCACTCTTTATTAATACTCCATATTCTGCCCCTTTACCAGTACCAACCATAATAGCCGTTGGAGTTGCTAAACCTAAGGCACAAGGGCATGCGATGACTAGCACAGAGATAAAAATGGTGAGAGAAAAAACTCCGGTTTCACCAGCAAAAAAATACCAAGCGAGCGCTGAAAGAATGGCAATGCCAATTACGACTGGAACAAAGTAGCCTGAAATAATATCTGCCATTTTCGCAATCGGAGCCTTCGAACCTTGAGCATCTTCAACCAGTTTAATTATTTGCGCTAATGCTGTATCTTTTCCAACTCTTGTAGCCTTATATTTAATGGATCCATTTTTGTTGATACTTGCCCCAATAATTGAATCGCCTATATTTTTTTCTACTGGCATACTCTCACCTGTCAGCATTGATTCATCAACAGAAGTGATCCCTTCCACAACTTCTCCATCCACAGGCATCTTCTCGCCCGGCTTAACAATAATCAAATCGCCAACTTCAACTTCTTCAATCGAAATCTCTACTTCCATACCGTTTCTAATAACAATAGCTGTCTTCGGCGCAAGTCCCATTAGCTTCTTAATCGCCTCAGAGGTTTTTCCTTTTGTCACTGCCTCTAAATACTTACCGAGCAGGATAAGAGTTATGATGACTCCGGCAGCTTCAAAGTATAAATCGTAAGCATAATCAATATTTCCCCCGTATATTTGAAAGATCGCAAATATGCCATATAGGAATGCTGCCGATGTACCAATCGCAATTAATGAGTCCATATTAGGACTTGCTTTCACTAATGAGCTAAACCCGACTGAAAAGAACTTATTTCCCGCAATCAATACGGGTAAAACTAATAGTAATTGTGAAATTCCAAATGCTAAGGGGTGAACCATCGGATCAATTATTTTTGGCAGCTTAAATCCAATCGGTTCTCCGAACATATGGCCCATTGTAATGATTAGGAGTGGGACAGTGAAGATCGCAGAAATCAAAAACTTTCTCCACAAAAGTTTAATTTCTTTTTCTTTTCTCTCTTTATCGGTATCTATCGTTATTTGTTCCTCTATCGCTTTGTAGCCTGCTTTTTCAATGGACTTCATGATTTCGGAAACTTTTACCATTGATGGGTCAAAACTAATTGTTAATTTTTCGGTAGCATAATTCACACTGGATTCAACAACACCATCAAGCTTACTTGTTACTTTTTCAATTCTTTTCGCACAAGCGGCACAAGTCATTCCTTCAATTTTAAGGACTTTTTTATTCGATTCATTTATAGCTTCATATCCTGCTTTTTCTATAGTTGTTTGGATATCAGGAATGGAAACGATCGCTTCGTCAAATTGTATCGTTAATTTTTCTGTTGCATAGTTTACACTGGCGTTTTGAACCCCAGAAAGTTTACCTGTTACCTTTTCTATTCTTTTTGCACAAGCGGCACAGGTCATTCCACCAATTTTCATACTCTTTTCCAACGCTATCACCTCATCTTACTATAAACTTTTACGCCTCAAATTAGGTCGTTGGTCATTACTGTCAGCTTCTTCATGTGACTACAACTCCTTATAGATAATTGCTTTTCGACAATATCATATGGAAATGATATGTAGACCATATGAAGAATGAGTGGATGTCAAATTTTAGCCACATGTTTTACTCTAAAATGTTCGTAACTTTTTCAAAATAAATTCTGACCGTAGTACCTTCTCCATCTTTACTCTCAAGTTCAATATTTGCATAATGCAGCTGTAAAATATTCTTCGCAATCGTAAGGCCAATCCCACTACCTTCAATTTGATTCCTGCTTTTATCTCCTCGATAAAGTCTTTCAAAAACAAACGGTAAATCCTCCTGCTTAATTCCAATGCCATTGTCTTTCACTTCAACAATGATATTTTTATTATTTTCGTATAACTTAATATATACTTGGCCATTTCTTTCAGTAAATTTAAGCGCATTTGAGATTAAGTTAATAAACACTTGCTTAATTTGATCTTTATCACCATTAATTAAATAATGGCCATTTGGCTCAATATCATAATCTACCTTGATATTTTTATTATCAGCGGCAATATAAAAATCTTTACATAGGTCTCGAAGTAAACCATCTAATAATAGGGGTTCAAAATTTAACTTGATACTTTCAGATTCAAACTCATTTAAACCATTTAAATTATTTATTAATTTACCAAATCTGACCACTTCTTCATTAAGATAAATGAGCGTCTCTTTTTTTACTGGGACTACCCCATCGACCATTGCCTCAAGGTTATTTTGGAGCACATTTAATGGGGTCCTGATCTCATGGGTAATATCAGAAACTAACCTCTTTCTGAGCTTATCTTGATACTTTAATTTTTCTGCTAAAATATTAATACTTTTTCTTAAATCCTCTATTTCTCGCATATTACTTTTAACAGTTGATTTTGTATTAAAATTTCCTTGTGAAAGTGTAACAGACATTTTAGCTACCTCCCGAATGGGTGTAGAAAACTGTTTTGAAAAATAAAGGCTTAAACTGATAATGATGAGAAGGGTCAAAATACCACTGGCAACAATGCTTTTATTTATTGATGATTTAAAATTTACGTCTTCCTCTGATAGCAGCAACGAAGAATATTGTCCGATATCAACATATCCAACTACATGACCATCTACGTTAATTTTAAAGGTTTTAGACGTATAAACACCGCGATCCTTTACTTGCATGTCACCTAAGTGGATCTGATTCGTTAAATCATCTGGGTTCATTCCCCATACAGGCTTTTTGTTCTGATTCATAAGTGTTAAACAATAATTGCCCATATACGCTTCATGCATTAATTCTATTCCCGTGTCTTTTGTCCACTTTCCTTCTCGTTTATACGCCTCTTCAAAATAGGATATAATTCTTTCATATCTTTTGTTTTGGTTGTCGATCATGTATTGATTAAACTTGTTTGTTACAGTTATATTTACGAATAAGGTGACAAGGAGGATGGCTGCAAAAGCGCATATGACGAACAAAATACTCAGTCTTCGATTAATGGATTGCACTTAGTTTACACCACCAAATTTATAGCCTGCTTTCATAACAGTAACTACATATTTAGGATTCCTTGTGTCTTCTTCTATTTTCTTACGGATATTTTTTATGTGGACATCAACAGTTCGATCATACCCGTTAAAATCAACTCCGAATATTTTATCAATTAACTGCTCTCTGGATAGAACTTTTCCTTTGTTCACAATTAAAGTGGATATAATATCAAATTCATTTGGAGTAAAGGGGATCACTTCATTTTTAATACTTACCGACCTTTTATCACGATCAATCAATAAATTCCCATCATCAAAGATTACGTTTGAGGATGGAAATCTAGCGGTTAACCTTCTGAAAAGAGCATTAACCCTTGCTGTTAGTTCTCTTGGACTGAATGGTTTAATCAAATATTCATCTGCCCCCATATTAAGTCCTTCAATTCTGTCATTTAAGGCACCTTTTGCAGTCAGCATAAAAATATGCACATCCGAACTTTGGCGGATTATTTTGCAAATCTCTTCCCCGCTGATATCCGGAAGCATTAAATCTAGGATGACTAGGTCAATCTCTTCTTTCCTAAAAATCTCCATACCCTCATATCCAGTTATTGCTTGATAAACCTGATATCCCGCTTTCTCTAAATAGGCATTTAGAACTCCTGATACATTTTCCTCATCTTCGATTATTAAAATATGATGCATTTCAATCACCTAGCTTATTTATTATAGTTTCAAGGATTTTAGTCCACCTTCATGATCCTTTTAGAATAAGTATACTAGGTACCTATAGTGAAAAATAAAAAAAGGATGACAAGTATGTGTCACCCCTTTCAGAAAAACGATTAGGATGTTATTCCACATCGTACCCTTGGTCATCAATGGTTTCTTTAATTTTATCTAAAGATATTTCTTGTTGATTAAATTCCACATCAACAGTGTCAGCTTTCAAATTTACTTTTACTGAATTAACACCTTTAAGCTCTCCAACATTTCCTTCAATTGCTTTCACACAGTGTTCACAAGACATTCCTTGTACATTTAATGTAATTTTTTCCATCATTATACTTCCTTTCATTTTTTCACTTAATTTGCAGGAATTTAAGAATTCCTTTTCACTATCTTACCATACCCCCCTACCCTATGTTAAGTGAAAATAATACATTTACTCAAATTTTTTTTACACTTTCACAAATTACACACAAGTTAAAATAATTCTTCTATTTTATCACAACGACCAATAAGTTAATGTATCAAGTATTCCCAAAATCAGCATGAACCCCCCCGCAATCTTTTGTACAATGATACCCACTTTTCGTCCTTTTTTCATTAATAGTCCGCTTCCACCCAGATACCAAATGATCAAAATAAAAAGTAAAAGTGGTAAAGCTGTTCCAAGAGCAAAAATGGTTGGGAGAATAAAGCCATATGAGCTTGTCATCACGACTGGCATTAAAGTGACGAAATAAAGAATAAACATTGTCGGACAGAAAGCAAGTGAAAAACTAAGCCCAAGCATGAATGAACCAAAGCGATTTTCTCGCTTGTTTTCCTTAGACCACTTAAATAAATAAAAAGTTCCTTTAAATTTTATTAAACCGAACATATATAAGCCCACAATCATTAAGATAGGACCCATCATCTTCCGCAACCAAGGAAAATATACAATTAAATTTTGTTCAATCCCTCTCCCCAACATCCAGACCAATCCACCCAAAAGAGAGAACGCAACTATTTTACCCAAAATAAAGCTGAAAACATCCCCCCAGCGAATTCTTTTTTGAATGGAACTGTTCCCATATAGTGTAATCGCACTAATATTCCCTGTAAGTTGACATGGTGCTAGAGCCCCCACCAGCCCTAATATTAAGGCAAAAATAATCGGCCAGGATTCTAAACTATTTGCCATATTAAAAAATGGTTCACTTAAGAACGTACTTATCTTGCTTAATAAACTATACATATACTCACCCTAAATCATATTGTCATATACTTAGAATAGCATAATTAGATGTAGATGATATGAAGACCATACATTGTTCAAATAATCGCCGTTTATTGCTAGGACTGTTTATAACTTTTGTCATATCTTCCTAATTGCCTTCTATATATAATCAAATTACTTCGGTAATTCTATGAATAGATAAGGAGAGCAATTTACAATGGAGTTTTTAGTTGAACAATATAAAAATGATCAAGAATCAGTTTTCCATACTTGGTTTCTACATAGCAGTGATCGCTTAAAAGCCTTTAGGACAATCCGTAAAGGACTTGTTAAGGTCATTCATGAGATAGAAAATGATACATTTGGCAATGATTTTAAAGGCTCAAGTTTAGAAATGGTGATCACGGCGATTTCAGAGCAAAAACAAGTATTCGAAGGGGCAGCACATGCATTCT
>NZ_CCAS010000003.1 GCF_000612625.1 Neobacillus jeddahensis
TTGCTGCAAGCGCCTAAAAGAAGTGAAGCTGATAAAATTCCCGCTGCGATTGAATATTTTTTAATTGCCATTTGGTTTTCCCTCCTGATTTGTAAAGCTAATTTTTATATAAGTCTCTACTGTCTGTATGTTAAGTGACAGTAGAGATTTTTCCAAAAGTTACATTATTTGATCGATCCGCTCGTGATGCCTTTGATAATATGTTTTTGCATCGAGAAGAAGAAAATTAACAACGGTATGATGCCAAGCACAAGTGCGGCTAACGCTAAATCCCATTGTTTTGTATATTGACCAAAGAAGAAGAAGGTTGCTAATGGAATCGTCCGTAATTCTGGATCTTGAAGGACTAATGATGGTAGCAAGTAGTCATTCCAAATCCACAAACTGTTTAAGATAACGATGGTGACAGTAATCGGTTTTAGTAGTGGAAAAACAATTCTCCAGAATACCCCGAATCTAGAACAACCATCAATGATCGCTGCCTCTTCTAGTTCGACAGGAATCCCTTTGATAAACCCATGATATAAGAAGATGGTCATTCCTGAGCCAAAGCCTAAGTACATGATGACAAGACCCCAAATACTGTTTAACATCCCAAGATTACCAGCTGTTTTGATCAGCGGGATCATGATCGATTGAAAGGGAATAATCATCGCTGCCACGAAGGTCATGAAAATAATGTTGCTAATTTTCTTTTTTGTTCGAACCAGCATATAGGCAGCCATCGAACAGAATACAACCAAGACGATATTACTTAAAACGGTAATGATGAGTGAATTTGTGAATACCTTCAGATAATCCAATTTTTCAAACGCATTCACATAGTTGTCGAGCATGAAAACCTTCGGTAGTGCCGAAGTGTTTGAAAGGATCTCGGCAAACGGTTTTAAAGAGTTTGAGATCAAATAGTAAAATGGTATTAAAAAGACAAGTCCAAGCAGGATGGCGAAGATTTCACCAATAAATGTCTTTCCTGTATACTTGTTTCCCATTAGGATTCAACCTCCCTCTTCTTCGAAATTGTTACTTGAAGGACGGTAATCGCTGCAACAACGATGAAGAAAATTAATGCTTTTGCCTCACCAATACCATAGCGGTTATTGACGAATGCTTCTGTATAAATATTAAGCGCTAACATTTCAGTGGATTTGAATGGCCCTCCGCCTGTTAACGACAGGTTCGCATCAAAAATCTTAAATGATGAAGCAGTAGTTAAGAATAAACAGATGGTAACAGCTGGTGCGACAAGTGGCATGGTAATGTGACGAAGAATTTGCCATCTGTTAGCGCCATCAATTTTTGCTGCTTCAATTAATTCCTGCGGTACGTTTTGCAAGGCTGCGATGTAAATAATCATAATGTAGCCTGCACCTTGCCAAACACTGACGATCACGATTCCCCAGAAGGCCGTATTTTGATCGCCAAGCCAGGCTAACTCGAAAAATGGAATCCCTGTTAGCTGACCAAGGGATGCAAAGCCTTTTACAAAAATAAACTGCCAGATAAATCCTAGTAGTAGTCCACCCACCATGTTAGGCATAAAGAAGATGGTACGGAGAATATTTCTTGTTTTCAACATTTGCGTAACCAGTAAGGCTAAGCCAAAGCCAATCAGATTGGTCAACAGAATGGATACGACTGTGTATTTTGTTGTAAGTAAAAAGGATGCCTGAAATTGCTTGTCCTCGGTAAATAAGTATTTAAAGTTATCTAGTCCAACCCATTTGATATCTCCGGTAATCCCATTCCAGTCGGTAAAGGCGTAATAAACACCTGTGAAGAATGGTATAAGGACGATAATAGCAAACGCTAACAAAACAGGACCAACAAAGAGGGTAAATAACCCTGCATCCTTCAGCTTCTTTCTTTTAAAGAAAGGAACGGACGCTTGTTTCGTTTGGTTAGGAATGACTGTTGGTTCGACGCTTTTTAGTTCACTTTGATTTTTCACTGACTGCACCTCCCATATCTTCATTTTAGAGATTATTAAAAATTATGAAACGGCTTACATTGACCGGTAGGGTGGAAAATATTGAACAGTAGATTGTAGGGGGTAAAAAATTGTCCAATGAAAAATGAAGGAATTGTATGCTAAAATGGGAGAAATCCACCTCGATGGTTGGACGATCCTAAGGATTGGGAAGGGGGAAGGCTAGTTAGCTATGTCATGCACTAGCCAGATTTATATGCAATGGAGTATTCGCACAAAACTAATTGTTACGTTAATGGCTGTCATCATTCTCCCTTTTGGAATTGCCATTACGTTTACTTATTTTCAAACAACAAAAGCACTAAATGACCGCTTTGTAGCGACAAGCCATGACCTGATTGTCAAGGGGGAGGAGGAACTAAAAACCTACCTAGATGATGTGGCGGAAATGTCAACCGTACTCTATCGCTATACCCCTTTTATGAATGTGATGAGAGACGGGGTAGCACAGAATTTAACTAGTAATCAAGAAGAGGTGCGCAGAGCGTTAGCCTACCTATTAAATTCGCGGCCAGAAATTGAGCAAATGCTTCTTTATATAGATAAAGGAAAAGACTCCTACACCAATTATCATTCGAGGATCAGCGGCAGGGGGAAATATGAGAGTATCTTGTCCAATCCCTATTACTCTCGTTTAAGTCGCTCGGATATCTTTTCTGTCATTGAACCACCACATGAAATTTATAGCTACAATAATCAGTCCGTCATCCCTAATTCCGAGAAGAATCAAGTTCTAAGTTTTCACACTGTGATTCGAGATGTCCCTTTGGAAAATATCTTAGGGTTTATGTCGATTGATATTAATCTTTCTAAAATTAGTGACCTAGCGGGCCGGTTATATACCGATGGAGTTGAAGACCTTTATATCATGAATGAAAAGGGAGTGGTCATTTACTCCTCCGATCAAGAGGTCATTGGAAAGGAAAATAAAGAGAAGTGGTACAAGCAAGTGAAGAAGGAGCGGGAGTCAGGGAAAAGTCTTGAATGGGACGACTCACAATTTTCGGGTGTTATTGTCTATGAGAAATTTACGGATTCGTATAAGGGTTGGTATATTGTCAAAAGAATTCCTTATAATGTTCTCTATCAGAGTGCCCGGCAAACAGCTTTTATTACAATTTTGATTGGGATCATTACACTTGTGATTGTATTAATAGCCACCTTGTATATTTCGTTTCGACTCACTGCCCCGATCAAGGTATTAATTGCCAATATGAAAAAAGTAGAAAAGGGTGAATTTGAAGCGGATTTTGATTCACTAGGAAATGATGAGATAGGAATGCTCGGACGCCATTTCAAGCTAATGATTAGCCGGATAAATGAATTGATTGAGCGTGAATATAAGCTGGAGATTGAAAATAAGTCCTCGCAGTTGCGGGTTCTTCAGTCACAAATCAATCCGCATTTTCTCTATAATGCTTTTCAATCGATTGGGACTCTGGCACTTAAATTGAAGGCCGTCCCCGTGTATTCGTTATTAACCTCATTATCAAATATTATGAGATACAGCATGAATATGAAGGATGATATCGTTCCGCTATCGGCGGAGCTGAAGCATGTCCAATCGTATTTGTTATTACAGAAACAACGATTTTATGAGCAGCTCGAGTTTGAATTAACGGTTGACAAGGATGTCGAGGGGATTTTGGTTCCGAAGATGATTTTACAGCCTGTTGTAGAAAACTGCTTTAAGCACGGATTTGATCAACAAATGGAGAAAGCTTATATTCAGATTGAAGCCAGTCTGAAGGATGAGGGTACTTTGTTAATCAGTGTGAAAGATAATGGAATCGGCGTGAAGCAGGAACAGTTGGAAAAAATGCGCAGCGAATTGTTCCTGGGCCTGTCAAAAGAAGACGGCAGCAGAGAATCGATCGGCTTAAAAAATATATACGATCGCTTGCAGATTTATTATAGTAATCAGGCGAAAATGTCGATCTACAGTGAAGAGAAAGGTGGCTTCACAGTGACGATTGAGATGCCAAAAGCGATGCCGAAAGAGGTGGATCATTCATGAAAGTCTTAATTGTTGATGATGAAAAACACGTACGTGAAGGAATTAGGCTACTAGGTGCTTGGGAGGAACATGGCATTGACGAGATTTTTGAAGCAGCTAATGGAGAAGAAGCGATCGCGCTTATTCAAACCATTCGTCCAGAGATCATTTTCTCCGATATGAAAATGCCCAAAATGGATGGCACCCAACTGCTTGAATGGATTAAAGAGCATCAGCCGAACAGTAAGACCATTGTTGTCACTGGTTATGATGATTATCACTATATGCGAAAGGCGATTCATTTTGGAAGCTCTGACTATCTGTTAAAACCAGTGGATCCTGAGATTCTAAATCATACGTTAGAAAAGGCAGTCAAGGAATGGAAGAGGGAAGAGGCGGAACGAGAAAGCAAAGAAAGTACGATAATCTTACTAAATGAAATGAAGCCTATTTATCGCGATCGCAAGCTCACCCAGCTTTTAAATAGCGAAAATAGGAATGAAAATTTGTTCAGTGAATTCGGCTTAAACGGTTCGCAAAATTATCTAGTTGCCTTAGTACGGATTGATGGAACGACGGTTAAGGCGTTTCAAGGGGATCGTGATCTTGCCTACTTTACCGTCCTAAACGTGATAAATGAAACCGTTATTGAACATGATTGCGGGATTGGCTTTCGTTACTTATCCCATAAGGGTGAGATTGTTATCATCTTTTGGGAGTTGTTTGAGCAAGTTGACAAGCTTTTAGATAATATATATAGGTCGTTAAAGAGTGCCATGGATATCTCTTGTCCAATTGCGATTGGGACGATGGTCCAGCCAAACGAAAAATTACTTGATTCATATCATCATGCTAAACAGGTTTTATTCAATAGTAATATCTTAGATCAGCATGAGTCGAGGGTTTATCGGCATGAACAATTACAAACCATCCCGTTCCTCAATCTGATGTCATATTCATCAAGTTTTGAGCTGGCTTTACAAGCTGGTAAAATAGGTGATGACGTAATCGATCAAATCAGCCACGATCTTACCGAAAACGGCTATTTAACACTAAATCATTTACTTTACTTTGAAAATGAGTATTTGGTAATCAGCCACAAGTGGTATAAAACTTATAAATTGCCGTTTAAGGCATCCGATCATCTTGAGGAACGCATTGCGTTATTTTTCGACCATAACGGAACCTTTCAGCTTGAGGCCTACAAGGAAAGAAAGAAACGTGAAATTGCTGTCTTCTTGAAGAAAGTGAAAAGAACTACCCAGCAAAAAAATAGTAATATTATTTATGATATTGAAAAGTATCTGCAGGCCCATTTCGATCGAGAGGTTAAGCTACAGGAGATTTCTGAGCATTTTTATATCAGCAGAGAGTATATCTCGCGGAAATTCAAGCAGGAGTTTAATGTCAATATCACTGATTATATGGTGAAGATTCGGATGGAGCGCGCTAAATCATTACTAAAAAATAGCCAATTAAAAATCTATGAAATTGCCGGCATGATCGGTTACCAGGATGATAAATATTTCCGGAAAGTGTTTAAAAAGGTGGAAGGCATAACGCCAAATGAGTATCGGGAATTACATACGTTTCAGAAATGAGCTGTCATAAATAATAATAAACAGGGGGTAAATATAACTAGTAAATTTAGTTATGTTTACTCCCTGTATGGGAATGGAATTTATAAAGAGAATTTAAGCATTCGTCGCTTTTACGGCACTGAATGCTTTTTCTCTTTAGTAGGGGTTTAGGGTCCGACATATGTAAGCGTTACAAAAATAGCAAAATAGTATATGTTTTCATTAGATGGTCTATGTTTTATCAACAATATACGTTATAAGATAAGTTTATGGATTTTAAGCGACTTCTTATCAAAGATACTAAGAAATAGGTATGAAAATAGGATGGGAGGAATAGAACATGGAAAAAAAATTACGTGTTGGCATCATTGGATGCGGAGGAATTGCGAAGGGAAAGCATTTGCCAAGTTTGGCTAAGCTTTCACAGGTAGAGATGGTGGCTTTCTGTGATATCGAAGAGGAGCGTGCCGTTGAGGCTGCTACTAATTATGGAACTGAGGCTGCTGCAGTTTATGTGGATTATCAACAACTATTAAAGGACAAGACAATTGATGTCATCCATGTATGTACTCCGAATGATTCTCATGCTGATATTACAGTTGCCGCATTGGAAGCAGATAAGCATGTAATGTGCGAGAAACCGATGGCCAAAACAGCTGCAGATGCCAGAAGAATGGTGGAAGCAGCATCGAGGACAGGAAAGAAATTAACAATTGGTTATCAAAACCGTTTTCGTACGGATAGTCAGTACTTGCAAAGGGTATGTGAACGCGGAGATCTAGGGGATATTTATTTTGCCAAGGCCCATGCGATTCGACGACGGGCTGTTCCTACTTGGGGAGTATTCCTTGATGAAGAGAAGCAAGGTGGAGGCCCGCTAATTGATATTGGAACGCATGCACTCGATTTAACCCTTTGGATGATGAATAACTATAAACCTAAAGCTGTATTAGGAAGTACGTTTCATAAGCTTGGGCAAAAGAAGGATGCCGCAAATGCTTGGGGACCTTGGGATCCAGAGAAATTTAAGGTGGAGGATTCAGCCTTCGGTTATATTACGATGGAAAATGGTGCCACAATTATGCTTGAATCCAGTTGGGCCATCAATATGCTGCAAACAGGAGAAGCCAAATGTACACTAGCAGGAACAGAAGGCGGTGCTGACATGTTGGACGGCCTGCGCATTAATGGAGAGGATTTCAGCAAGTTGTACACAAATCACATCAATTTGGATGCAAAAGGTGTTGACTTTTATGACGGAGAAACGGAAGGTGCAGCCGAATTAGAAGCAAGATTGTGGATTGAAAGTATCATAAATGGTACCGAACCGGTCGTTAAACCCGAGGAAGCCCTAGTTGTTACAGAAATACTGGAAGCCATTTATAAATCAGCGCAAACAGGGGAAGCGGTTTATTTTAATAAGTAAAAAAGGGGGAGAAATAATATGGCAAGTCGAAACTATCAATTAGTGATTGTTGGGTATGGCGGAATGGGGAGCTATCATGGCAAGCTGCTAAAAGAAAATCAAAGCATAAATGTAGCTGGAACCTATGATATTTTAGCAGAGAGAAAGACAGCCTCTATAGCTGATGGATACAAAGCGTATGAGAGTTTAGAAGATGTGTTATCAGATGATACGGTTGATTTTGTTCTTATTGCGACTCCTAATGATGTCCATAAAGAAATTGCAATCGCAGCTTTAAAGGCAGGAAAACATGTCATTTGCGAAAAGCCGGTTACGATCTATAGTGATGAGCTAGTCGAGATAATGGAGACGGCCAAAATCAATGACCGTGCCTTTATTGTCCATCAAAACCGCAGATGGGATGAAGACTTCCTAACGATGAAAAAGGTTTATGATGAACAATCAATTGGAGATGTTTTCCATATTGAGTCACGAGTACAAGGGGCCAATGGAATTCCTGGAGATTGGCGCCACCTGAAAGAATATGGCGGCGGAATGTTGCTGGACTGGGGCGTCCATTTATTAGATCAGCTATTATTTATGGTTGATAGCAAGATTACGAGTGTTTATGCTAACCTGAGTTATATTTTAGGGGACGAGGTAGATGATGGATTTCAGGTGTCAATCACATTTGAAAACGGAATTACTAGTTTAGTGGAAGTTGGAACAACCAATTTCATTCAACTGCCGCGTTGGTATGTAAAAGGAACAAAAGGGACAGCAGTCATTTATGATTGGGATATTAATGGAAAAATCGTGACGCAGAATTTTGGCGAAGTAGAAGCACCAAAACCAATTAAAGCGGGCCAAGGATTAACGAAAACAATGGCTCCTCCTTCTGAGAAAGCTGTGAGTACATCGGAGCTGCCTAAAGTAGAAAAAACAATGGAAAGCTTCTATGAGAATGTCGTTTCAGTGGTGGAAGGCAGTGCTGAACCAATCGTTAAAAACGAGGAAGTTTTACGCGTCCTCCAATTAATGGAAACGATATTTAAATCTGCTGAAACAAATGAAGTCATCAAGGACTTTGAGCTTGCACCAATAACAACAATTTAAAATGTTAAAAAGCTAGAATAGCTCAGCTATCTAGCTTTTTAACCATTATTCAAGACGACGATACATACCAGGAGCAACGCCATATTTCTTTTTAAAAACACGATGAAAATAGGGATAGGTGCCAAAGCCGCAGTCTTCAGCAATTTGTTCGAGTGTATGAGTAGTGTACTTCATCCGTTCAAGGGCAGCGGATATGCGGATTTCTTGCGTGTATTCCATGATGGTTTTCCCAACACTGCTTTTAAAAAGATGAACGGATCGGGAGACACTTAGTCCTGCATGACGTGCCACATCCTCCACTTTAAACTGGGTTGTCGCATGCTCCTCGATATATCGCATCATTCGTGTGACTGGATATGGATAATGGTAGGAGGGGACTGTTTCACCAACAGTACGTTCAAGCGTTAAACAAAGGGCGCGGACTAGATAGTCGGCAAGTTCCTCATTCTGACTTGAACCAGGACGTCTTTTTTCAATAATAATCTGACGCCATAAGAGCAGCAGTTTTTCATCTAATTCAATACGGGAAACGGGAGGCTTGTTGGCACGATTCCACCATTCGTCGAGCCACTCGCCCTCGCATCCGATGTGATAGTCTCCGCTGATTTGCCCTTCATTGACTAAAAGTTCATAATGATCGCCTGGTTTAATTAGGAGGAGGTCGCCTTTCTCAAGTTCTAGTTTTGTTCCTTTTACGACTACTTCGCATATCCCTTCTGTTTGCAGTCGAAAAAGATAGGACGGGTATCCGGCTTTATGTTGGGAATGATATCCCTTTGTATGATAGGAATAGCCGCAAAAAAGTATGTTGGTGGTCATAATTTCCCCTTCAAAAAAGATAGCAGAATAGTAGATGTATTAATTATATCATCTATGTTTATTAGTAGAAATACAATATAAGATGTAATCAAATAAGCTGTGATTATGAGAAATGGAGGAATAACGATGAAAAACATTCCAGTAGCAGTTCAAATGTTCACATTACGGGAAGAAAGTGCGAAAGATTTTGCGGGTACTTTAAAAAAGGTGGCAGAGCTTGGATTTGACGGTGTTGAACTTGCAGGATATCACGGATTAACAGCGATTGAAATAAAAGAATTATTAGATCAGCTTGGACTGAAGACAGCTGCCTGCCATGTACCGCTTGATCAATTGGAGAATAATTTGGCACAAGTGATTGAAGATCAAAAGATATTAGGAAGTAAGTATATTGTATGTCCATATTTAATGCCAGATCGACGCAGTGAAAGTGATTACAGAGCCCTTATTACTTTTTTAGAACATGCGGGTGAGATTACAAGCCAAGAAGGGATATCCCTTTGTTACCATAATCACGATTTTGAACTTGAGCGCTTATCTGATGGCAGAATGGCACTTGAAGCAATCTTTGATGAAACAAACCCTAACATCGTAAAGGCAGAGCTTGATATTTACTGGCTGACTAAAGCGGGCCAAAAGCCGGAAGAGTGGATCGAACGATATCAAAATCGAACACCGCTTATTCATTTAAAGGACATGACAATCGATGACGAACAATTTTTCGCCGAACTTGGCACAGGCGGTGTTGACCTAGAAGCTGTGCTTAATATGGGCGAACAAGTTGATATCCAGTGGTGGGTGGTCGAGCAGGATGCTAGCCGTCGTACCCCTCTAGAAAGTATTGAAATCAGTATCAATTATTTAAAAACAAAGATTTCACATCTCATCAGTAAATAGTTTTGTTCAATATTTTTCACCCTATTTGTCAATGTAAGCAGTTTCATTAATTCGAGCAAGCTTTAAAATAATAGATAAAGTGACCCATGAAAAGGAGCGTTTAATCATGCTGAAAGTAACTGTTTGGAATGAAAATCGTCATGAACAAAAAAGTCCAATTGTAAGGGATATCTATCCAAATGGCATCCATGGAACCATTGCTGAGTTCCTTCAGTCTGAAGGGCTAGAGACAAGGACGGCCACTTTAGATGAGCCGGAACATGGTTTGACGGATGATGTCCTAAGAAACACTGATGTATTAGTTTGGTGGGGACATCAAGCTCATAATGAGGTGAAAGATGATATCGTTGAGAAGGTTCGCCAGCGTGTTCTTGAAGGAATGGGACTGATTGTTCTCCACTCCGGTCATTTTTCGAAAATCTTTAAGACATTAATGGGAACCAGCTGTGATTTAAAATGGCGGGAAGCCGATGAAAAGGAACGTCTTTGGGTCGTCAGCCCAAGTCATCCAATTACAGAAGGAATTCCTGAATATATTGAATTAGAAAATGAAGAAATGTATGGTGAGCATTTTGATATTCCGCAGCCAGATGAACTAATTTTCACCAGCTGGTTTGAAGGCGGCGAAGTATTCCGAAGCGGCTGTACATACCAGCGTGGAAACGGGAAAGTATTTTATTTTAGACCAGGTCATGAAACGTACCCTACTTATCATAACAAACTTATTCAGCGTGTTATTATCAATGCAGTGAAATGGGCGGAGCCAGTAAAACGAGAACGTCCGGTTTACGGTAATGCGAAACCACTCGAAGTTCTTAAGGGAGGAAATTAATATGAAAAAGATACGGATTGGCGTAATCGGCTGCGGCAGTATTGCCCAGCATCGTCATTTACCGGAATATCAAATGAATCCTAATGTCGAACTTGCTGCCGTTTGTGATATTAATCAAGAGCGGGCATTAGAAATTGCTGAAAAATACGGCGTCCTTTCCTATACAAGCTATGAGGAATTGGTGAATAGCGGTAAAGTAGACGCGGTAAGTGTTTGTACACCAAACTATCTTCATGCACCGATCACGATTGCTGCCTTAGAAGCAGGTCTCGATGTCCTGTGCGAAAAACCAATGGCGACCTCTAAAGAAGAGGCGGAGGCGATGATTGCAGCAGCAGAAAAGAATGGCAGAAAATTAATGATTGGTCATAACCAGCGCTTTGTGCCGTCCCATCAAAAAGCTCGTCAACTGATCCAAAGTGGAGAAATCGGTAAAATATACAGCTTCCGTACGGCATTCGGTCATGGCGGGCCAGAAAACTGGAGTGTAGAAGGAAAAGAGGGTTGGTTTTTCCAAAAGGAAAAAGCCTTCGTCGGAGCAATGGGCGACTTGGGTGTCCACAAAGCTGACTTGATTCGTTATGTGTTAGGGGAGGAAGTAACGGAAGTAGGTTCATTTGTAGAAACGAATGCCAAGGATTTTACCGATGTTGATGACAATGCCGTTTGTGTATTGAAAACAGAAAGCGGTATCATCGGGACACTTGCTGCGAGCTGGGCCTATGTCAGCAGGGAGGATAACTCTACGATTATTTATGGCGAAAAGGCCATTCTTCGATTAGAAGATGATCCAATTAATTCCCTAGTTGTTCAATATAGCAATGGCGAGGTAGTGAAGTATGAGCTAGGCAAAATTCAATCGAATGAATCGGGAGGCCAAAACAATACCCATGTCATCGAGCATTTTGTTCATGCTATTCTGCTTGATCAAGAGCCTGCAGTAACTGGTGAAGAAGGGATGAAATCACTAGAGGTTATCTTAGCAGCACTTCATTCAAATGAAACGAAGCAAATTGTTCAAGTAAGGTAACGTTTAAGGAACCTCCATATAGACGAGTTGGCGTATTGGAATGCGGCCAACTCTATGTATTTAATAAATAACAGTTCATAAAAGTGAGGAGAGAGTACTATGAAACTAGGTGTCTTTACGGTATTATTTGCGGATAAAACATTTGAGGAAATGTTAGATACGGTTCAAAAGGCAGGGTTACATGCGGTTGAAATTGGAACTGGCGGCTATCCTGGGAATCATCACTGCGATTTAGATTTGTTATTGGAAAATGAAGAGGCAAGGAAAGCTTATGCTCGTAAAGTGGAGGAACGCGGATTGATCATTAGTGCATTCAGTTGTCATGGAAATCCGATTTCACCGGAAAAGGAATTTGCTCAAAGCTCGCATGAGACACTGTTAAAAACAATTAAACTCGCATCTTTACTGAATGTACCCGTTGTCAACTGTTTTTCAGGTACAGCAGGTGACCACGAAGGAGCGAAGTATCCTAATTGGCCGGTTACCCCTTGGCCGAACGAGTATGGCGACGTCTTAAAGTGGCAATGGGAGGAAAAGCTCATCCCTTATTGGAAAGAAGTCGGTCAATATGCGAAGGACCATGATGTGAAAATTGGTCTTGAGCTGCATGGGGGCTTTTTAGTACATACCCCGTATACACTGTTAAAATTGCGTCAGGAAACATGTGATGCGATTGGGGCGAACTTAGATCCAAGTCACCTTTGGTGGCAGGGAATCGATCCAGTTGCTGCCATAAAGATCTTGGCAAAGGAAAATGCGATTCACCATTTCCATGCTAAAGACACGTACATTGATCAGGAAAATGTCAATATGTATGGCTTAACGGATATGCAGCCATATGGTGAGGTGCGAACAAGGGCCTGGACATTCCGTTCCGTCGGCTGTGGTCATAGTTTAAAGGAATGGTCGGACATGATGAGTGCCTTAAGAACCTATGGCTATGATTATGTTGTCAGTATTGAACATGAAGATCCAATTATGTCGATCAATGAAGGCTTTACCCGTGCGGTTACAAATTTACAAACGATATTAATTGAGGAACCTGTTTCGACTATGTGGTGGGTTTAACTGGATTCGCCGATAAACGTGAAATTCGCTGATAAACCCTTGAACGGTGCAAAAGGTTGACAACATTTCTGTCAAAAACGGCAACTGTTCCAGGGATGGGGCTAATTTTTCAAAAATGAGGTGCAACATGAGTAAAAAATGGTGGAAAGAAAGTGTCGCCTATCAAGTGTATCCAAGGAGCTTCATGGATAGTAATGGAGACGGAATTGGTGATATAAAAGGGGTCACCTCCAAATTAGACTATTTAAAAGAGTTAGGGATCGATGTCATTTGGTTATCACCGATGTACAAATCACCTAATGATGATAATGGCTATGATATATCAGATTACCAGGATATTATGGATGAATTTGGGACAATGGCTGATTTTGATGAACTCCTTGAGGGCGTTCATCAACGAGGGATGAAGTTAATTTTAGACCTAGTCATCAATCATACGAGTGATGAGCATCCATGGTTTATTGAATCACGTTCATCTAAGGATAATCCGAAGCGCGATTGGTACATTTGGCGCGATGGGAAGGATGGCAAAGAACCGAATAACTGGGAATCGATTTTTAGCGGCCCTGCTTGGAAATACGATGCAGACACTGCCCAATACTTCATGCACATCTTCTCAGCGCGGCAGCCCGATTTAAACTGGGAAAACCCAGAAGTCCGCGAGGCGTTACAGTCCATGGTCAATTGGTGGCTGGATAAAGGAATCGATGGTTTCCGTGTCGATGCCATCTCCCATATTAAAAAGGAACCAGGCTTCCCAGATATGCCAAATCCAGAAAATATAGATTATGTACCGTGTTTTCCGAAAATGATGAATGTTGATGGAATCGATGAGTTTTTGACGGAATTCTCACAAAAAACGCTAAAAAACTATGACATCATGACGGTTGGCGAGGCAAACGGTGTCGGGCTGCAGGATGCCGATAAATGGGTCGGCGAAGAAAATGGCTATTTCAATATGATTTTTCAGTTTGAGTTTTTAGATCTTTGGGATAAGGATGTTGACGGATCGATCGATGTTCGGAAGCTGAAAAAGGTATTAACAAAATGGCAAACGGGCTTAGCAGGTCGAGGCTGGAACGCTTTATTCATTGAAAACCATGACCAGCCCCGCCGGGTATCGAGCTGGGGCAACGACCAGGAATATTGGAAAGAAAGTGCCAAAATGCTGGGAACCTTATATTTCCTCATGCAGGGCACGCCCTTTATTTACCAAGGGCAGGAAATTGGCATGACGAATGTCCAATTCCCATCAATCGAGGATTACAATGATGTCGGCATGGTTAACTATTATCAGGTGGAATCTGCAAAGGGCCGCAGTCATGAAGAAATCATGAAGGTGGTCTGGGAGAAGGGCCGCGATAATTCCCGTACCCCTATGCAATGGGATGCCAGCAACAGGGGTGGCTTTACCGCTGCGGAGAAAACCTGGCTTGGCGTGAATCCAAATTATAACGAAATCAATGTCGAGGCACAGGTAAATGATCCAGATTCCATTCTCAGCTATTACAAAAGCTTGATTCGCTTACGAAAAGAGAATCCGATTTTTGTTTATGGGACATACGAATTGTTATTGGCTAATCATCCGAAGCTATTTGTGTATACACGAAAGTTAGGAAAGAAGACAGCCATCGTCATCAATAACTTTAGTAAAAAAACGACAAGATTTAGGGTGCCAGGCACGGTTTCTTATTCAACATCTATATTAGTTCTCTCTAATAATGATGCAGCGGATCAGAAATTACAGAAAGAGTTCACATTAAAGCCTTATGAAACAAGGGTTTATTTCCTAAAGTAATCGAGAAGGGGCATCTGCCCTTTTTCTATTGGTCCTAGTTAGGGAGAATTTTTATAAAAGAGATCGTTATTTTATAAACATTGGATTTATTCTACAAAAAGATAGAGGAATTTTACAAAATTTCGAATGATTCTACAAAAAACGGCCGTGTTTCTACAAAAAACAGCATTAATTCTACCTGGAAATTCACTTACAATTAATGAATTGTACCAACTTTTAACTATTGGGAGGCAACGACGATGAAACATACTTGGTGGAAAGAAAGCGTTGTGTATCAAATTTACCCACGCAGCTTTATGGATAGTAATGGGAGATGGGATAGGAGATTTAGTTGAGATGACGGAAAATAGCCTAGAAATTAGCTTACGACCATATGAAACAAGGGTATATCGCTTATAGTCCTTATTATAAAAAAAGACGATTCGGATATTCGAATCGTCTTTTTGCTGATCACTGTTGCTCCTTATAAGAATTCTGCAGCGTCAAACCCGTCTGTTAATTTTAGGAATGGATTTCAATTGGAAAAACCTACGATTGTTAAAGTTGTTTATTTTTGTTATTTTAAAGGTATCAATAATTTACAACATATTTGTTACCTATTGCTTTGAACAAGGAGAAATCAACGATGAGAACGAAAAAGATAAACACTCAACTACAATGGAAGCTCATAATTGGTTTAATCTTTTTAATAGAGCTGGTGAATGTGGGAATTTCTATTCTCCTTCCTTCTGTTATGTTGGTTAAGTATGTTTCTATTATCATTATGATCGCAACTCTGCCCGTTCTTACTGTAACGTTTAAACAGATGAGAATGACAGATGAAGAGTCTAGCCAAAATAAACTAAAATTAAAAAATATTTTTGATACGCTTGATATCGCGATTTGGTCCCATGATTTAAAGTCCGATACATTGTTAATAACACCAGGAATTGAAAAATTGTATGGCTATTCCTATATTGATTTTTATAAGGACTTAGACCTTTGGAAAAAGGTGATTTACCCGGAGGATCAACATGTATTATCAGAAAGAGCCATGAAGTTAGACAATGGTGAGACCGTTACAAGTGAGTATCGGATTATCCGGCCAGACGGTGAGGTCCGCTGGATTCAGGATAGGGGATTTCCGACTCTAGATAATGAAGGGAATTTTGTTGATTTTAATAGTGTACTATTTGATATCACAGATCGAAAAGAAAGTGAGGCGCGCTACCATAGTTTAGTAGAACTGTCGCCTGATATCATTGCGGTCGTTAGTCATAATAAGATCGAATACATTAATGATGCAGGGTGTAAATTGGTAGGTGCCAATCATCCGAACGAACTAATCGGACAATCTCCGTTGAAGTTTGTTCCAAGAGAAATTGTCGAAGCCTTTAGAAACAAGAAAAATCAACATTATGAAAAAACAATCAGACTTGAATTTCAGATTAAGCCATTAAATGGTGTGACGATTGATGTAGAAATGACAACGGCACCTGTCTTTTTTGAAGGAAGATTTGCAATCCAGGTGGTTGGCAGGGATATCACAGAGAGAAAGATGGCGGAGAAAACGATCCAAAATATGGCGTACCACGACTCACTGACGGGTTTGCCAAATCGAAATCACTTTAGGAATCATCTGAATGACGTGTTAAATGGACTACAAGAAAATAAAATGCTAGCCGTGTTATTTTTAGATTTAGACCGTTTTAAAATTATCAATGATACGAAGGGGCATTCGGTTGGAGATTTGGTCCTTCAAAAGGTAGCCAGCCGATTAGAAGTAGCTGTAAAAAAAGAAGGCTTTGTTTCGAGGCAGGGTGGAGACGAATTTATTATTCTGCTAGAGCAGATTGATAAAGAAAGAGTTACTATGATCGCCCAGCGAATTCTTTATGAATTTTCACAGCCAATAATGGTGAATAGTCAAGAATTCTTTGTCACTCCTAGTATTGGAATCAGCCTCTATCCAACGGATGGAATAGATGAAGTCACTCTAATTAAGAATGCAGACACGGCCATGTATCAAGCCAAAGATCATGGAAAAAATAATTTCCGATTCTATTCTTCTAATTTAGATGGGATTTCCGTACGGAAAATGGAGCTAGAAAATGGTTTAAGAAAAGCCATCGAACAGAAGCAATTGCGCCTTCATTATCAGCCGCAGGTTTCACTAACTACCGGGGAATTAGTAGGAATAGAGGCGTTAATTCGCTGGCAGCATCCCGAGCATGGAACGATTGCACCTTCGGAATTCATCCCACTGGCGGAGGAAACAGGTCTGATTGTTCCAATTGGCAAATGGGTGCTGTGGGAAGCTTGTAAGCAAAGAAAAGCTTGGGAGCAGGCAGGACTGGTTCACGATATTCCAATCGCTGTCAATGTATCGGTCCGTCAATTTGAAGATGACCACTTTATCGAATATATTTCGACAGTACTAGATGAGTTAGAGCTGGAAGCCAACCATTTAGAATTGGAAATTACAGAAAGCATCATGCAGAACTTAGAGAATTCAACGATCATCCTTAATCAGCTGAAAGAGCAAGGGGTATTACTGTCTATCGATGATTTTGGAACAGGCTATTCTTCCTTAAGTTATTTAAAGCATTTGCCGATTGATAAAATAAAAATTGATAAATCTTTCGTGGATGATATTATCTATCACTCGAATCAAGGCATTATGGTGAAAACAATCATTGATATGGGATTGAATTTAAATTTTGCTGTTATTGCTGAAGGAATCGAAACAGATGAACAGCTTACCTTTTTACGGAGTAACGACTGCAAGATCGGGCAAGGCTATCTATTTAGCAAGCCTATATCAGCAAATGAAATGGAAGAATATCTTCAAAAACAAATTGAAAAAAGTGGTATCCAGGTCTAAACGTGGATACCACTTTTTTGAAGTGTGAGTGTTGTCTGTTGATTTTCGCTCCTATCAACAATATCCTTAAAGATTCCTCTTATACAGATATTTTTACTTTTCTTATCCGCTCCCATGGCTTCATTTGCCAACGCTTTAATGCGAAACAGCCTCGGAGCCATTCGTCAGCCCCTTGAGCTAACCAAACCCCTAATAATCCTAAACCGTAATGAATCCCAAGCAAGTAACTAAGGGATACCGCAATGCCCCACATCGAGAGCATGCCGATGACGACAGGAAAGCGAACATCTCCAGCTGATTTTAAAGAACCCATCAAAACGATATTCATAGCCCTTCCAGGCTCAACAAAAACAATTGCCCATAACACCGGTAGACCAATTACAATGATTGCCGGGTCTTCTGTAAACGTCTCGAGAATCGGCGAGCCAATTAGGGCAATAAGTAAGGAGGTAATGGTCGAGGCTACCATAGAAATTTTTAAGGTGCGAATCCCCCGTTTAAGGGCACGATCATATTGTTTACCACCAATGTACCGGGCGACTAAGAGCTGTGTCCCTTGCGCAATTGCCACGGTAAATAAGAAACAAATCATGTTTATATTTAATATATATACACGTGCAGCTAGAGAAGCTGTTCCCATTGAAACGACAAAGCTCGTAATGATCAGCTGGGATAATTGATATGAAAGATTCTCTCCAGCTGAAGGAATGCCAATCGCAAGTAACTCTTGAATGTCATCTTTTTTTGCTGTAAAGATGTCGCGAATGGTCAGGTTTAATGAAAGTCTGTCATACACTAGGTAGATTAATGCAATTACAGCAAAGGCACGGGCAATGACCATGGACCATGATACACCGGTAACACCAGTAATTGGCAACCCGAAAACCCCTGAAATCGCCACGATGTTTCCAATAATACTGATTAGGTCCATGACGACTGTAACGACCATTGACTCCTTCGTGTATCCATGACTCCTTAACACGGCACTGAGCGCTAAGGAAATAGATTCGAAGAAAAGGGAAATCCCGCAAATACGGACAAAGGTCAGCCCATAGTTAAAGACTTTCCCTTTGATGTCAAATAATAATAGCATTTGTTCCCCAAAGAAAAAAACAATCAACGATACGACAATGCCAAACCAAACGTTCAAGCCAAATACAGACCGAGATAATTGATGGGCTTTGCTGAGCCGGCCTGCTCCGAGGTTTTGACTGATTAAAACAGTTGCCCCAATCGAGGTTACCGTGAACACTAAGATAAAGATATTCAATAATTGATTGGCAACACCAACACCGGCGGCCGCTTCATCTGAAAAATGACTTAACATAAAGGTGGCAATAATCCCAATGCCCATATGTAGTGCAAGCTCAATAAATAGTGGCCAAGAGATACTAAAAAGTGATTGTTCTTGATATTTATTTGTAGGTTCTTCCAAAGTCGCAATACTCCTTTTCCCTAGTAACATATTAGAATATAAATTTCATTGTACATCTAACGTGGCGTTAAAAATAGGGGGGAATCGATGATATTTCTACTTTATGCCAATGGTAGTTCAGAAAGACATAAGCAAAAAAATGGCTGACTTTAATCTCATAAAGTCAGCTAAGGAGTGAGTCGATAGAGCTGTGATTAGTAAAATGAATCAAGGGGGATTAATACCCCCATTTCATTGCGACTGTTAAGGTACAGCAGCTTTCGGGTTGGTTTTGGGTAGGCTGCGGTTGCGTCGAGAGAATGAAATGCACACCACTAGGGGTGAACTGGGTCACCACTGGAACCTTTAGACCAATTGTTTTGATGAGTTGATCTACTTCCGCCTTTTTCCCTTGTTGGGCAGCACTCATCATTTTATGCGAGAATTGAGCATCCCCTAACCGATCTAACAAGACACTCCCTTGTTGCATTAACAGATGAAATGACTTTACCGATCCTTCAAAAATTTTTGTATCTACTGGTGGATAAGAGCGGAAATGGGGAGCAACCGTTTGGATTGGATAAGGTGGCAAGGGGATGGTCCGATAAAGATATGGATTGTAGTACACGCTTTACTCTCCTTCCATATAAAAAAACACAGGACATTATACGGTATGACATGATCGGTTCTTTGGTGACCTAGAGTCAAACAGGAACCGTGTCATAAAAAAGCGCAGACATCATAGAAGATCTCTGCGCTTATTCATGTGGATGCCTTAATCAAGGCGACCGGCTTATTTAATTTTAATAACACCGCTCGATACGTCTAGGTCAAGTTTATATTTACCTGAGCCATGTTTCCCGTCAAGACTATGTTTTGTTTGCTTTTGGGCCGTTAATGGGAAATCACATGAAATGATCCCGCTGCTCTTATCACCATTAAGAGTAAAGTCTGCGTTCTTAGGTAAATCAATGGATGCAGCTCCAGAGCTTAGATTTAATTCGACGGAATCTGTTAATTTATCCATTTGAATATCAAGCTTGCCAGAAGAAACAGTTGCATCCACTGGTCCAGTATAATGCTGGATCTCCATTTTACCGGAGCTAAGCTGAAACTTACCCGAATCCGCTTTAAGTGAATCAATCTGTACATTACCTGACGATACATCATGATCAAAGCGTTTGACGATAAGATTCTTAAGGTTCATTTGACCTGAGCCGATATTTACATTTAAATCCTTTAACTTTACTGGGTTATCCGCTTGACCAGAAAAGTTGACCCGACCTGAACCTAAATCTATATCCATGTTACGATCATAGGTTTCCGGTATATAGATTTTTAGTTCCTTCTTTTTAGAGAAGCCCCAGCTGAAGGAATTAAACCACTTGTTTTTGATAGAAACCTCGACGGTGTCGCCATTTTCCCTGACGATGAGCGTTCCTTTGCCATTATAAACAGCTTTTAAATCTTTACGGTCTTCTGGAATAATGGTTGTACTGACACTAGAAAGATTCATGTCAATCAGGTCGATATCGTTGGTAATCGTGGCTTGATTTTCATTTTGACTAGACTTGAACCAGTTAAATTGTGCTGCTTGATGAAAAATAATATATAACCCTGTGATAATCAATAACAGTATTAAAATTCTTTTCAATACTTTCATCCCCTTTTTTACATCTTCTATATACATAATAGGAAATCCTCCGCTTTTACTCAATGAACCAGGGATTTATTTCTTGCTAAGACTTGAGGCTGATTTTCTTCTGCTTAATTGGTGTATCAATAATGCTGTGGACACCTCGTCATTAAGAAGAATGCCCATCATAAAAAAGCATCCTCTCAATATAATCTGAAGGGATGCTTTTTCGTCGTCCGATGCTAAAAATTTTTTACCTTACCTCGATAAAAGGGCTTCTTTTTTAATCGTGAGGTGTGCAAGAATTCCTCTAGTGCACCTGAACCTAATAACACGCCAACCAAAATGAAAAGAAAACCATAAACGTGTGAAAGGGAAATCTTTTCATTCAAAAACAGGACGGCACCAACTAATGAAAAGAAGGGATTGAGGTTAATGAAAATAGCGGATTCGGCTACGCCGACCTTTCCAATCGATGAGTTGTAAATCATATGACCCATAGCGGTGGCGATGATCGCTGATGCTAGGAAAATCATCCACACACCAAAGGATCCGTGGGGAATATCCGCCAATCCATGTGGTTCCTTAATCAAACTAATGATAAATAAAATAATCGATCCCATCACCAGCATATACCCTGTCATTAATCGGGGATCCAATGTTGGTGAGATTTTCTTGATCATCACAAAGCTAAACGCCTGCGTGAAAATGGATAGAAACACGTAAATGTCACCAATTGAAATGGAACTAATTCCGCCTTTATTTCCGATCATCACAATGAACGCTACCCCTGTTAATCCAAAGAGTATCCCGATTATTTTTAAAAGGGTCACTCGGTCCTTTAGAAAAATGAAGGCTACGATCGTAGACAGTAACGGACTTAGTCCTAGAATAAGACCACCATTTGAGGCAGTTGTTTTTGACAATCCCATCGATAAAAAGAAATGGTGGCAAACGACATTAAAGAAACAGGCAATGGTAATGTAGACAGCTTCCTTTTTGGTCGGCAAGCGGACCTTTTTTAAAAAAGAAAGAATGATAAAGACACAGATGCCTGCGGTGAAAACGCGAAGGGAAGTGATCGTGATGGGCTTAAAGCTTGTCACGATAATCTTTGTTGCGATCACATTGAATCCCCAGGAGGCCATCGCGAAGACTAAAAGCATATAGATTTGGAATTTCTCCGTTTTGATCAATTTCTTCACTACTTTCCCGGTCAGTATTATGTATTTTCTGCTCAATTCAGGCAAAAAAATAGATGCCATTATTATACAATGGATTTACACAATAGTATTAGTGTTTTTTTTCGGTTTTCGAAATAAATCTCTAGAACTAAGTGGTAAAATTGAAAATCCCCTTTTTATGAAGGGGATTTTAGTGGTTATTGGGCATCGATCTGAATATGTTCAAATTTAGATACTTGGAACAGGCCTTGGTCCGTCAGTTTTAATTCCGGAATGACGGGTAGTGATAAAAAGGATAAGGTTAAAAACGGGTTGAAATGATCGTTAGCCCCTAGCTGCTTGAGGGCGAGATTAATCTTGTTGAGGTGGGAATACACCTCAGGATAAGGGCGATCAGACATCAAACCGGCAATCGGAAGTTCAAGAGAAGCAATCATCACCCCTTGATTAACAACAATCATACCCCCTTGCATTTCTTTCATGGCATTGGCTGCCACAAGCATATCGCGATCATTCGTTCCCGCAATAATAAGATTGTGAGAATCATGAGCGATGGTGGTGGCAATCGCTCCGGATTTTAGCCCTAATCCTTTGACAATTCCTAACCCAATCGCAGCTGTCATGTGATGCCGCTCCACGACCGCTATTTTTAATTGATCATTACGAATAGAGGGTTGAAAAAATCCTTTATCACACCTGTTTACCTGCTCAATTAAATGGACTGTTACCAGACTATTAGGGATGATTTCAATGATATTTGCTTTGTTACTTTTTAAAGGAATATGAAAGTGAGCTTCCGTTAACTCATGAAACCGAACCGATCCACCTATTGGTTCGGAATCAATAGGGGTGTTGAACTCTGCTTTATTTACCAGTTTCCCTCCCTCGACAACCGCTTTGCCCTCTTTAAATACATCTGTAATTTGGATGGTCTCCAGGTCATCGAAAAGAACAAAATCCGCTTTATATCCAGGGGCAATGGCTCCTTTCTCCCCAAGCCCAAAACATTCTGCTGCATTAATCGAGGCCATTTGAATAGCCGTAATCGGGGAGAGACCAAGTGAAATGGCTAGGCGAACATTATGATCGATACTTCCTTCGTGAACGAGGTCATCTAAATGTTTATCATCTGTAACAAATAGACAGCGACGGGCGTTGCGCTCGTTCACAACTGGAATTAACTGTCGTAAATCCTGCGCAACAGTACCCTCGCGAATCATTAAATACATCCCGAGCTGAAGTCGTTCTTTTGCTTCCTTGACCGTTGTACTTTCATGATCTGTCCGAATGCCAGCAGACATATACACATTCAAGTCAGCACCGCTAAGGCCTGCTGCATGGCCATCAATTTTTTTTCGATATTGCTTACTATCGAGTAGCTTCGTCATCATGTCTTGTTCAGCATGTAAAACAGCCGGGAAGTTCATTACTTCAGCTAAACCAAGCACTTGTGGATGATGATAAAATGGCTCTAAATCTTGCGCATTCAGAATGGCACCAGAATGCTCAAAGTTCGTGGCCGGAACACAGGAGGGGAGCATAAAGTAAAAATCGAAGGGGAGGTTTTCTGAAGAATCCAGCATATATTGGATTCCATCTGCCCCTAACACATTGGCAATTTCATGCGGATCTGCAATTACGGTTGTGACCCCGTGGAGGAGGAGAACCTTAGCAAATTCACGAGCGGTTACGGTAGATGATTCGATATGGACATGGCCATCAATGAAGGCAGGTGAGACATAACGCCCCTTCGCATCGACGACATTTTCCCCCTCATAGTCACCGATTCCTGCAAAGTATCCATCGACAATGGCAATGTTCCCTTCCATGACTTCACCATTAAAGACATCGATGACTTTCCCATTTTTAATGACAGTATCTGCCGGCTCTCTTCCAGATGCTACAGAGATTCTTCTTGTTAGGTGATTTCTCTCCATCGTCAACATCCTCTTTTTTAGGTTATGAGTGTCTAGTTCTTAAATTCCTACTGTTTTTCCAAGTTTAGTATTCCACTTTATCCTGAGAATTCTCCCATGTTTTAAACGGTAAGGCACCAGTTGATGGGGAAATTTGCTTCATGGGGATTTTTCGGAGCTCGACCGGGAGCTCGAGCTGCTCATAAATGAATTGATCATCAAACCCGATCTTAGCGGCATCCTGTTTGGTAGCGGCATAATAAACTGCTTTTGGACGGGCCCAATAAATGGCCCCGATGCACATAGGACAAGGCTCACAGCTCGTATAGATTTCACAGTCATCGAGTTGAAAAGTATTTAAATGTTTGCAGGCATCGCGAATCGCCTGTACCTCAGCATGTGCAGTTGGATCATTTGAGGTGGTTACTTCATTTCGACCCCTTCCAATTATTTTTCCATCTTTGACAACAATGGCGCCAAATGGTCCGCCATGACGGGTGATGACATTATTGAGAGCTAACTCAATTGCTTTTTCCATAAACAGAAAATCTGACATAACAACCTCTCCGATCTACTATATATTAATTAGGTTTGCTTACATGCTGATACGATATTTTATGGGAACATGTGCATCTCCGTAATCATAAGCAACAAGGAAGTTGTGGGAATTTCCTTGACGAATTAGAACTATTATTCTACAACTCTCCTCTATTTTCTCCTATCCTGTAAGGGTATCTGACAGACTTTTTTACTAACCCAGTGTAATGTTAATTTCCGCTTCAGGCACGCAAGCTTCAAGTGGGTCTCTTTTAACCGATTATATGGTTGATTTGGAAAAGTAATGAATAAATACCTTGTGAGATTTTATGACATCAATGTAGATGCATATGCGTCAATTAGATAATATAAGGAAAAAGCTGATGACAGAATTTTTAACACGAATTTCCAGTAATCAGTCGTTGTAATGATCCATGTGTCTATACAAAAAAAGTGACCATGTGATTTTTTTTATTAGGAGGTCTATAGTTGTTTAATTAGGGGGTCTTAGATGGACGGGATACATGAGATTTTAGAGGCCATTTATTCATCCTCACAAGGTGATGTTCTGGCCACCATCATTCGAGTAGAAGGGTCAGCTTATCGTAAAGAGGGTACTTCGATGTTGTTTAGGAATGATGGCTCACAAGTTGGCCTGCTAAGTGCAGGCTGTCTGGAGGTCGATTTAGCTTGTAGGATTGAAGAGACCAAGAATCAACGGACAACTCAAACGGTTGTTTATGATATGCGGGAGGAGGAGGACTTGTCATGGGGACAGGGGGCAGGCTGCAATGGCGTGATTAGTGTACTACTTGAACCGATTGATGCCTGTCTTCGTGATCACCTTTGTAAATTAAAGTTTCATCTAGAAGAAGGAAAAAGGGTTACAATGCTGAAAAAAATAACAGAAAATTACAACGTTTCAGATTATTTATTTGTAACTGATGATGGTAATCTATTTGGAAAGTGGCATGGCGGAATATCTGTCCAAGTGAAAAACCTGCTTACCGAGATTCATCAAACCACTCGAAAAAGTGGGCTGCGCTTTTTGACGGAACTGTCTTCACAAGTTTATCTCCATACATTTGAGCCGAAGCCACGGTTAATTGTGTTTGGGGCAGGTGCAGATGCCATTCCTCTGGTAAGGCTTGCCGCTCAGGTTGGTTTTTCCGTAATTGTGTCTGATTGGCGCTCTGCCTTGTGCAATGAACGGTGTTTTCCAGACGCGCATAAGCGAATCGTTGGCCACCCCAGTGACGTGTTGTCAGCCCTTCCATTATCCAATCTAGATTCTGTCATCATCTTAACCCACCATTTCCAAAAAGATAAAGAATTGCTTCATCAATTAAACGGAAAAAATTTGCTTTATTTAGGCGTGCTAGGTTCATCATCAAGAACGAGACGATTACTGGAGGGAAAGGCTATTCCATCCGACGTTAACAGCCCAGTTGGGTTGGCGATTGGAGCGGAAGGACCTGAAGAAATCGCCGTTAGTATTGTGGCGGAACTCATTCAACGGCAACGGACAAAGCGGTCTGCAAAGGTGGTCTGCCATTGAAGGATCACGGCATCATTGCGGTCCTGCTTGCAGCAGGTAAGAGCAGTCGCATGAAGACAAATAAATTGGCCCTCCCTCTTGGTAGGACAACAATTGGCAGTTCCACCCTACAGAATGCCCTTTTGTCAAACCTGGCCCATATTATCGTGGTAACGCGAGCGGAGGATCGCTTACATTGGATAGACTCCACCCTCTTTGAACCAGTCCTGCGAACAAGGTGGAGTACGGTTACCTGTCAGGACGCTGATCAGGGGCAGGCCCATTCACTAAGCTGTGGCGTACTGGCAGCGATAGAACGGAAGCCAAAAGGGATAATGATTCTACTTGGAGATCAACCTTTTTTATCGTTCCAATTGATTAATGACCTAGTGGAGAAATATGAAGCTCGTAGTCTAAAGGAAGGAACGATTCCTTTTCTTGCCGCCAGTTTTCAAGGGATTCCAAGGCCGCCGATTATCTTTGCACCGGAAATGTTTCCGGAATTAGTAGCGTTAAAAGGGGATGAAGGGGCACGCAAGCTTATCCAAACACAAGCATATCCAGAATTAGTGGTGAATTATGAGAATCGCTGTGATTTTTTAGATATGGATACAAAGGAAGAATATGAACAATGGAAAGGAGTTGGCAGCAGTCATGATTAGGCAGGGAGCAACGATGCTGCATTCTCCAACTGTTTGGCTGCCTGATGAGTTGGTTGCAGCTTGGGAATTCAAACAAACCTATGGATCGGAGGCCAGTTTTATTGCTGGCGGGACACTTCTCCAAACGAACTGGGTGAAAAATCACGCGTTTCCGCCTCATTTAATCAGCTTAGCTGGCATCAAAGCATTACACGGAGTGGGAAAAGAGCTCGTTCATGGAGAGACCGTGATCCGGATTGGTGCGTCCACCACGTTACAGGCATGTAGAAAGGAGTCATTATTGGTCCAACAAGCCCCTCTATTGGAAGAAGCAATTCGGACGATTGCAGCCCCCGCTATCCGCAATCGGGCAACCGTCGGTGGCAATGTTGGTGGCAGATTTGGTGACATCATTCCCGCCCTTTTAGCAATGGATGCTTCGCTCGCCCTATTTGATGGTACGGATACACGACTGGTTGCGTTATCTGATTGGATAAAAGATAGTGAGCCCGACCGTGATTCTATTCTTGTCTATGTGACTATTCCAGAAAAAAGTTCAGCTCGAAAAGAGGCGTATTTTTATAGAAAAATAGGTTATCGTGATGCCTTTTCTCCTAGCATTGTGACTATTTCTGGTTATTGTTACGTGAATGAGGAAAAAAAAATCGAAGAAATTCGACTAGCGGTAAGCGGGGGGACGACCCAACCACAGCGGTTGATAAAGAGTGAGCAGAAGTTAATCAGCTCATGCCTTACAACTGAAAAGAAAGCAATTGCCTTTCAATCGATAACGGCAGAATTTGCGGCAGCAACCGACTCATTTACGACAGCCGAGTATAAGAAAACGGTCGCCGCCAACTTAATCATTTCCGAACTAATGAGATTAGCCGGTTAACGGAGGGAGAAATCCAAATGAACATACCAGGTCAGAAAAAGAAGATCCGTCCTGACGGGCCAGATAAAGTAACCGGCAATCTAAAATACCTCACCGATTTAACATTTCCCAACATGCTATATGGAAAAATAGTAAGAAGTGCGTTACCACATGCCGAGATTTTATCCATTTCCACAGATGAAGCAGTCAAGCTCCCAGGGGTCCAGGCCGTCGTTACGTATCAAGATGTCCCTGGATTCAATGGTTTTGGAATTATTTTTCCAGATCAGCCGGTTTTGTGTAAAAATCGAGTCCGGTATCTCGGTGATGCTCTCGCTGCAGTGGCGGCGGATACAGAGGAAATAGCTGAGCAAGCACTCCAATTGATTAAAGTGGACTATAAGCCGCTGCCAGTGGTGGATTGCCCTGAAGATGCATTACGGCCTAATGCTCCACGGCTCCATCCAGATGGGAATATCCTCCACCATGCTCATTACCAAAAAGGAGAGGTAGATCAAAGCTTTCAGGATTGTTCAGTAATCGTGGAAGAAACCTATGAGCTGCCTAGGCAAATGCATGCCTATATGGAAACAGAGGGTGGCGTGATTGTCCCAGAACCGAATGGAAAATTGACGGTATATGTTGGAACCCAGCATGGCTTTAAAGATCGGTTTCAATTAGCAAGAATATTGAATATGCCTGAGACAGATATTCGGGTGGTTTCAAGTCCAATGGGGGGCTCGTTTGGCGGAAAGGATGAACTAAATATTCAGCCATATGGTGCTTTACTGGCCTTGGCAACAAACCGTCCAGTGAAGATTCACCAGAGTAGACAGGAATCGGTGAGAGCTGGACTTAAGCGCCATCCCATGAAGATTACCATGAAAACAGGGGTGGATAAGCAGGGAAATCTACGCGCCCATAAGGTAAAAATCATCGCCGATACGGGGGCATATGCGACATTAGGGCCTGCCGTGTTAGATTTTGCAGTCGAGCATGCACCAGGGCCATACATGATTCCACATATTGAAATCGAGGGATTCTCTGTTTTTACCAACAATGGGGTAGCCGGTGAATTTAGAGGCTTTGGGGGCAATCAAATCACCTTTGCACTGGAAGGGCAAATGGATCGACTTGCTGAAAAGCTACAAATTGACCCGATTGAATTTCGCCAGAAAAACCTTCGCAAGGCAAACGACCCTGGTCCCTTGGGACAAAGGATTGCCCCAACAAATGGAGCGCTGGAGGTTCTTCAAGCGATTAAACAATCCCATTCTGAAGAAGCATTAGTGTGGAAGGCAGCGCCGACTGAAAAATGGAAAAAGCGGGGTACCGGTATTGCAGTGACGATGCATGGCGGCGGGCTTGGGGTCGACCGGGTCGATCCGGCAGGGGGGCGTCTCTCTTTTTCAAAGGAGGGGAAAATTGAAGTCGCCTTTGGCTTTGAGGAATGCGGCCAAGGACTATTAGGGGTTATTGAAGCCCTAGTCATGAAGGAATTTGCCTGCGAAGCGAGCGATATCCGAATGGTCATAGGCGATACCGCGTTAGTGCCTGTCAGTGGCTCTTCAACCGCTTCAAGAGCCACCAGCATGGTGTGGCATGCCTTAGAAAGAATGAAAGATTCGTTTCGCACACAGCTGTTTGAACTCACACAACTCGTTACAGGGATATCTGCAGATCAATTAGAAATGGGGCCGGGAGGGATTTGGCGGAGGGGGGAAGCAACTACCTCTACACTGTGTGTTTCCTTTTCGGAACTGGCGGAGAAAATGCCGAATGGACGGTCCATTCATGTTCATACCTCATTTAACTTTCCGACTAGTCCTGATGCAACCGTAGGGGGAAGTCACTTTTTATATGCCTTTGCCGCAGTCATGGCCCACGTGGAAGTCGATTTGTTGACTGGAAAGGTAAAGGTATGCGCGCTTGACCAGGCTGTTGCTGCCGGTCCTGTTGTCACGCCATTAGGATACCGAGGTCAGATTGAAGGGGGAGGAGTGATGGCCTTGGGGTATACGTTGATGGAAGAAGCAAAGATGGAGGAGGGAATCTATCTAACAGATAATTTTGATAGTTACTGGATCCCCACGATTTGCGATGTTCCCTATCAGATGAATGTTGAAGCGATCGAAAAGCTGATTGAGGGCGATCCATTTGGGCCAAGAGGGGTTGGCGAGATTGGGACAGTGGCTGTTGCTCCGGCCATTGCTAGAGCGATCTATGATGCGACAGGCTGCTGGGTGAAAAAATTGCCAGTATCTCCTGAATTCCTCTTAAAATCTATCAGTTTGGGAGAGATGAAACCATGGATGTAAACAACAGAGCTGATCATCCAGAACCATTACCGCTGGCAGATAAAATGGACCTTATGCTGACGGTTAATGGTGTCCCACGCAAATTGAAGGTAGCTCCAGCAGCGAGGCTTGTTGATATTTTACGAGAGGATTTAAGGCTGACTGGTACGAAAATATCGTGTGAACTTGGCCGCTGTGGGGCGTGTGCCGTCGAGGTGAATGGGGAATTAGTTAATTCCTGTTTACTGATGGCTTATCAGGCCAGCGATGCCTCCATACAAACAATCGAGGGTGTAATGGAGGATGAAGTCTATCATCCGATTCAACAGGCATTTTTAGAAGAGGGCGGGTTTCAATGTGGCTATTGTACTCCAGGGATGGTGATGGCAGTCAAGGCGCTGTTGACTGACTACCCCAACCCCACAGTCGAACAGATCCAAGAAGGCCTTTCGGGGAATCTATGCAGATGTACCGGATATGGCGGAATTTTTCGCGCTGTTGAAAAAGCAATGACTAGTTTACAGGATAAGCAGATTGACAATCCCCGCTTCGTATTAACGATTCAACAGGTCAATCAAATGGAGAAGGAGCTATTTGTCGACTCCTTCGGCGGGGTATTTGAGCATTCCCCATGGGTGGCGGAAAAGGCGTGGGAATGTCTGCCGTTTCAATCACGTAAGGAACTCTTACAATCGATGAAAACCGTTGTGGAAGCAGCTGATGAATCGTTACGATTGCATCTTTTGCGTGCCCATCCCGATCTTGGATCAAGGTTAGCGATGTCCGAGGCTTCAAAAAAGGAGCAGGCAGGGGTAGGACTTCATCAGTTATCGATGGAGGAATATTCCACGTTTATCGCGCTTAATCAGCGTTATGTTGAAACATTCGGTTTCCCCTTTATCATCGCTGTAAAGGAACAAACCAAAGAGACGATTCTTGCTGCCATGAAGGAGCGTGTGGAGTATCCGTACGAGGATGAATGTGTGACAGCGGTAAATGAGGTATATAAAATCGCCGGATTTCGTTTACAGGATTTAATCGACTAAGGAGATGAGGAAATGAAGAGAACGATGTGCTATGGAAAAGAAGCGGTGTGGGTGTATCGGACATATGCCAAACCGCTTACAGAGGTGCGGGCCATCCCGGAATCACCCTTTACTGGTCGAGGAAATATTCTGTTTGGCATGAATGTGAAGGTAGCGGTGGAGGGAGAGGCTTTTTTGCCTTCTTTTAAAGAGGGGGATAACACCTTAGTGGTCGCCACAGATTCGATGAAGAATTTTATCCTCAAACATGCTGGTGACTACGAAGGTGCCACACAGGAGGGTTTTCTCGAATTTGTCGGCCGCCGCTTCCTTGAAACGTATCCACAAATGACGGGGGTTACGATTTCTGGTGAACAAATCCCCTTCGACGAGCTTCCTGTCCCAGAAAAAGACGGCTTTAAACCGAGTCCACTCGTTTTTCGCTACTCCTTAAATGAGCAGCCATGTGCTTCGATTGATGTGAAGCGGACAGACGATGGGATTGAGACAACCGATCACTTAAGCAGTTTAAAGGGATTGAAGTTGATTAAGGTACGGGGCAGTTCGTTCTTTGGCTATGTAAAGGACGAATATACGACACTGCCAGAATCCTATGACAGACCGCTATTTATCTTTTTAAATATGGAATGGCGCTATAACGATTTGGAGGCAGCACGAGGGAATTTAGCGGAGGGGTATGTGGCAGCCGAGCAGGTCCGCGATATTGCCTATACCGTCTTTCATGAGGCGAACTCGCCGTCCATTCAAAATCTGATTTATCGTATTGGTCAGCGGATTCTTTCTCGTTTTCCGCAATTACTGGAGGTCCGCTTTGAATCGAATAACCGCACCTGGGAAACGATCCTGGATGAAATCCCAGCCTCTACCGACGGAAAAGTGTTCACCGAACCACGTCCACCGTTTGGCTTTCAACGGTTTTCGATGACGCGGGAGGACCTTGAGCAAGCCGAGGATTCGGGCCAATGACGGGAAGACTAACGACACATGTACTGGATCTAAGCATGGGCAGGCCTGCCAGTGGTGTGTTAGTGGAGCTTTGGCAGGTGGAGTCAGAGCCCCAATTTGTCAAGGACAGCTATACAAATAAAGATGGCAGACTTACTGAGCCACTACTAGAGGGCGATAGCTTGAAACAAGGAATCTATGAAATTCGTTTTCATGTGGGCGATTATTTCCGTAAGCTTGGCACGATCCACTCTGAGCCAGCCTTTCTTGATTGTGTTCCCGTTCGTTTCGGAGTGTCCGAACGAGAATCTCATTACCACATCCCGCTGCTGATTTCACCAGGTGGCTACAGTACGTATCGAGGGAGCTGAGGAGCATATGACCAAGGTACTTTGGATCAAAAAAGGACTTGTGTTTATCGATGATCGTTTTCAAGAAGTCGATATCAAAATAATCGATGGGAAGATTGACTCTCTCCACCCGAGTGTAGCAGTACCGCTTCAAGAGAAGGCAGCCACTACCATTGATGCCAGTGGCTGTCTCGTGGTTCCAGGCTTTATCGATGCCCATGTCCATTTTAATGATCCAGGTCGAACCGATTGGGAGGGCATGGAGACCGGCAGCAGGGCAGCGGCGAAGGGCGGGACAACAACCATCTTTGATATGCCACTTAACAGTTCACCCTCGGTCACAAACGTGACAACTTTACGCGAAAAAAAGGAGTACTTATCTTCATTGGCGTCTGTCGATTATGCCCTCTGGGGTGGAATAACCGAAACGAATCTCACAAATCACTCAGAATTAGAAGAAATGAGTTCAGGGATTATTGCTTGGAAGGCGTTTATGAGTGAGAGTGGGATTGCCGATTTTCCGTTTGTTTCTCCGGGGGGATTGGAACAAGCGATGCAAACGGCAAAGGATCACCATAAGATCCTCGCTCTCCATGCGGAATGGGAGGAGGAGATTGCTAGATTAACAGTCCAGTATCAGACCGCAAAAGGGAGTGAGGGACGCCAAGCCTTTTTAGCCAGTCGGCCCATTTCCGCGGAAGAAAAGGCAGTAAGCCATGGTTTGGAGCTTGCGGCTAAGTATGGAACAGCAGTTCACTTTGTTCATATTAGCTCAGCGAGGATAATTGGTCTGATTGATCAAGCAAAAAAAAGTGGTGTTAACGTAACGGTAGAAACATGTCCGCATTACTTACTATTTGATGAGATTGATTTTCTTGAAAAGGGCGCTTTGCTAAAGTGCTGCCCACCGCTTAGGCCACGATCTGAGGTGGAGGGATTATGGGATTGTCTAAAGAATGGGTTGATTGACACGATTGGGTCCGACCATTCTCCTTGCTTGTATTCGATGAAATTGACTCCGTCAATCTGGGAGGCATGGGGCGGCATCCAAGGCGTGCAATTTACTTGGCTTGCTCTCATTGATGAGGCTCTGAGGCGGAATATCCAACTGAGCGAGATTGTGCCATTAGGGACAGCCCGTGTGGCCGATCGCTTTGGTATTGCCGACAGAAAAGGGAGACTTCTTCCAGGGTTAGATGCTGATGTGGTCCTCATCCGTTTAGATGAAACAACACTGGCCACAAAAGAATCGTTTGCTTTTCGCAATCAGTATTCACCCTATGAAAACAAGGAGTTTTTACTAAGGGTCAAGAAGACGATTTTACGGGGGAACGTAATTTTTGATGATGAAGAAAATAGAATCATAGAGAAATACGGTCGAGAATTGTAAGAAGGAGGGGCAACGATGGGCGGGTTTCCGACTACGATCGGTGAAGCGATTGAGTGGCTCAGTGCATATGGAGGAGAAGCAGATGGCGGAGTTACGCGTACCCTCTATTCCAAGCCATGGCAGGAGGCACAGCATGCGTTGAAAGAATGGATGGAACAGCTTGGCTTAGCGGTCAAATTTGATGCAATTGGTAACTTATTTGGCAGATTAGTAGCACGTGATGCCCATGCCCCGACAATCCTCATCGGATCCCATGTCGATACCGTAAAATCAGGAGGGAAGTATGACGGAGCATATGGAGTACTTGCGGCCATCTTAGCAATCGACCAGCTTAACCAAAAAGACGGGCAGCCTGATGTAAACCTGGAGGTGGTCTCCTTTTGTGAAGAGGAGGGAAGTCGCTTTCCCCTTGCTTGCTGGGGTTCTGGGATGATAACGGGCGTGTATTCCTTTCAAAATATCGTGGGTGTAAACGATTCGGACGGGATCACGTTTGCGGATGCGATGACGCAAGCTGGCTTTGGTACCACCCATCCAGCTGAGGTGCGACGGAAGGATATCGATACCTTTCTTGAATTACATATTGAACAAGGTCCGAGTTTGGAGAAACAGGGGAAATCTATTGGGGTGGTCCAGACGATTGTTGGACAGAAACGGTACCGGATCATGATTAAAGGGGAGTCCAATCATGCAGGTACGACCATGATGAAGTGGCGGAGAGATCCGTTACATGGAGCTGTTTCCATGATAGAGGCCCTATATGAAATGGCGAAGGAGTTCGACGAAGATCTCGTCACGACAGTCGGCCAGGTCAGTGTCGAGCCGAATGTGCCAAACGTAATCCCAAGTCAAGTGGTGTTTACAGTGGATGTCAGGCATCCAACTGAATCAGTGTTAGTTTCTTTTTGTGAAGGGATTTCTCGACGATTTCGCGAAATCTCTACACAGAGGGAGTTGGATTATGAAATGGAGCTATGGCATGAGGTTGCACCAGTCCAAATGGATCGAAATCTTAATGAGGTTATTCAAACGATATGCACCAATCACCATCTTCCTTATCAGCTAATGAATAGTGGGGCAGGGCATGATGCCCAGCTGTTTGCACCGATTTGTCCCACAACCATCGTGTTTGTTCCAAGTCAAGCGGGTATTAGTCACTCACCCTTAGAATTTACATCATCCAAAGACTTAGAAGCAGGCTTATGTGTTCTAACCGAATTAGTAAAGCAGTTGGCCTACAAGAAACAAGGAGGAGTGGTTTTATGAATCAAGATAAGGAAAAACTGATCAAGTGGATTGAGGAACATGAAACAGATTTAATCCGTTTTTTAAAAAAGATCGTGCAAACACCTTCCGATAATCCCGGTGGAGATTGCCTGCCGATTGCAACGAAGTTACATCAAGAACTTGACGAACTTGGCTTCGACGATGTTTCTTTAGTACCAGTAGTTGAGGCCGATGTAAAGGCCGTCGGAATGATGAGTGTAGCAAACGTGGTCGGCAGGAATAAATTTGGAGATGGGCAGGGCCCAAGCATTGTCTTAAATGCCCATGGTGATGTCGTCCCACCCGGCTTGGGCTGGAGTGTCGATCCATACGGTGGTGAAATAATCGATGGAAAAATGTATGGCCGTGGCGTAGCGGTGTCAAAATCTGATATAGCTGCCTATTCCTATGCTGTTTTAGCTTTAAAACAGGCACAGGTTCAGCTCACGCTAAAAGGGACTGTTGACCTCGCCTTTACCTTTGACGAAGAAACAGGCGGTGAAATTGGACCAAAATGGCTGCTAGATAAAGGAATCGTTAAGCCGGATCTCGCGATTGCGGCCGGATTTACGTATGCTGCGGTTAATGCCCACAATGGCTGTTTACATTTTGAAATCAAAACAACTGGAAAATCGGCCCATGCCGCCTTACCGCATACGGGAATTGATGCGATAGAAGCGACGACCGATATTTTACAGGCATTATATACCTATCGAAAGACACTCGCGGTTAAAAAATCCGCTGTTCCTGGTATTGATCACCCTACATTGGTGGTGGGGCTCATTTCGGGGGGGATTAATACCAATGTGGTTCCTGATGAATGTACAATCAGGATTGACCGCCGCCTGATTCCAGCTGAAGACGCGGTGCTCGCGGAAGCAGAGTTATATAAGGTGGTCAACGAAGCAGTCGCCCATATTGAGGGTCTAAAGGTGGATATCACGAAGATTCTCCATGCCGATAGCTTCGGACCTGTGCCTGAGGATGCCCCGCTTATTGCCACGTTGGCGGCAAATTGGAAGGCACTAATGCATGGGAAGGGAGAGCTGTCGATTAACGGTGTTCCGATCTATGCTGATGCGCGCCACTTTTATGCAGCCGGAATTCCGACGATTATGTTTGGGGTTGGCCCTAGGCTGTTAGAGGAAGCGAATGGACATCGGGCCGATGAACATATTCGCCTGGAAGATTTACTCGATGCAACAAAAATTATTGCCTGTACCTTATATGACTTATTGGCAGGTAAGCCAGAATGAAATTGACGCAGCGAGAACAGGAAAAGCTCCTAATTGTAGTTGCTGCTGATTTGGCCAGGCGCCGCAAGGATCGAGGCTTGAAACTAAATTATCCAGAGGCAATCGCCCTGATTACGTACGAGATTATGGAAGGGGCCAGAGATGGGAGATCGGTGGCGGAATTAATGAGCGAAGGGACGAAGATTTTGACAAGTGAGGATGTGATGGAGGGAATTCCGGAGATGATTCACGATATCCAAGTCGAGGCCACCTTTCCTGACGGCACCAAACTCGTAACCGTTCATGAGCCCATTCGATAGATTGCTATTTTTAAAGGGGTAATTTTTATAAAAATGGAGTAATTCTACAAAAAGGGTTATTCTACAAAACTATAGAAGAATTCTACAAAAATAAGGGTTAATTCTACAAAATTGAAGAGGAATTCTACAAAAATAAGATTTATTCTACAAAAAATCCAAATAATTAAACAAAATATGTAAAAATTACCCAATTGTTTAAATCCATCAAAATAGGAGCTGAAAGGAATGATTCCTGGTGAATATCGATTACGACAAGATCCAATTGTTTGTAATCAAGGAAGGCCCACGTCAAAGGTACTGGTCCTCAATAAAGGGGACCGCCCCATTCAAGTAGGGTCCCATTTTCATTTTTATGAGGTAAATCGTGCGCTTAGTTTTGAACGGGGCGAGGCGTTTGGCAAACATCTCAATATTCCGGCTGGCACCGCTGTCCGGTTTGAACCAGGTGATGCCAAGGAGGTCGAGCTCGTCCCCTTTGCTGGCAGGCGCGAGGTTTATGGACTGAACAATCAAACTGACGGCAGATTAGATGCAGTAGAGGAGGACAAATCATGAGTTTTCGTATGTCGAGAAAGCAATATGCCGACATGTTTGGTCCGACCACTGGCGACGCCATTCGCCTCGCAGATACCGATTTATTTATCGAAATCGAAAAGGATTTTACCGTTTATGGAGATGAAGTCAAATTTGGCGGGGGGAAGGTGATCCGGGATGGAATGGGGCAGCATCCGCTGGCAACCCGAGCTGACGGAGCACTGGATGCAGTGATTACCAATGCCATCATTGTGGATTATTGCGGAATCTACAAAGCGGATATCGGCATTCGTGATGGCCGAATCGTTGGGATTGGCAAAGCGGGTAATCCCTTATTAATGGAGGGAGTCGATATGGTCATCGGGGCTAGCACAGAGGTGTTAGCTGGTGAAGGCATGATTGTTACCGCCGGAGGCATTGATGCCCATATCCACTTTATCAGTCCGCAGCAAATCGAAACCGCGTTAGCCTCAGGTATTACCACAATGATTGGCGGCGGCACAGGTCCAGCGACAGGAACCAATGCGACCACCTGTACCCCTGGGGAATGGAATATTCATCGTATGCTGGAAGCAGCTGAAGAATTTCCGATGAATCTTGGTTTTTTAGGCAAAGGAAATGCCTCTGCGGAAGAACCGTTAATTGAACAAATCGAGGCTGGAGTAATCGGGCTTAAGCTTCACGAAGATTGGGGCACGACTGCTTCGGCGATTGATCACAGCCTAAGGGTCGCGGACCAATACGATGTGCAAGTCGCGATTCATACCGATACCTTAAATGAAGGTGGCTTTGTCGAGGATACGTTGGCAGCGATCAATGGCAGGGTGATCCACACCTATCATACGGAGGGAGCCGGAGGTGGACATGCACCCGATATTATTAAAGTCGCGAGCTATCCCTATATTTTGCCTTCGTCCACCAATCCCACCCGTCCCTATACAAAAAATACATTAGATGAACACCTTGACATGTTGATGGTTTGTCACCACTTAGACCCGGAAGTACCAGAAGACATTGCCTTTGCTGATTCCCGGATCCGTAAAGAAACAATTGCAGCAGAGGATATTCTTCATGATATCGGCGTGTTTAGCATGATTAGCTCCGATTCGCAAGCAATGGGCCGGGTCGGCGAGGTGATTACAAGGACTTGGCAAACCGCTGATAAAATGCGAAAGCAACGTGGCAAGCTTTCCGAGGATAAGGGGGTCGGTGACAATTACCGAGTCAAGCGTTATATTGCCAAATACACCATTAATCCCGCCATTACGCATGGGATTGTAGAGGAGGTTGGTTCAATCGAGGTCGGGAAGCTAGCGGACCTCGTAATCTGGGATCCCGCCTTTTTTGGGGTGAAGCCGGAGATGGTCATCAAGGGGGGAATGATTGCCCACAGCTTAATGGGCGACCCGAATGCCTCGATTCCGACACCACAGCCGGTCTTATACCGTCCTATGTTTGCTTCATATGGAAAGGCTAAATATTCCACCGCGATTACGTTCCTGTCCAAGGCGGCAATTGAGCTCGGTGTCCCGGAAAAGCTAGGGTTAAGAAAACAAATTAAACCGGTGCAAGGAATCCGTCAACTGCGTAAACAGGATATGAAGCTCAATGGTGAAATGCCAAAAATCGAAGTGGATCCGCAAACCTATGAAGTACTCGTGGATGGAGAACTTATTACCTGTGAACCTGCAGAGGTATTACCGATGGCCCAGCGCTATTTCTTATTTTAGGGGGAACCAAAGTGATTATTGAAAAAATCGTTGGCAATGTCGATGAAATTTCCACATCTGGCCGCCACATTGAACGAGTGTATGTATCAAGTGACGACCTGGTGAAACGGATTCAACGGGTGACTACAGACCATGGAAAAGAACTAGGTATTCGCTTAAAGGAACCGAGAGATCTCATTGATGGAGATATCTTATATATGGATGAGCGAAATATGATTGTGATTAGTGTGACGAGTGATGACCTGCTCGTAATTCATCCAACAACCATGATGCAAATGGGCGAGATTGCCCATCAATTGGGGAATCGCCATTTGCCAGCACAATTTGAAGGAAAGGTCATGCTGGTGCAATACGATTACCTTGTTCAAGAGTTACTCGAACAGCTTGAGGTTCCTTTTTCCAGAGAGGAGAGAAAAGTGAAACGGGCATTCCGGCATATTGGACATTCCCATGAATAATCAGCTCCTCACCTTATTGCAGATTGGGGATTCCAACTTTCCATCAGGTGCCTTTTCCCATTCCTTTGGGTTAGAGACCTATATTCAGGATGGAACGGTTCACAATCAGGAAACTTTTTTTCATTGGTTAAGAATTTACTTGGAAAAACAGCTAGTCTATACCGATGGGCTCGCCTTTCGCCTTACATTTGACCATTTAGCAGACAATCATTTGACTGAAATCTGGCAGCTTGATCAAACATTATACGTGCAAAATTTGCCAATCGAAACCCGTCAGGCAAACCGACGAATTGGTGAAAGGTTTATCAAAATGGGAATCGACCTCTATTCGATTCCTTTATTAGAGCAGTATTTAGCCAAGATCCGCGAAGGTGAAGCTTATGGTCACCCTGCGATTGTCTTTGCGATGATTAGTGATGATTTAAAAATAGACCGGGACGAGGCGATGGTCACCTTTTTGTACTCGACAATCACTTCGCTTGTTCAGAATGGTGTACGCGGCATCCCACTTGGACAAACGGCCGGTCAAAGAATGCTAGTAGAAATTCAGCCCTATGTCTGGAAGGCAATGGAACGAATTAAATGCCTGGAGAGAGAAGACTTTGGAGCGGTGGCTCCAGGGTTGGAAATTGCACAAATGCGGCACGAGCGGCTTCATGTTCGCTTATTTATGTCGTAAATGACCGAGAAAGAAGGGGAAAAGATGGAACCGATTCGGATTGGAATTGGCGGACCAGTAGGCGCTGGAAAGACGATGCTGGTCGAGCGCTTAACAAGACATTTACAGGATGAACTAAACATGGCGGTTGTCACGAATGATATCTATACGAAGGAGGATGCCCAATTTTTAATCAAAAATAGCGTCCTCCCAGCTGATCGGATTATCGGTGTGGAAACGGGCGGCTGTCCACATACCGCCATTCGTGAAGATGCATCGATGAATTTTGCCGCGATTGATGAACTAATAGCGAAGCATCCCGACTTAGAGCTTATTTTTGTCGAGAGTGGGGGCGATAATCTAGCTGCGACGTTTAGTCCCGAACTTGTCGACTTTTCTATTTATATTATCGATGTGGCCCAAGGGGAGAAAATTCCGCGCAAAGGCGGACAAGGCATGATTAAATCAGATTTGTTTATTATCAATAAGATCGATTTAGCCCCCTATGTAGGTGCTAGCTTAGCGGTAATGGAGGCAGATACGAAGGTGGCCAGGGGGAACAAGCCCTATGTGTTCACCAATTTAAAAACAGATACCGGTCTTGACGAAGTGATTGCATGGATTAAACGAAATGCGTTATTGATAGGGTTAAGCTAAGTGGGCGAACTGACCGGATTCTTGCAGCTAACAGGTGCGCGGAAAGGGAGGAAGACGATTTTAAAAGAATCCTATTCTGAAGGTGCCTTTAAACTAACACGACCGCTTTACTTAACGCAGACTGGCGAAGCCTACTTTTATATCATGAATCCTGGTGGCGGCTATGTGGACGGCGATTCTTATAGAATGAAGATTTTTCTAGAGGATGCAGCGGTGGCAGTGCTGACTACCCAATCATCGACCAAAATCTATAAGACGAAAAGCAAGCCCGCCTATCAGGAGATGGACATTTACTTAAAGAGTGGCAGTGTATTGGAATATTTGCCTGATCCGGTTATTGCCTATCAGGACGCGTGCTTCAAGCAAAATATGGTGGTACGAATGGAGCCGGACTCTTCTTTTCTGTGCTCGGATATTATTACCCCAGGCTGGGCACCTGATGGATCCTGGTTTCAGTATGATCTCGTGCAGTCGAAGGTGAAAATTTATATGGGCGAAAGGATAGTTTTATTTGATCATGTTAAATTAGAGCCTGATGTGGATACGACTGGGATTGGCATAATGGAGGGCTTTACTCATTTTGGAACGATACTTGTCATTGATTCGCGGATCGATTCCGCCTTTGTAGAGGGATTACAGGAGCGCTTGGAGCTTATGTCAGCCGTCAGAATCGGCTTATCAATTTTAGCAGTGCCGGGATTTGCTTTAAGGGTATTGGCAAATTCGACGCAGGCAATCGAAGCGATTCTATCACTTTGTCATGAAATAGTCCGAACGAATCTATTTAAAATCGAACCTGTTTTTCTAAGAAAATATTAAGCAACCATCGGCAGTTTTCGTGAGTGCCGATTTTTTTGTGTCTTTTAACTGGAAATTGTGAGGCGGGTCTTTGTTAACGTATAATGGAAGTAACTATTATACATTTCATGGGAGGTCCAGATGACAAAACTATTTGTGGATAAAAAAATTGATATTGCTGCACCTGCAGCACTTGTGTGGGACGTTCTAACGATCAGTGAATTAAATCGACAGTGGGCCGTGGAATTTTCAAGTGGTGGACCACAATTTCATCTTGAATCGACGTGGGAAATGGAAAGTCCTGTTCTTTGGAAGGGTGAGGACGGAACAGTCGTTGTCGAGGGCAATATTACAGCGCTCGAGCAGGACAAACTTCTTCGCTTTACCGTATTTGATGTGCGCAGTCCAGAGCGTCCCCATGTGACAGATGAAGATGGTATTACCTTTAAGCTGTCTGAAAATCAGGGGCTGACGACACTCCATGTGTTACAAGGAGATTTTGGCGTAATGACCGATGGACAGATCTACAGGGATGCAAGTGCGGATATCTGGGATAAAGTGTTGCCAAAGGTAAAAGAAATGGCGGAACAACGTATAAAATAGATCGTTTAACTGGCTGGGAACTTTAAACCTAGCCGTTTTTCTTGACCGCTAGGAAAGCATAACTTTCCCATTAGGCATAAGTGCAACTTTTTTAAAGGAGGAATGTGCCATGAATATCATTGACCTGCATTGTGACGCCTTACTTAAACTCCAGGAGGCAAAAGGGACGATTCGGTTTGCCGATGGAGCAGAACTGGAGACCAATAAATCTCGTTTACTACAAGGGCAAGTGAAGGTTCAGTGCTTTGCGATTTTCATTGAACCAGACATAAAAGGGGATCAGAAATTTCAAGTAGTCCTCGAACAAATCGATTATTTTTATAAGGAAGTGCTTGGAAAGAATCCTGATATGGTCCACATCAAAGACTGGGCTGATTTTGATCGTCTAAAAATAGGTCAAATCGGAGCGATGCTCACACTGGAAGGCGTGGATGCAATTGGCAATGATTTGTCGAAGCTCCATATCCTCTATCAGTTAGGCGTCCGGTCTGTGGGTCTGACGTGGAATCAAGCGAACCTTGCAGCTGATGGCGCTGGCGAACCACGCGGAGCTGGGCTGACACTATTAGGGAAAGAGATTGTCGCGTTTAATAACGAGCATCAAATCTTAACGGATGTGTCGCATTTAAGTGATAAGGGAACGTGGGAGGTACTGGAACTGGCCAAGTATCCAATCGCCAGTCACTCTAATGCAAGGGCACTCTGCCATCATCCCCGAAATCTGACGGATGAGCAGGCAAAGGCGATGTTTTCTAAAGGCGGATTGATCCATGTGGTTTATAATCCCCCTTTTATTAAAGAATCTGGCGAGGTGACGATTGCTGATCTAGTCCACCATATTGACCATTTTTGTTCGTTAGGGGGAGTAAAGCAAATTGGGTTGGGCTCCGATTTTGACGGGATTTCCACCTTCATTACCAATTTAGAGGATGCTTCAAAAAGCCAAAACCTCATTAATGAATTGCTGAAGTATTATAAAGAGGAAGAGGTTAAAGGCTTTGCTTATGAAAATTTCCTCAATCTCCGGCCAGGGATTGGGAGATAGGCTAGGGAATTGGCTCGAACTTTAGACGGATTCCTACTAGAAAACAAGTAAAAAAGGAGACAACCATGTACCTTACTATAAAAGAAACTGCAGAATATTTATCAGTCCCAGAAGCAACCGTTAAGAATTTGATTCAGCAAAAGAAAATTCGCGCCCTATTTGATGGAGAAGAATACCTCATCTACAAAGAACAATTCAACACCCACCTCAAACAACTAGAAAAATACAAACAACTCGTTGAGGACATTTTAAGCGAACCCATTCCGGAAAGTATAGACGTCAAAGACGAAGATTAGGTGCTTCTTTTGATGCTTCCTTTGGTGCTTCTTTTGGTGCCTGACACCATTCGTGGACACTGTCCTCTCGAGGTGGACACTTGATTAGAGGTGATTTTGATGGCGAGGATTATTCTTAAGCGGATTTATGAGCCAGTTGATGAATTGGATGGTTGTCGGATTTTGATTGATCGGTTGTGGCCGCGCGGGATATCGAAGGATGAGGCCAGATTGTCGTATTGGTTTAAAGAGGTTGCACCTAGCAATGAGCTGCGAAAATCGTTTTGTCATGTGCCAGAGCTTTTCGAAGAATTTCGCACTCGGTACCTTGAAGAGCTTCGTACCAACGAAGAGAAGCAGGACTTAATCAGGCAAATTGTCGACTTGGCGGAAAAAGATGCGGTTACCCTTCTATATGGTGCTAAGGACCTTGTCCATAATCACGCCCAAGTTTTGCTAGAGGAACTGAACCGATTAAAAGAGCAATAAGAAAAGCTCCAGGAATCTGTCTATTGGCTCCTGGAGCTGGACAATTTTTGAAGTCAAATTTCCTATCTTTTAAAGAAAAGGCAGATGGCCCCAAATGGTCATCTGCCTTTTAATCTTTGCGGAAACGTCCCATGACTTCTAATGTTTGCGTGATATTGACAAACGCCTTCGGATCGATTTTTCTTATCGTATGTTTCGTTTCGTTGAGTTCGAATTTCGTAATCACTGTCGTTAACACCTTTTTAGGCCTATGGGTGTAGGCGCCTTCAGCATCTGTCACCGTAACCCCCCTAAGATGTAAGTGAATCAATGCCTCAGTAAGTTCTTCATATTGATCGGTGACAATCGTTAGGGTTAATTTATGATGAGTGGTGTACACCATATCCACCGCACGACCCGCAACATAAATGGCAATGATCGTATACAGGGTAATATTCCAGCCAAAGATGAGTCCCGATCCGGCCACGACCAAAAGATTTAGACATGTGTTTAAAAAACCAACCTGTACATTCTTCTTTTTCGCAAGGGTAAGACTGATAATATCCGTTCCGCCCGTTGACCCGCCAATACGAATAATCAACCCTACGGCAATGCCATAGAGTGCTCCGCCAATAATGGAGGAGAGGAGAATATCAGGGCTAATCGCATGAACGGGAATAAATTTCATGCTAAAGGATAAAACAAAAACAGAATAACCTGTTAGCAAAATGAATTTTTTTCCTAAATATTTTAGTCCTAATAAAAATAAAGGAATATTAATCAGTAAGATAACGGTCCCCGTATTCATATTCGTAAAATGATGAATAAAAAAAGCGATGCCTGTTACACCACCGGATGTTAGCTTATGGGGAATTAGAAAAGTATTAAAGGCAAATCCGAAAAGCATCGAGCATAATCCTATGACAACCATTTGAAATATTAGTCGGAACAAACGAAACACCTCTATCAATTTTGTGCTTTTTTATTAAACACCTCTTTTTATTGTGAGTCAATTAATTTTATTTAATGTCATCAAATGTTAAAAAACAATCTGACGTTTTTTTAACATTCTAATGAAGGCTATGTCATGATTATGCTTACTAGGTTGATTTGAACAGAAGCCAACAAATGTAGAAAACAAAAAACGCCTGACAATCGTAATGAGCGGGGTTTTTAATGTGGAAAATATCAAACAGATAATCGATTTGCTTGGCTTAGAAACAGAGGATATTCCAAAGATTGATTTAAATATGGACCAAGTCATCCAATTATTGTTTGGCTATTGTTCCCTAAAAAGGGACCTGCACTTTATTTATGGAAACGTCGTTAACATCGGAGCCAACTGTAATTTTTTCTGATGAACAGTCGTGTATTTTTACGCTGTCTGCTTTATTTTCTCCACCGAAAACTTTAATGGCTGCACCAAAAGTGTTAAAATTTTCGAAAGTGATCTGATTTAACACGATATTTCTGGCCCGATATTGAATAGCAATAAGTGGATTCCCTTGGTAATCATAGTCTGGATCACCCAATAATAAGAAATGGCTAATCACGACATTTTTATAGGCGGACACGACCAAACCACGAGGTGTGGAATCTTGATAGAGGTCTGTGAAAATGGGTGCGATTCCCACTAGGTTAACTCCCACAATATTGTAGGCTGTGAGTGATTCGGTATCTGTGCCTTGATGGTGGCCGATATGGCGGAAATTGAAAGACCGGTTATCGTTCACCGAAATATGCCCGATGATCTGGACATTGGCAGCCGCTGAGGAATTTTCGTGTGCCTTGATTTCGATTCCTCCAAAGCAACGGGCACTAGAATTATTGACGAGAAGAACATTTCGTGAGCCATCGTCAATTTCAAATCCATTCGAATTGGAATAACCTTTTCGATGGGCCCGTCCGCTTGGATCACACATATGGCATTCAGAAATATAAATATAGTCACTATGATGGGTAGTAATCCCGTCATCGCCGAAACCGTAACCGGTAAGAAGGTCAAGCCAGATATATTGGCTGCCACCACGGGCACGATAGCCGTCCCCACCATAATTGTATAGTGTCGATGACACGTCGAAGCAGTGCAAGCCTGGATTAATTCCTTCTACGTTTTTTACCCAGCCGTAGGTTACATTTGCATACGTGAGGCAGCTTGAATGATTTCCCCATGTACTGGTTTTTGTTGCGTCCCCAAGTCGCTCGACATTCCAATCCAAACTCATTCCCTCTATAAGAATATGATGATTACCGCGCCAATGGTTTGCATTTGTGATGAGCCGCGTTCCTTTCGGAGTCTGATCATGAAGCTTAATGGTCGTGTTTCCGGGATCTGAGCCAATCAGGTATGTCCACGATGGCAGTCGAAGTCCCTTGGTCACATACGTGCCAGGTGGGATGATCACCTTGACTCGACCGCGGCCAAGTGCCCGTTTAAATGCAGTGGTGCAATCGGTTATCCCATCCCCAACAGCCCCACAATCGACCACATTGATTTCCGTTGTAATGGTGGTTTGGAGCTTAACGTACTCCACGTCGAGCTTGTCCTTCCAATCTGGGACTACCTTTCCATCCGGATCGATCACCAATCTTGTTGGCTGAGGCAGTGGGGTCTGTTTTGCTATAAGGCGGAACAGCTTTTCTTTGATTTTTTCCGAAAAAGAACGAGGTCTATTCTGAATAGAAAGAGGGAGAACTGAAGTGTTGTGGCATTGCTCCAAATACTGTTCTGCTTCTTGGATTACAATTTTTAAATCTAGTGCTTTATCAGTCATTTCATCAAGCAGTTGTTTATTTATAGACGGGTCATGAGTTTTATCGAAAGTAGTCATTTTGTTTCACCCCAATAATCTTCTTACGGTTATTATAGACTGTTCGAGAATGAAAGGGAAAATGAGTGACAATCTCCACAGAAAGTAACAAATATCTGAATTTTTTTTGAACGATTATAATGGTAGAACAGAATTGCCAGTATTTCGTTTACGATAGGAGGAGGACGATCGAATAGGAGGGTGTTGGTGATGATGAAGTACAAAAAATCAATTGGGATACTGGTTTTCATTATTGCTGTATTATCACTAGTTGTTACCTTGTACGCAATCTTTTCTAATCAAGGAGCAGGGGAATACAAATACAAGTCGATCTTCGGTGAAACCGTATCGATTTATGGGAAGGGACTTTATCAGCACGATTCCGTAACGATGGCCACACAAGCACTAGCACAGGATTATGTCACGTTAGTTTTAGGCATTCCTTTGCTGCTGGTTTCGCTTAATATTGCTAGAAAAGGTCTGCTAAAGGGAAAATTGCTATTAACAGGGACGCTCGGATATTTTTTGTATACTTATACTTCCTATTCGTTCCTAGCCATGTACAATTCGATGTTTCTCATTTATATTTTACTCATGTCCGCTAGTTTCTTTGCTTTTACACTCATGATGATTTCGTTCGACATTCCCAGTTTACCGCAGTATTTTAAGAAAAGATTTCCTGCAAAATTTATCGGCGTTTTTTTATTAACCGTTTCATGCTTATTTACGTTGATGTGGTTAGGAAAAATTATAGTGCCATTGCTTCACCATTCACAGCCAGATGGGTTAGAACATTATACGACCCTCACGATTCAGGCGCTTGATCTTGGCATTGTGGTACCAGTCAGCTTTTTGTCGGGTTTCTTGCTCATCAAACGGAAGCCATTTGGCTACTTACTTGCAACTGTCATCACCATGAAGGAAGTAACCCTATTAACGGCCCTAACCGCCATGATTTTCCTACAAATCAAAGCGGGCATCCACATAAGCCCAGCCGTGATCACACTCGTTCTATTACTAAACATTATCATCCTCTATATCATGTTTATCATTATGAAAAACGTAAACGAGGTGACAGACACCATTCATGGAAAGGTGTACACTGCAGGTGGACATTGAGTTTTTGTTGTAAGAGAGGGTGGTCTGTTGGTGAATGACGGAGTAATAGTGCTAAAAAAATGAAAGCCCTTCCGTTTTTGGGGATGGAGGGCTTTTGAATGGGTAGCAATGTTCATTTCTTCACAAAGGAATGAATCATAATTTATTAAATGACGAATCCGGCGATCAGGAGGGCGATTGGAAACAGGCTGCAGAAAACAATTCTTGCTGGACTGACTTTTCCATATAAAACAACCGTACCGATTTGTTGATCCCAAGTGGACTTCCCATTCTTTTTTAGGTCGAAAAATGAAAAATAAAAGCAGACAAAATTGATGAGTGGTACGCCAAAACCCATGCCAGCAGCGGTTACAAATATTGAACGCTGTAGTGCAGTAAGGAAATCAATCCGATCGCCATTTAGCTTACAGAGACGAACGTTTAGAATGAACTTACCTAAGGTGTTTCCAAAGATAGAAAGGATGATGGCTTCTACCGAAATGTAGAAAATGAGACTGAGCATAAAAATAAAGATTTTTGAAGAATCCACAATAAATTTTGGCGAGAAGATGGATACAAAGGTGATGAGGAAAAGGGAAAATAACGATAGATCAAACAGTCTAGCTAAGTAACGAACAACGGGTCTTCCGCTTGGATAAGTGTCCTTTGCTAATTCCTTCCATTCGCTAGCTACATTCATTGAAGTCTGTATTTCCTGTTTTGATGTAAGGCTGGTTCCTGGAAATAAATCAAGACTATTTGCCAGTTGCCAGTTGTTCATATCCTTTGACCAAACAAAAGTTTCAGTAGATAAAATTCCTTGTTCAAACAATTTTTTCAGTTCAAATAATCCAACAGGACCCTGCTGCTGATGATCCCGTATATAAAACCAAGTATTTCCTTCCGATGGCTCCATTTTTATTCCCCCAATCAAGCTAAATTATACCATGGAGAGACAGGAGCAAATTTTATTGGTAAGGGGTAATTTTGAACAGTTTCTGACATTTTTAATCCAAAGGATAAAAGAAATAAGGATGAAAAATACTAACGGATGTTCGGAGGTGAAATCAAATGGAGCAAAAGAATTTTGAACAAATTTATCAAGAATATAAAGAGCAAAGTGAACAGCGGGCTGAAACTGATCAAGGATTTAGTGCTGGAAAAGAAGGCATCGTGGCAGTGAGGAAGAACGAGGAAGGGGATATTATTGCATTTAAGACAAGTGCTGGCCGAGAGTTGGATTATGTAACCGCGTTAGAAGAAGCAAAGTCCGGTAATCTTAGCCATGTTGATGTTTTTCACAAATATGGCAGAGATATCATTCGGAGTGAGCCGGATGGAATAAAAGAAAATAATCTTGATCAATTACCTGAATTTTAATTTAAACAAAAATGCGCTGGGCCGGGCCCAAGCGCATTTTACTTATATAACAGCTCATATTGCTCAATTTTATCCTCATAGGTTAGCGTAACACCAATTTCATCCCAGCCGTTCAATAACATTTCTTTCGGGTATGGCGCAATATCGAAGGAAAGTGAAAATCCTTCGTTGTCCGATACGACTTGATCTTCAAGGTTAACTGTTAAGCAATATTCACGAGCTTCGGCGTTTTTCATAATGGTTTGCACCTGATCTTCACTTGCTTGAATGGCAAGGATGCCGTTCTTGACACAGTTGTTTTTAAAAATATCAGCAAAGCTCGGTGCAATCACAATTTTAAAGCCAAAGTCCTGAACAGCCCACGGGGCATGCTCGCGTGAAGAGCCGCAGCCAAAGTTTTCACCGGCTACCAAAATCGAAGCCCCTTTATATTTCGGATCATTTAATGAAAAATCAGGGCGAGGGTTACCAGCGTCATCAAAACGCCAATGGTAAAACAGGAATTGACCAAAGCCACTGCGTTCAATCCGTTTTAAAAACTGTTTCGGAATAATTTGGTCTGTATCAATATTGGACCGATTCAAGGGATATACAAGCCCTTGATGCGTACGTAATGGTTCCATATTAGCTTACCTCCTGGGCCGTAAACTGGCGAACATCGACAAAATGCCCCATAACTGCGGCAGCTGCTGCCATTTCAGGACTAACTAGATGGGTGCGAGCTCCGTTACCTTGACGGCCTTCGAAATTTCGATTAGATGTGGAAGCACAGCGTCCACCTGGTGGAACGATGTCATCATTCATAGCAAGGCACATACTGCAGCCAGCCTCACGCCATTCAAATCCTGCTTCTTTAAAGATCTGATCAATGCCTTCTTTTTCAGCAGCCAGCTTGATGCTAAAGGAACCTGGTACGACAATGGCGGTAACCGCTGGATTAACCTTCCGGCCACGGACCACTTCTGCCGCTTTTTGTAAATCGCTTAACCGAGAATTCGTACAAGAACCGATAAAGACATGGTCTATTTTTACACTGGAAATGGGCTGACCTGCCTCTAGCCCCATATAATCAAGGGCACGGACAATTTCATCCTTCTCACTTGGCTTATCGCTTGCATCTGGAGTTGGGACGCTAGCAGTAACAGGAATACACATACCAGGGTTTGTTCCCCACGTAACCTGTGGTTCGACGTCGGCGGCTTCAATCTCAACAACCGTATCATAGACTGCACCTTCATCGGTGGCGAGGGAGCGCCAGTAGGTAACAGCTTCTTCAAATGCCTCACCTTGAGGGACATGTCTCCGACCGCGTAAGTAGTCAAAGGTTGTTTCATCTGGGGTAATTAAACCTGCCCGAGCGCCGGCCTCAATCGACATGTTACAGACGGTCATCCGCTCATCCATGGAGAGGGAGCGAATAGCTTCGCCTGTGTACTCAATTACATAGCCAGTTCCAAATTGGACGCCAAATTTCCCGATAATCGCTAAAATTAAATCCTTTGCCGTAACGCCAGTCCCAAGCTTGCCATTTACTTTTACATTTAGTGTTTTCGGAGGGGCTTGCCACAGTGTCTGCGTGGCTAGAACATGCTCAACTTCACTCGTACCGATTCCAAAAGCAAGTGCACCAAATGCACCGTGTGTGGATGTATGACTGTCACCACAGACGATCGTTTTTCCTGGTTGGGTCAAACCAAGTTCAGGGCCAATGACATGGACAATCCCGTTATCGGGGTGATGAATGTCGGCAAGCGTTACACCAAATTCCTGACAGTTTTCTTGTAAAGTATCAACTTGTTTTTTCGATATCGGGTCATTAATGGTAAGACGTTGGCGTGTTGGGATATTATGATCCATTGTGGCAAAGGTAAGATCAGGGCGGCGGACCTTGCGTCCGTTCATCCGTAATCCCTCAAATGCTTGGGGTGAGGTTACTTCATGAACGAGATGCAAGTCAATATACAATAAATCAGGCTTTCCTGCCTCCCGATGGACAACATGCTGTTCCCAAATTTTTTGAATAATGGTTTTTGGTGTTTGCATAGCTTCCTTCCTCACGTAAATAGATTTATAGGTTGGTAAAAAAGGAGGGTGAGGTGTGGGCCCACCCAATCTATTTCTAAAAATAACAGCTGGCGATACATTTCGATGCATTTTGTGATTTGATATAATCGACAATCAGTTTCGTCATTTCTACTGTCCCGACAATACGTCCATCCTGCACTTGAAGATCACCCGTGTGGAAGCCAGCATCGAGAATGGATTGAACGGCATCCTCAATCACTTTCGCTTCGTCATCTAAGTTAAAGGAGTACCTAAGCATGAGAGCGGTGGACAGGATCATTGCCACAGGGTTAGCAATTCCTTTCCCGGCAATATCCGGTGCTGATCCATGAACGGGCTCATACAGACCAAGACCATCTTCACGTAAGCTTGCCGAAGGGAGCATTCCAAGTGAACCGGTTAATACTGAAGCCTCATCACTTAAAATATCGCCGAAGAGATTTTCCGTCACTATGACATCGAATTGGGTTGGACTGGTAATTAATTTCATGGCGGCAGCATCCACTAAGAGATGGTCGACCTTCACATCTGGATATTGAGCTTTTTTCTCTTCGACCACTTCTCGCCAAAGCTTGCTGGATTCTAGAACATTTGCTTTATCGACTGAGGTTAACTGACCACGTCGCTGCTGGGCTGCCTGAAATCCTTTATCTACAATTCTTTCAATCTCTTTCCGTGTATAGGCAAGCGTATCGACGACAGCATTTCCGTTATCGCGCCGCTCACTAGGTGTACCAAAATAGAGGCCGCCCGTTAACTCACGTACAATAAGGAGGTCGCTTCCGGCAACTACTTCTTCCTTGAGTGGCGAAGCATGGAGCAAATTCTTAAACCCTTTGATTGGCCTTAAGTTTGCAAATAAGTCGAGTGCTTTACGGATTCCAAGTAAGCCCCGTTCCGGACGAAGGTGGGAAGGATTACGATCCCATTTTGGTCCACCTACAGCACCTAGCAAAACAGCATCTGCTTGTTTGCAGGCACCAACGGTTGCTTCTGGAAGGGGAGTGCCATAAAGGTCGATGGCTGCTCCTCCGATTTCATGGGTTTCAAAGCTAAAACTATGATTATATTCTTCAGCTATCGCATGTAACACGTCTTTTGCAGAGTTAATAACTTCCTTGCCAATCCCATCACCGGGAAGTAAGACAATATGTTTTTTCATTAGAAGCAACCTCCTCATTTTTTTGTGAAATTTATTATAGAGCCGGCTCTTTGACAGCAGCTTTTTGATTGAAAAATACACGATTGACGGCGTTCAAGAAGGATTTTGCCGATGCTTCAAGGACATCCTGGGCAGAGCCGCGCCCGCTGACTGGAGTTCCATTGACGGTCATTTTTACATGAACCTCTGCAAGGGCATCACGTCCTTGGCCAACAGAGCTCAACCTAAAATCAGTGAGATGAATTTCCTCTTTAATCAAGGACTCAAGGGTGTTCATTAGTGCTTCGACACTACCTGAACCAGTGCAGGCCGTTTCCACTCGATCTCCATCCGGCGTGGTTAGGGCAACCGTTGCTGTAGGGAGGTTGGCTGAACCGTACTGAACCTGGAAGGCGACCAATTCATATTTTTTCACATCAATCGTGGTCGTTTGAATATCGGTTAAAATGGTAAATAAATCTTCGTCGGTTACTTCCTTTTTTCGATCGGTTAACTGTTTAAAGGCGGTAAACGCTTCACCAAGTTTTTCAGGCGATAAGGTAAACCCCATTTGTTCAATTTTATCCTTAAACGCATGGCGTCCCGAATGTTTCCCAAGCACTAAATCATTGGACTTAACTCCCACTAATTCTGGGGTAATAATCTCGTAGGTTAACGTATTTTTTAAGACGCCATCCTGATGGATCCCGGATTCATGGGCAAAGGCATTCTTCCCAACTACGGCTTTATTAGGAGGAACAATCATGCCAGTAAAGCGGCTGACAAGGTCACTTGTGCGTTTAATTTCTTTTAAAACTAGATTCGTTGTAAACGGATATTTATCTTTGCGAATATTTAAGGCAACGGCTATTTCTTCTAACGAAGCATTGCCTGCCCGTTCGCCAATTCCATTTATTGTCCCTTCCACCTGGGTCACACCGTTTTCGATCGCTGCGAGCGAATTGGCAACAGCCATCCCTAGGTCATCATGACAATGGCAGGACAGGGCGGCTTTATGAATATTAGGGACGTTTTCTCTGATATAGCGGAACATCCTTCCGTATTCTTCAGGCGTTGTATAGCCGACAGTATCAGGAAGATTGATTACGGTGGCCCCAGCATCAATTACTTTTGTAATGATTTGAACAAGAAAATCCAAGTCCGAGCGGGAGGCATCCTCAGCAGACCATTCGATATGCGGAAACCGCTGCTTTGCATAGGCAACCATATCTACTGCTGTCTGAACAACCTGCTCTGGAGTTTTCATCAGTTTATATTTCATATGGATAGGGGAGGTAGCAAGAAATATGTGCAACCTTGGTTCCGCCGCATCCTTTAATGCATCCCACGCAATGTCAATGTCCGATTTTGTTGCGCGTGCCAAGCCTGTGATTGATGAGTTTTTAATCGTCTGTGCAATGGCTTTTACTGCTTCGAAATCGCCTTGTGAGGAAGCCGGGAAGCCGGCCTCCATAATATCAACCCCAAACCGCTCTAGCTGTCGTGCGATTTCTAATTTTTCTAGCTGGTTTAAATTCACCCCAGGGGACTGTTCTCCATCACGTAAGGTTGTATCAAAGATGTTAACGTGAACCATTTACCACCACTTCCTTCTTTGCAGTTACTGGTTTTTTAATAAACGGCATTAACGCACGAAGCTCGCGGCCGACCTGTTCAATTTGATGATTGTTTTCACTGCGGTTGATCGCGTTAAATTGTGGGCGGTTCGCTTGGTTTTCAAGGATCCAGCCTTTCGCAAACGCACCAGTTTGAATATCAGTTAAGACCTCTTTCATCCGCGCTTTTGTATCCGCATTTACTACACGTGGCCCGGAAACGAAATCGCCCCACTGTGCTGTATCAGAGATAGAATAACGCATGTTTTCAAAGCCACCTTCATATAAAAGGTCAACGATTAGTTTCAATTCATGTAAACACTCGAAATAAGCAACTTCAGGCTGATAACCTGCTTCAACAAGAGTTTCGAAACCTGCTTTAATAAGGGCTGTAGTACCACCGCAAAGAACGGCTTGTTCTCCGAATAAATCGGTTTCTGTTTCTTCCTGGAATGTCGTTTCCAATACTCCAGCACGAGCGGCGCCAATTCCTTTTGCATAGGCAAGAGCAACATCACGAGCTTGGCCAGTGTAGTCTTGATAAACCGCATATAGGGCAGGAACTCCGGCACCTTCTGTATATGTCCGGCGAACTAAATGTCCTGGACCTTTTGGTGCAACTAAGAAGACATCGACATCGGCAGGAGGGACGATTTGGCTAAAGTGAATATTGAATCCGTGAGCAAAAACAAGAGAGTTACCAGCTTCGAGATTAGGCTTAATGCTTTCTTCATAAACCTTTGGCTGCATTTCATCAGGGAGGAGTACCATCACTACATCGGCTGCAGCGGTTGCCTCCGCAACGGAACGAACGTCAACCCCATCTTCGACTGCCTTATCCCATGATTTTCCGCCGCGTAAACCAACGACAACATCAAAACCGCTTTCTTTTAAGTTCAATGCGTGTGCATGACCTTGTGAACCATAACCGATTACAGCAATTTTCTTTCCTTGTAAAACTTCCTCTTGAATATCTCCGTTATAAAGTACCTTTACCATGTTTCATCATCCTTCCAGGAATATTATTATTTTAATAGTGCATGTGCTGCTAGTTCGTTAACTTGTGGCTGATGCCCACGTTGTAAGGCTGTCAATCCAGTTCGGGCAATTTCTTTAATGCCATATGGGCGAAGTAGTTCGATCAAGGCGTCAATTTTATCAGGACGTCCTGTGATTTGAATGGCTAAACTATCTTTACTCACGTCAATGATCAGGGCACGGAAGGGGTCAATGATCCCATTAATTTCGCTCCGCAATTGACTGCTGCTAGCGACTTTTATTAAAGCAAGCTCCCGTGCGACAATCGCTTTATCGGTAATATCGGAGACTTTTAATACATCGATTTGCTTGTTTAATTGTTTGGTGACTTGTTCAAGTCGTTGTTCATCTTCCACTTCTACGACCAGAGTCATTTTTGAAATGCCTTCTGTTTCGGTAGGACCGACAGAAATGCTTTCAATATTGAACTGACGCCTTTGCAAAAGACCTGTCACGCGATAGAGGACCCCGCTTCGATCTTGAACCGTCGCTGTTATGATCCGTTTCATGGTTTCACCCCAATCATTTCGTGGATTCCTTTACCAGGTGCGATCATTGGAAAGACCTTCTCTTGCTGAAGCACCCGACAATCGACTAAAACTGGCCCATTATAGGCAAAGACTTCTGGTAAAACCGTGATGAGTTCTTCTTGGGTGTCAACTCTATATCCTCGAATCGAATAACTTTCTGCCAGCTTGACAAAGTCTGGCTGTGTATGAAGAATCGATTCGGAAATGCGATTCCCGTGCAATAACTCTTGCCATTGGCGAACCATTCCAAGGGCACCATTATTGACGATGATGATTTTAACGGGAAGGTTTCTCTCATAAATAATCGATAGTTCTTGAAGCGTCATTTGAAAGCCGCCGTCCCCAACAATCGCGACAACTGTACTATCTGGTGCAGCAATTTGCGCGCCAATCGCAGCGGGGAAGCCAAAGCCCATTGTGCCCAGGCCACCGGAGGTAATCCAGCGGTGCGGCTGCTTAAAGGTGTAATATTGCGCTGCCCACATTTGGTGCTGTCCTACATCCGTTGCGACGATGGCGTCTCCATTGGTCACTTTATGAACGGCTTCGATCACCCACTGAGGACACATACCGTTTGAATCATGCTTAAACCAAAGCGGATAATCTTGCTTGTATTGTTTCAATGTTTCCAGCCATTCCTCATGGTTAGGAGATTCCTTCGTTTCAGTCCTCAGTTCCGTTAATGCTTCCTTCGAATCGGAAACAATCGGAATTTGGGTTGGTACATTTTTTCCGATTTCTGCTGGATCGATGTCGATATGTGCCACCTTTGCATTGGGGGCAAAATGTTTGAGATTGCCTGTTAAGCGATCATCGAACCGAGCTCCGAAATTAATTAATAAATCACATTCGTATAAGGCCATATTTGCTGCATAGGTGCCGTGCATTCCTCCCATTCCTAACGAGAGAGGACTATCTGCTGGGAAGGTCCCAAGCCCGAGTAAGGTGGTCACCACTGGTAGTTGATGCTGTTCAGCAAAGGCCGTTAATTCAGCAGATGCTTTTCCATGAAGCACGCCAGCACCAGAAAGGATGACTGGCTTTTTCGCTTTCGTGATCGAATCAGCCAATTTTTTAATTTGCAGTGGATTTGGCTTGGTTGTTGGCTGGTAGCCTGGCAAATTAATGGTTGCTTCTTTGGGTTCTTCGGAAAGTAATCCAGCTGAAATATCTTTTGGAATATCGACTAAGACGGGACCTGGACGGCCTGTAGAAGCAATATGAAAAGCTTCCTTCACGATTCTTGGTAAATCGGCTATCGATCGCACCTGATAGTTATGCTTTGTAATCGGCGTTGTGATCGCCATCACATCAGCTTCCTGGAAAGCGTCTGTTCCGATGACATTACGTGCAACCTGCCCAGTAAATACCACTAGTGGTAGAGAGTCCATCATTGCATCTGTAATTCCCGTAACCAAGTTGGTGGCGCCAGGCCCTGATGTAGCAATGACGACCCCTGGTTTACCTGTGATTCGTGCATATCCCTCAGCTGCATGAATCATTCCTTGTTCGTGACGGAAGAGGATGTGCTGAATAGTACCCTGAGCTCGATAAATGGCATCATAAATGGGTAGGACTGCTCCACCTGGATATCCAAATAACGTCTCAACCCCTTCTTTTTTTAATAAGTCAATAAGAAGGTCGGCACCAGTCTGTGGAGCCGTACTGGTTTGGAATTCCAGCTCTTTTGCTTCTACTTTCACGTCGAAAACCCTCCTTGTGGATAGTTAAATATTTCAATAATACATCTTAATGCTGTGGCTTTTAAAAATGGATGAAGCTGTTTGGTTTGATTTCCAAATCATTCCAAGTTTTGTAGAATAATTGCGTAATTTTGTAGAATTCTTTGTTAGTTTTGTAGAATTCCTACGAGATTTTGTAGAATAACCAATTAGATTTGTAGAAAACCCTCCCGTTTTTGTAAAATCCCCACAAACATATAGGCGATTTTGCTACTAACACAGTAAAAAAGACCTGTTTCTCCACGAATAAACTGCAGTCAAGACATCAAAAGCAGAATAATCGGGGAGAAAAGGCCTCTTTTTCTCGGTACCACCCGGTTTTTACAGTATCCTTACGAATACTGCCTTATGAAGCGACAATAAAATGGACTTACGCTTCTTTTTGTAACAGGTGCACAAGTTTGGACACCCGATTGAGCCTACTTCAAACAACTGTTCAGCTCAACACTCAGGGATGATGTCGGAATAAGTTGTATTACTGGGCTCACAGCAACCCCAGCTCTCTGAAAATACCATTTCTTATTCCTTTATTCCCGTCATCGATTTCATACTATTTTTTTGTCAAATGAAGATCACTTAACACTTTAGCACCTTAACTTCTTTAAGAAGGGGAGGGGCACTAATGGGTTCCCTATGGTCTTGATCTTTTGCATACTATCTAGCTCCAGCGACCAGCGACTAGTGTACTTCACTAACCGGGTGCTTCCGCTTTAAATCTTCATAATCCCGCCAGTATTGGCAGAGGTAACGAGCTTTGCGTATCTTGCAAGATACCCGGTTTTAATTTTTGGCTCTGGTTTCACCCAGGCATTGCGTCTTTCAGTCAAAACCTCATCATCGACTAGAAGTTCAATGGAACGGGCTTCCAGGTCGATTAAGATTTTGTCGCCATTTTCAACGAGTGCGATTGGACCACCTTCAGCTGCTTCTGGAGAAATATGACCGATGGAGATTCCACGGCTAGCCCCAGAAAAACGCCCGTCAGTGATAAGGGCAACTTCTTTGCCCAAGCCACGACCCATAATAGCGGAAGTAGGAGCGAGCATCTCCGGCATTCCTGGGCCGCCTTTTGGGCCTTCATAGCGGATAACCACAACATGGCCTGCTTGAACAGTCCCATTATTAATATTTTCTTGTGCTTCATCCTGTGATTCAAACACAATCGCTTCACCCAGGAAGGTTTTAATGGAAGGATCAACAGCTCCAACCTTGATCACACTGCCATCAGGAGCAATGTTTCCATATAGGATGGATAGTCCACCAACAGGGCTATATGGATTATCTTTTGTCCGGATGACCGTTTCGTTTGTGATTGTTGCCTCATTCACATTTTCATAAAGAGTTTTACCTGTAATGGTTAAGCGGTCCTTATGCAATGCGCCGTCTACCTTATAGAGTTCATTAATAATGGCACTAACTCCGCCAGCTCGATGGATATCTTCCATTGAATAATCGGATGCTGGCATAATCTTTGCTAAATAAGGGACCCGCTCAGCAATTTTATTAATCTCACTTAAGTCATAGTCAATACCAGCTTCGTGGGCAATTGCCAATGTATGAAGGACAGTATTGGTTGAGCCACCCATCGCCATATCGAGTGCAAAGGCATCATCAATGGCATCACGAGTAATAATGTCACGAGGACGAATATCTTGTTTTACGAGTTCAATTAAATGTTTAGCTGCCTGACGAATTAGTTCATGTCGTTCTTCAGATGTAGCAATGATGGTGCCGTTACCGGGAACCGTCATCCCTAAAACTTCCATTAAACAGTTCATGGAATTAGCTGTAAACATCCCGGAACAAGATCCGCAAGTAGGACAGGCATTCGTTTCAATGTCTAACAGCTGCTGCTGACTGATTGTTCCATTATGATAAGCACCAACACCTTCAAAAACAGAGGTGAGGGAAAGATTTTTTCCAGTCGAAGGTGACACGCCTGCTTCCATCGGACCACCGGACACAAAAACAGATGGGACGTTCGTTCTGGCTGCTGCCATTAACATTCCAGGAGTTATTTTGTCACAGTTGGGAATGTAAAAGACGCCATCAAACCAATGGGCATTGATCACTGTTTCGGCACTGTCGGCGATAAGCTCGCGGCTCGGCAGGGAATAGCGCATCCCAATATGTCCCATCGCGATTCCATCATCTACCCCGATTGTATTAAATTCGAAAGGAATGCCGCCGGCCTCACGAATCGCTTCTTTCACAATCTCACCGAAATGATTAAGGTGCTTATGTCCTGGAATAATTTCAATAAACGAGTTACAAACGCCAATAAATGGCTTCTCAAGATCACTCGTTTTAACCCCTGTTGCATATAAAAGACTACGGTGGGGTGCTCGATCAATTCCCTTTTTAATCATGTCGCTACGCATTTTCTTTGCTCCTAACTAACGTTTGCGTGGGATGCTCCTGCTGGGTAACAAGCCACACCGTCTGTTGTTACAATTTTCCTATATTCCTCTAAGAGAACCTTTGTTACTTCCCCTGGTTTTCCCTCTTTAATTTGACGGCCATCGACATCGATAACAGCGATGACTTCAACGGCTGTTCCAGTTAGGAACACTTCGTCTGCTACATAGACATCGTGGCGAGTGAAGGGTGATTCTCTAACGTCAAAGCCCTTGGCTCTTGCCACATCCAGGATGGCGTTACGCGTAATTCCTTCTAATGCCCCTAAATAAACGGGTGGAGTATAGATGACCCCATTTTTTACGATAAAGATATTGTCTGCTGAGCCTTCAGTAACATACCCTTGATCGTTAAGCATTAATGCTTCCTCAACGCCAGCTTGATTCGCTTCTAATTTAACGAGGATATTATTTAAGTAATTTAGTGATTTCACTTGTGGACTGAGGACATCTGGACGATTCCTTCGACTTGCAACAGAAGCAATCTTGATTCCACGTTCGTAATACTCTTTAGGATACATACTCAATTCTTCAGCAATAATAATTACATTTGGTTTCGAGCAGGAAGATGGGTCAAGGCCGAGATTACCTTTACCTCGGGAAACAACGACACGAATATACGCACTTTCCAGCTGATTTTTTCTAATGGTTTCAACGATTAACTGCGTCATTTCCTCCTGTGTGAATGGAATCTGCAGCATAATGGATTGAGCTGATTCGAATAGTCTTTTTAGGTGGGCATCAAGTCTGAAGACATTTCCGCTGTAAACACGAATACCTTCAAAAACACCATCACCATATAAAAAACCATGATCAAATACTGATATAACAGCATCTTCTTTCTTGACGAATTCTCCGCCAAGGAAAATCCATTGACTTCCCAACTTAACCACTCCTTTTAATGATAGACCGCCACACATAATAAAAATATAATTGAAAAAGTTTGCCTTCCTCAGCATCATTGGATGTTGAATACTGGCAGTGTCAGATATGAATGATTATTTTCGATAATCATACAACCAATCGATAACATGGTCAATATAGAAATCTGACAATTCAAAACAATCAAAATATGTGATAGCGTTTTCATTCTTATTCTAATAAGGAAAAGCACGAAGAAAATTTTTTGAAAATTTTTTCTTTTAGATGTGTAAAGAGGAGGAAAATGGAGGGAATTTAAAGGAGAGTGTAGGAAAATCGATGTGTTTTCAGCCATAAAGGAATCGAATTTATTCTAGTGGAAATAGGGTCTATCCTATTTTGGCAAGATATTCGTACACTTCCCGTAAATCACGAAGACCTTTGTTTTCGGCAAGCTGTAAATAATGTCCCCAGATTTGAGCAGTCATGATTGCATCGCCAAGGGCATGATGCCGATTCTGTATATCAACATTACATTCATTGCATACAACTTCAAGCGGTGCTGACTTGAGGGCCGGGGAAGATAAGCGGATCAGGAAGGAAGTATCAATGATACGGTGGCTAAATTTCGTTCGTAATATGTCCCAAGTCATTTTCTGCATAAAGGATTGTTCATGCTTGGAGTGGTGAGCCACGAGCACATCACTTTTAACATACTGAAAAAATTGCATTAATACCTCAGTGGCAGGTGGCGCTGTACGTAATTCGGTTACTTGAATATTCGTTAATGACGAAATTTCTTCTGAAAGTGGTCCGTCTGATTTCACTAGCGAATAAAAGGTTTCCTGCTCTTTGATGTGAGGTCCCTGCATTTTGATTGCGCCAATTGAGAGGATTTGATCGCCCTTATCGGGAAAAAAGCCTGTTGTTTCTAAATCAAAAACGACTACATTTAATTCGTTAAGTGGTGTATCTAAGTAATTACTTTGTTTCATTTCGCGTTGTAGTTCTCTAAGAAAAGCCATTTGTTGTGGAGTTGATGCTCCTAGCACACTTGCATAAACGTTTGAACTTAGTTTCCCTGATATTTGCCTGAAAAATTGGATCATCTCATTCATCTCCATCGGTATCGTCCTTTTCTAGCAGCCTTCTAACATGATGAAAAAGGGCGGCACCATTTTTGATTATCTCTTTTATTTCCTTCGTTTGTTCTTTTGTAAGCATATGAATGGCCAAATAATGACCGGAATCATAATTTGTGTGATCTCCAAATAACAGTCGGTATTGAAGGAGCTTTAAAAACTGCTGCTGGTAAAATTGTTTGCCAGCAAACGGAAAGCAACTATCTGGTATCTTTTCGAGACGTAAAAGGGTTGAGGTTTCCAATCGTTTTTCTTTAATAGATAAAAGACGTACGGCATTTACATAGGGGTATAACCCAATTTCTTTTATATTAAGAGCCCCAGCATGCGGACCGTGTGTTTCTACTAAAAGCTTGCCTAACACGTTGATTCCTTTTTTGAGATGCAAGGTATTACGTAGAGATTTTGTGAGTAATTGTTCTTTATTGGTTGTTTGATAGAGATGCTTTTTTAACTGGTCAACATAGGTACTTTCGCCATAGAAAGATCTTCCGTCCAGAAAAATTAACAAATAGCGAATCGATTCCCAAGAGGACTCAAGGACCCACTTTGTTAGCTGCTGCTGCCATTCGGCTATTGATTTACACCAGAAGGGATTGCTGGCCATGACGCCACCATCACAATAGGGGTAGCCCGCTTGAAATAATCCTTTAGAAATCTCTCTTCCTAACGTTAAAAAGTAGGATTTAACCTCATCATTTTGATCGTGATAGATAATCCCATGGTCTTGATCACTCCAAACGGATTGTTCAAGCCTTCCAGCACTACCCATTACAAAGAAGGAGAAGGGAGAGGGTGGGGGGCCATGTTGATCGATTACTTGATTAATAGCTACTTCTACCACTTGTTTGATGATTTCATCATGCAAGTGGTTTAGCTTAAAGTGTTCATGAACAGCTTCGTTTATGTGTTCCTGTTTGAATTCTACGATCTTGGAGTAAATGTTATCTTCCATGGTTTCCACCTCCCATCTCAACAAAACAATAAGGTAGTCAATCCCTTGTTTTAAAAAAAGGATTGACTACCAAACTATATCTTAGTTAGTTTAAGCATTGATCTTTTGTTCGGCCTTCAGTAATTCAGGGTAACCGTAGCTACCATGCTCACTCATATCAAGACCAATGATTTCTTCCTCTTCCGTCACACGCAAGCCATTCATAGCTTTTTTCATAATCGCTAAAAGGATGAAGGAAACAATAAAGGCGAAAGCTGCACAAGTAACGACACCCAATGCTTGAACGCCTAATTGGTGGAGGCCGCCTCCATAAAATAAACCTGGTTTACCGACTGTTGCTAATTCCTTTGTGGCAAAGAATCCAGTTGATAGTGTACCCCATACCCCGGCTGTACCATGGACGGAAAGGGCTGCAATTGGATCATCAATCTTCACTTTTTCAAAGAAACGAATGCTATAGAATACGAGAATACCAGCGATAAAACCAATCAGAACAGCTGCCCATGTTTCAACGAAGGCACAGGATGCGGTGATGGCAACCAATCCAGCTAATGCTCCATTAAGCATCATTGGCACATCGGCCTTACCTAATACGATCCAAGAAATGATCATGGCAGCGATCGTTCCAGCAGCAGCAGCAAGATTTGTATTCATGGCAACAAATCCAAAGAAGGCACTGTCAACAGATAAAGTACTGCCAGCATTAAATCCAAACCAACCTACCCATAGAATAAGCACACTCAAGGCGGTAAATACTTGGTTATGCCCGGCAATATTATTTGCGGAACCATCTTTATTGAATTTACCAATCCGAGGTTTTAAGAGAATCGTAGCAGCAAGTGCTGCCATGGCACCAGTTAAATGAACAACAGTTGATCCGGCAAAATCTTGTTTGCCATGCTCTGCTAACCAGCCGCCGCCCCAAATCCAATGTGCGATAGGTGGATAAACAATGACTGAGAATAATAAGGCAAATACGAGATAGGCCCCAAGCTTAGCTCGTTCGGCGAAGCCGCCAAAGGCAATTGTTAACGAAATACCCGCAAAAGCTAATTGGAATAAAAAGAAAACGGAACCTGATAATGGTAAGCCATCGATGTCATAGCCGGAATAGAGGAAATCGGAGAATCCAATCAAAGGATTTCCTTTGCCAAAAATTAACCCGTAGCCAACTGCCCAAAATACGATCGAGCTAATACCAAAGGTAAGTATCGTTTTCCCCGCAATATGTCCTGCGTTTTTCATTCTGGTTGAACCTGTTTCGAGAAGGATAAAGCCGCCGATCATTAAGATGACAAGTACAGCTCCTACCATAACCCAAAGACTGTTCATTAAAAAAATTGTATCCATCTTTTTTCCCCCTTTATGATAATGTTAATTTTTATAACATTCAGTGTAGTTGTATTTTCACATGAATGTCATGTTTGTTTCTATAACTTTGGGAGGAAATCTGACATAGTTTTTGAAAGTAGGCTTATTTTCTGACTTTGCGGAGGACGACTAACAAAGAAAAAACCTCACTCTAATGTAAGAGACGAGGTTTTTATGGGGAAATCTATTACTGGTTCTTTCGCATTCCAAACTGTGCATTAAGCTGTCCTTGAATCATTTTCCGACGAATATCTTCTTGATTTTGTTTCTTTTGTTCGCGCAGCATTTCCTTCCTGATTTCATGTGTCTGGACGCCATCCTCAATTTTGTTGGCGATGTCCATTAGTAATTCCACATCAGAAAAAGAAAATTTACGACTTCCCCCGGCCGATCTTTCAGGGAAAATTAGTTTCCGTTCTTCATAATAACGGATTTGTCTTTCGGATAGACCGGTAAGATCCCTGACAATGCCAATTGTTATGACCTTCTTATCCTTATAAGATAAATCTTTTCCCATGTTAGTCGCTCACCACACCCTATTATCTGCCATATTTAGAATATTGTAAAATATTATACGTTAGATTTTCTCACATGAATCAAGATTTTTCTACTATAAAACTATTTTTAAGAGAGGGACTCATACGGAGTTGAAAAAGACATTATTTTTTGGGGGGAATAGACCTTTTATAGAGACTCTCCAGTTCTCGGATGGTGAGGGATTGCAGTTCAGCCGATGAATCCATTCGTTCTGATTCAATTATTTTTTTTATATAAAATTGCCTTAGACGTTCGAGTCCTCTTCGTAAGTGAGTAGTCAAAGTCCTTCCTCCTTTAAGAGTTAAGCATTTTGGAGTCTTCTTAACAGCTCATTTCCTTTCGAACCCATCGTTTTCATTAGCTCTTCATACAATTCATCTCTTAATTTATCTAATTGCAGAATTCTTTCCGCTAATTTAATTTCATGTCTTTGAACCATTCCTTTTTCTTCCCTTCTATATTTCAGTTTATAATGAAAAGTTAACTGAATTTTTAGCTCTTGTCAGTGAAGATGTTAGAAAAATTCACAAGCTATTTACATTTTTTAATGTCATGTGACAGAAACCCTAACTATGTATATCTAAACAGACAAAAAACCGGACTTTTGAATGTCCGGTTTTGTAGTTTCTAATATTCTCCGTCAAACGGGGTAAAGGGAACATTAAATCTTCTTTCTAAGGCTCGAACGCGTTGATTGACCCGCTGCAGGCGGCGTTGTAATTGGGTTACGTCCTTTTGCAGTTGATCGATCTCTCTTGTTTGACGCTCATTTTGCCTTTCGAGCTGGTTCACTCGACGTTCAAGCTGTTGTGGTTGTCGATTAGGGTCATATGTGTCTAGCTGTACATAGGGATTAAAAGTCTCATTTGGAACGTAAGAATGAAACTGTTCAGTTGGAACAAAGGAATTCATGTGCTCGACAGGAACATACGAATGGTGTTCAATCGGCATTTGCGGTTGTTGATAATAGCCATATGGGTACATGTGGGCATCTCTCCTTATGTGATAATACCCTATAGATTATGTAGCTGTTATGGGTGGGAAACGGCGAATGCCTATTTTACACTACGGATATACAGGTAAATAGGGAGAAAAAACTATTCATGCATTGTTCTATTACCGTATTAATATAGTAAAAAAATATATGATTGAATAAAAAAACAAAAGTTGTTATAATCATTTATATTCAAAATATTATCAATCTTTTAATAAATCACTTTTATAAAAAAATAATTAGGGGGACTAAAAATGAAAAAATTTACATTCGTTTCAACCATTATGATGATAGGGTTGCTCTTAATTCTGTCAGCTTGTGGGACAAGTAAAACGGGGGGAAGCGAGAAAAAATCGTTAAAAGTAGTGACCGATGCCGCTTATGCACCATTTGAGTACCAAGATAAGGGGAAAATTGTTGGCTTTGATGTAGATTTCGTTAATGCCGTTGCAAAAGAAGCTGGTTATGATGTGAAGATTGAGCACGTCGGCTGGGATCCAATCTTTGTTGAGATTGAAAAAAAGACAGCTGATTTCGCCGTTTCTGCGATCACGATTACACCGGACCGCGAAGATTCGTATGATTTCTCTGTTCCTTACTTCTTATCAAAAAATGAAATCCTTGTTCCAAAAGGAAGCACCATTAAGAGTGCCAAGGATTTAGAAGGTAAAAAGATTGCTGTGCAGAATGGTACGACTGGAATGGAAGTTGTTGAAAAACTTTTCGGTAAAAATAATGAAAATATTAAAAAATTCGAAAATAACAATTTGGCAATCCTTGAGTTGAAAAATGGCGGGGTTGATGCAGTAGTTGCTGATAACTCGGTTGTAGAAACGTATGTAAAAAATAATCCAAAAGACAATTTTGAATTCATTGAAGATGACGGTACGTTTGATAATGAATTCTACGGTCTCTTGTTACCAACAGGAAGTAAGCTAAAAGGTGACCTAGACAAGGCAGTGAAAGAAGTCATTGATAATGGTACCTATGCGAAAATTTACAAAAAATGGTTTGATGTTGAACCAGACACTGACATCCTAAAAGATCAACAATAGTAAACTACTAACCAAAATTAAAATTGCGTAACTTCTAAATCAAAGGCGGTTACGCAATTTTTGGTTAAATGCCTAAACTTCACTTACATAGATTTATCCGCACCGTACAATGGAGGGCGATCGATAATGGATTTTAGATGGGATATTATTGTAGAGTACTCACCCTTACTTTTGAAGGGGACATTATTAACAATTGGTTTTTCACTCGCCAGCATTTTGATTGGGACAATCCTCGGTTTATTTATCGGATTAGGAAAAATGCTGCGAAATAAATGGTATGCCTTACCGTTTAAATGGTACATCAACTTTTTCCGTGGTACGCCATTAATGGTACAAATTTTATTAATCCATTTTGCTGTTGTACCGGCCTTCATAGGTACAACCAACGCCATAGCAGCAGCCATTCTAGCCCTGTCCTTAAACTCAGCTGCTTATGTGGCAGAAATCTTCCGGGCCGGGATTCAATCGATTGACAGGGGACAAATGGAAGCGGCCCGTTCACTTGGGATGACCCATGTACAAGCTATGAGGTATGTGATTTTGCCACAGGCACTAAAGCGGATGATTCCACCGCTAGGCAATGAATTTATTGTTCTTGTTAAGGATTCATCGCTGGCAGCCTTAATTGCTGCTCCAGAATTGATGTACTGGGGGAGAGCGATGCAAGGTCAATATATGCGCCCGTGGGAGCCGTATCTCTCCGCGGCTGTCATTTATCTTGTGTTAACGTTATCGTTAAACTACCTGTTAAACTATTTTGAAAAAAGGTGGGCAACCGAATGATCCAGGTGAAGAATTTAAAAAAATCATTTGGCAGTAACGAGGTGCTAAAGGACATTAATGTGACCGTCAAGCCGAAAGAGGTCGTTGTAGTAATTGGTCCATCTGGCTCTGGGAAATCAACATTTCTCCGCTGTATCAATATGTTAGAAACAATCACAGGTGGATCGGTGTTAATTGAAGGGGTCGACATAACTGATAAAAAAACCGATATCAATAAAATTCGCACCGAGGTTGGCATGGTGTTCCAGCAATTTAATCTTTTTCCCCATAAAAAGGTGATTGAAAACATCATGCTTGCTCCGATGAAGGTTAGAAATATTCCGGCCGAAGAGGCCAGAAAGAAGGGCTTAGAGCTGCTACGCAAAGTAGGCTTAGAGGATAAGGCCGATGCCTACCCAGATTCTTTATCTGGCGGACAAAAGCAGCGGGTTGCCATTGCCCGAGCACTTGCGATGGAACCGAACATTATGCTATTTGATGAACCGACATCTGCCCTCGATCCGGAAATGGTTGGAGAGGTTTTAGAGGTTATGAAGGAGCTTGCCAAGGAAGGGATGACAATGGTTGTCGTCACGCACGAAATGGGCTTTGCCAAAGAAGTGGGTGATCGCGTTATCTTTATGGATGGCGGTTTGATTGTCGAAGAGAAGGTTCCAAGTGAGTTATTTGATAACCCACAAGAGGAACGGACAAAGGCATTTTTAAGTAAGGTATTATAATGAAATTTTCTAAGGAGGGGATGACAATCGTCATCCCTTCTTTGTATCTCACTACACATCAAATTCAAATGTTTCCACAATTTTATCCGCTTTGATGCGATTTTGGCAAAGCTTAAATACTTGTTCAAAAAAAGCTTCAACTTCTGCTGCAATCGTTGGCAGTTTAATGTGGAGAGTTGTTGAACCAAACATTTGCTTGAAATAGGCTTTTCTCTGATCGTTTTTCCCATCCCGTTTAAATGGCTTGTAGGTCCAAAGGAGATGAAGGCCTTCCTCCAGTACTTGAATCTGCCGGATCTCTGCACAGGTTGTCGATTTGTCATGTGCATATATGACTAAATAAAAGTTCTGATTACGATGCCAATCAATGAATAGAAAATAATAGCCTGTTTCTGTTGCAGGTCTAAGCACTTCATAGGCAGCCAATGTACTTTTACCATTCGTCCATTGATGAAATTTCGGTAAGGTCCCTCCTCTTGTTTCAAGTTTCCGAATCTCATACGTTTCCGGTCTCGATTTTTCTATTAAATTGGATAGTGAAAGAGCGTGTTCCTTTTCCAATGCTATATTCTCCTTTAAGGGGTTTGTGTTCATTATACTTTGACGATAGGGGAAAAAGGAAGATGCTCAAATCATGGTTTAATGTATTCTTTACGCGAATAGAAGATGGTATACTTTAATTATTGATAATTCTGAAAAATAGGAGGAAGACGATGAATTTTTATAAAGAAGATTTACAGTTTCAATCCTTGTTAAAAGAATTACTAACTCCGGACTTTTTTCAATTCGCCGACAAGGAACTGACAGTGTTTGGTGAAAAATGTGCGACAGTGATGGATGAGCGAGCTAGATTTACCGATCGTGAGGGCCAGCCCCGCTTAATCAAATACGATGCCTATGGAGAAGATGTATCAACCGTCTGGGTAAATGAGGGCTACCGAAAATCGGTAGAAGAAACCTATAATACGGGAATTGTTGGCTATGTTCATAAGGATATTCCGGCACTTGGGGAGAAGGGGAATTATGTGTATTCCTATGCTCAAGGATATTTATTATCACAAACAGAGCCAGGGTTTTATTGTCCAGTCACCCTAACAATGGCCACCGCCTATTTATTAGACCATTATGCATCGGAAGAAATTAAGAAGAGATTTTTGCCTCATGTGATTTCGACAGGTGAAGTCCCGCTTTATGAAGGGGCGACATTTTTAACAGAGCGCCAAGGTGGCTCAGATGTAGGGGCCAATGAAACGAAAGCCGTTCCATTTAACGACCATTTTAAATTATATGGGGAAAAGTATTTTGCCTCCAATGCCGGAGCGTGTGGGGTAGCAATGGTGTTGGCCAGGAAAGAAGATGCCCCGTTAGGAACAAAAGGTCTGACATTATTTGCAGTGCCGTGGCGAACGGCAGATGGTTCGCTGAATGGCATTCGGATTCGTCGCTTGAAGGATAAGCTCGGTGTCAGGGCGGTTCCTTCTGCAGAGGTTGAATTTGATGGGGCAGAAGCTTATGTGGTGGGCGATCCTTCGAAAGGTTTTTACTATATGATGGAAGCGCTTAACCTGTCGAGAGTCTGTAATGCCGTTGCTTCCTTGGGGATTATGCGGAGGGCATTCCGTGAAGCCAAGGAATACGCCTTAAGAAGGGATGCTTTTGGGAGCAAGTTAGCCCAATATCCAATGGTGAAGGATACACTGACAAAGCTTGCTGCTAAATTAGAAATTGAAACACGAACCGTTTTTACCTACCTTCCTTTATTTGAACGAGTCATGAATAATAGCGCCAGCCAGCAAGAGTCAATCCTCAATCGTTTATATATCGCCCTATTGAAAAAGGAAACGGCTGAACAAGCGATACACTTTTCTCATGAAGCCATCGAAATGCACGGGGGAAATGGCTATATTGAGGATTTCGTCACGCCAAGATTATTGCGGGATGCTCAGGTGTTGACTGTCTGGGAGGGTACGGCTAATATTCTTGGCTTAGAGGTTCTCCGCTTAATCGAGAAGTTTAAAGCAGATGAACTCTTTGTGGCGGAAATGAATCGTCGCATCCAAAATATTAGCCAAGGGCTAGTACAATGGAGTAAACTGGTTAAAACTGGGTTAGAGCAATTACAACTATTAATCCAATCATTACGGACCGCTTCAGACGACCATAAAACCTTTCATTCAAAAAAAGTCGGTGAACTGATGGTCAAGATCTTGGAGAGTGTGGTCGCGCTTGAACAGGCCAGTAGCGGGGACCAACGTGCCATGAAGGTAATGGAGGTATTCATTGAGGAAACATGGAAGTCTCCTTATTCGTTCAATGATGACATGCGCACGGTCGCCTATTTTTCTGAGATTGTCTTAACGATCGTAAGCGGGAAGGCTGTGCCAACCCGGTAATCGACTTGCATAAGCCTGCCCAACATGTGCAGGCTTATTGACTTACGAAGTGGTGCCAACTACGAGAATGAACGTGGTTGGACGTCACTCTAACTGGCTGTTTGTCTTCAAAATGACATACAACTGACATCCATTTAAAAAATTCCTCTGATAGAATCGTAATAATTGAGACTTATATTTCATACATACGTCGAATAGTATAAGGAATAATTACGACTCTTTTCCATATGAATGACAGAGAGTGTTGTAATTGGAGGGAAAGAAATGACGATAGATAAGCAATTAATAGAGAAAACCTATTATCAAATGTTCATAAATGAGCATGAAAATATCCACCCGATTCGTGTCCTTGGGGATGTCTTTCAAGAAGAGGCCCAAAAGGATTTGCCTGATTTATCAGCGATTCGCTTTGCACAGGGAGAAGTGTATTTTCATCATAAAGATTATGAATCAGCCATTTTTAAATGGGAAAACATTATCAATGACCTCGAGCCGTGGGCAAAGAAAAATACGGCAGATGCTTATTATGAGTTAGGATTATTATCAACAGCTGAGGATATTTATTGTGCTATTCAAACAGATGATCCAACTTTAGCAACAGAAGTTGCTTTACAATTATTCTCACTCTATATTGAACGGGGAAAATTAGAGGCGGCTGTTTCGACGATTAAAAGGACGATCGTGGCCAATCCCGACTATCCAAATGTGACCGAAATCGCCCGAACCTATTTTGAGAGCCAACAGGATTGGAACAATGCGATTGAACTTGCCGTGAACGAAGCGAAACGGACGGAATCGTTGGAATGGTTTAACATTCTCAACACGTATGTCGAGAAGGGTGTAACCAAAAGTCATGCACCAAGTTATTTTCTTCAAGCGTTAATCCTGTTGTTTAACCTGGATAAAAAGATGTTTGAAATGCTTGTTACTTCATTATGGAATAGTTATCAGACGGAGGAATCGTATTTTTCATGGTTAAGTGAAATCAACCATTTAGTATTAAATCTTGAAGTCAATCGCGACAATACCTGGCATGTGCTGTCTACCTTCCATAAAGAAACCTTTTTTGGCTTAATTGAAGGACGGTATTATATTAAAATGCTTCAAGGTTTTATTCCAGACTTGTTAACGAATTGGCTGCGGTTAGCGGATGATGAAAATATTGTTTTAGCTTCAGCTGCTGTTCTATCATGGAATGAGCTGTTTCCAGCAAGCCTCAGTCTGTCGATTGTCAGTGAGGCAGAAGAGTTGATTGGTCTGACGGAAACAGAAATGGATGAGCTTGATGAGTGCCTGGCACTGTTTGATACGATCATGAAATGGGCCCAAGACCATGATATGGGCGAGAACTACCGCGTAAAATGGCTTGTCCATCAACTAGTTGATTTTGACACACAACATGTTCTCATTACCGGGCTAAGTGGAAGTGGGAAATCAACGTTTGTTAATACGGTTTTAGGGGAGGATCTACAAGATAGCCCTACGTCTTCGGTTGTCATGTTTAAAGATGCGGATGACCAGGAAATAACGGAAATTACCGATCGTGAGATTACTAGTTTATCTGGCTTTTCGGAATTCCAAGAGCGGATGGACCGCCGTCGCAATGCCTTAGAATCGATTATTGAATTTAAGAGTCCAAACTCATTTTTGCAGGAAAATCGAGTTGCCTTCATTGATACTCCTGGCTTAAAAGGAAACCATCATGACCGCTACGAAGTGTTAAGGAACTTACACGTGGCCGATACTATTTTATTTGTCCTTGATGCGAATGCTCCGTTTACCGATAAAGAACAAGCGGCATTGCAACAAATTCAAGAATTAGCACCAGATATTCCGGTTCATTTCCTGCTTTGTAAGATGGATACTATCACAGGTGAGCAGGAAGCTATCCGTATATATGATGAGACGAGATCGAAGATTCACGCTTATTTACCGGATGCTAGAGTGTTTGCTTTTTCTTCTCAATATGAACAAGGGCAGCAGCAAAAGGAAGTCAACGAGTTTCTTCAGTCGGTTAGCCGTCCAAGAAATATCGAGGATAAGCGTCTAGCCAAACTGCTTTATTTTATCCGCACGACGATTGCTAGCCTCTTACAAAAACGGATTGATGTTGAAAATCAACTAGTGGAATCGATACGCTGGAACGAAGAAATGCTCATGAAGTTAACAGGTGCAGTGAATCAATTGAAGGATACCGAAGTACAAAAAACAAAGACGATTAAAAAATCTTACCGTGCGATTAAGGATGAGATTGAGAAGGACCTTACTGATCATCTGCCAGAAATGCTCCAGTCATGTTCTGCATTAATCAAGGAAGATAGCAATTTCAGCAAGATCCATTTAGAGCTCAATGATGAAATGAATAACAGGCTTCAAGCATATTTAGAACAAACGGTCATGCCAAAATTCTACCGCTCGCTACAGGAATGGATTGAGGCGTGTAAAGAAGAGTTTAATCAAAGTCAGGAATTTTTATATGAGATGGGTGAAGGCTTTAATCAAATGTACGGGGAAGAGTGCCTCAAGCTCGATTGTGATTTTAAGGTGCTTGAAGATTGGCATCGGGATACAGACCGGATGACGAATCGATTCCAATTAGAAACCGTTAATATTCTCTTGCGCCGTACTCCGTCACAATTTTTATTAAAGAGTGCTGGGAAATTGTTTGGCGCCATTTCGCAAAATAAAGCAATTCTGTTTAATAAATACAAATCGTTTGTTGAAAATGAGGATTATTCTGAGGCAATGGCTGAAGTTAGTAAGCAATTCTTCCAGCCGTTTGAATTGTTTGAAAAATCATTGGAACGGGATATTGCTTTATTTTTCAAAAACCCATTGAATCTATTAAACCATTCGGTTGAAGAAGCGCGAACAGGCATTCAAACAAATCAAGATATGCTGACGAAAATGAATACCAATCCAGAAATGTTCCGCGATCCATTGACATTATTTGAAGTAAGACTTCGACAGTTCGAATGGATGACCGTGGCTGGTAAGGGAATGCAAACAATCTATTAAAGCTATATGAAAAGGGGGATGTCTGATGGCATCTCCCTTTTGACATTGTCTAGCCTCATGATTAGGATGATTTTGGCGAAATGCTGGAGTATGTAAAAAAGAAGCATGGTTGTACACGCTTCAAAAGGAATGTAAACCTGTCTTTTTGTGATGAAGTCAAGAAGGGATTAGTAACCTCCTCCCATGAAAGAGGCACCAATGATGATCAATAGGATGAAAAGGACAACAATTAAAGCAAAACTGTTTAAACCTCCAGATTCGTAACCAGACATAATCTATCACCTCCTTTTTAATGAGGTACTACATACTATGTTAAGAAGATATTTGTCGAAAGGGACAAGCATGGAATTATTGCGATGGTTAAAGTGGAAAGGGCCGCAACTGTGTGATGAGTTGCAGCCCTTTTTTTATTATTTTTGATTAAGTAACTTTAATAGTAAATCGGGTCGATTGGTCAAAATTCCATCAGCGCCGGCATCTAACAGCTTCTTCATCATTTTCGGATCATCAATCGTCCAATAGTGAATTTGCTGTCCGCGTCGGTGCGCACCTGTAATGAGCTTTTCGTCAGTCAAATCAAAACCGCTGTCTTTGGTCGGCAGTTGAAAAGAATCGGTTTGAGGCTGATAGAGATCTCGCAGAAAGAATTTATGGAAAACGACAAATTTGGTGACTTCTTGTTTTCCACCGGCTGTAGCAACCCGACCTTTTGCATATTGATTAAAAGTATCCAAGATCTCTTGGTCAAAGGAAGCTACTAAGAGTTTATCCTCCATCTTATACTTTTTTATTAGAACCCATAGTTTGGCGGACATTTCTTTGTATCGTTCTGGAGGATTATCATCTTTAATCTCCATCTCAATTCTCATATCTCCAAACTTCTGAAAAATTTCTTCCACGGTCGGGATCGTAACCCCTTTCCCGCGATAGCTGTAATTTCCATGTAGGTCTTTAAACTGATAGCCGGCATCGAGCTTTTGGATCTCCTCGAGCGTCATATCAGCGATCTTGCCATGTCCGTTAGTTGTTCGGTCCACAGACGGGTCATGAATGGCAACCAAGTAGCCATCCTTTGTGATATGGAGATCGGTTTCAATCACATCTACCCCCATATTGGCGGCATTCGTAAACGATGCCATCGTGTTTGACGGGGCAAGAAGTTCTCCGCCCTGATGCGCAATCACGAGTGGACGATCATTCTTGAAAAAGGGCTTCTCCTTGATTGGCTGAACCGGTACAAAGTTAATAGCGATTAAGAATATCAACAGTGCCGGAATGAGGTATTTAAAAAACGACCAAAGACGTTTTTTTTTCTTCGGTTTTTCGAGTGTTACTTGCTGCATACAAAATAGCTCCTTTACTAATAGCCTTTCGAATAACTAACGAGATTAATAGTTGGGGCTATCCCGGAAAGGTACGTTTTTAAGTTTGGGATGAGAATATTTTCCACGACACGCTGATTATAATGCTCGGTAGAACCTGCGGTATGTGGCGTCACAATGACGTTTTCCATTTCCCATAATGTACTATCCGCACTTAATGGCTCTTTTTCAAATACATCTAAGCCTGCGCCCGCAATGATGTCATCTTGTAATGCTTGAATGAGGTCATCTTCAACCACAATTTCCCCACGGCCGATATTAATAAAAAAGGCAGATGATTTCATTGCTTTAAACTGGGCAGCCGCAAATAAGTGGTGCGTTTCCTTTGTATGGGGCAAGGTTACCACCACATAATCACACTTTGGCAGTAAATGATTTAATTGATCTGGTGTGTACATTTCATCAATATGGTCGGCAGGTTGACCTGAGTGCCTGACACCAAGGACAGTCATCCCAAATGCCTTGGCAATTTTCGCTGTTTCTTTTCCAATGGCGCCGACACCAATAATCCCAATCGTTTTTTCATGCATTTCTAAATCCATATGGGCATGGTGCCATGTCTTGGTCTGCTGGTTTTTGACATATGTATGGATTTTTCTTGTTAAGCCGAGCATGAGGGCAAAAATAGTTTCAGAAATGGGAAAGGCGTGTACACCATTGGCACTGGTTAAGATAATCTCATTGTCTTGCAAGCTAGCAAGTGGTAAGGAATCTATTCCTGCACTCCAAGCTTGCAGCCACTTAAGCTTAGAATTCGGGCCAAGGCAGTATGCTTCAATCCCTTTTTTCCAGCCAGCAATAATTTCAGCATCCTTGGCATGCTCTTGCCAGATCTCTTTATCTTTGCTCACAATCACTTCCCAATCAGGAATGACGTTTTTTATTTGCTCCATCTGGCTTTGCTCCAAGTGATGTGTAATGACGAGTTTCCGTTTCTTCAATATTACCCCTCCATTCAAGATGTTGTTTCGTGTATCTAAAAATATCATACCGTATTTTTGCGAAAATTTTAACCATTTTTCTATCTCATCATTCATGCGTATCCCGTACAGAATTCGAGCAATTATTTTACCAAACTGTCCAATTCCTACACAGGTATAATTGAACCGATGTATTGTCGTTCGTCTTACCATCCGGTCATGGTTGGCATGATTCTTGCAAACTATCATCATGAAGAATGATTTAATAGGGGGAGTTTAGATGCAGATTCATACATGCAGAGCTATTGTCACGGGTGGGGCTTCAGGGTTAGGGGAGGCTTCGGTTCGAAGAATTGTGGAGGGTGGCGGTAAAGTCGTTATCATCGACCAGTCTGAAGAAAAAGGAGGAAAGCTCGTCACCGAATTAGGTGAAGCAGTCTTGTTTTTACGAGCTGATGTGACAAAAGAAGAGGAAATTCAGGAAGCGATTAATAAAGCAGTGGATTATATGGGTAGTGTGAATACAGTGATAAACTGTGCCGGGATTGGGATTGCCGAGAAGGTGCTTGCGAAGAAGGGGGTACATAATCTGGCTCTTTTTTCCCGCGTGATTCAGGTGAATTTAATCGGGACCTTTAACGTCATTCGACTGGCAACTGAGAAAATGGCCAGCAATGTAGGGAATGCTGAAAAAGAACAAGGAGTGATTATTAATACTGCTTCCGTTGCAGCCTATGATGGGCAAATTGGTCAGGCGGCTTATAGTGCCTCGAAGGGTGGAATTGTCGGGATGACCCTGCCGATTGCCAGGGAATTAGCCCGCTACGGAATCCGCGTCATGACCATCGCACCAGGACTCTTCCACACACCGATGTTTGATACACTTCCAGAAGAGGCGAGGGATGCACTTGGAAAAATGATCCCGTTTCCGCCAAGACTGGGGTATCCAAGCGAATATGCCCAGCTTGTTCAAAGTATTATCGAGAATCCAATGCTAAATGGTGAAACAATCCGCCTTGATGGAGCGATTCGTATGCAGCCGAAGTAAAGGGATGAAAGACAAAGGGAAACCCATAGATTCGGGCTTCCCTTAATTTTTTTATCAACCTCCAAAAAATAGATCGACGATATTGGAGGCAGTTGAGGTTTTCTTGTTATAAAACTCTGAGTATCCACAGTTTTTGCAAAAAACAACCGTGAAGGTATTGTGCTGCAGATCAAACATCTTTGACAAACCAGTACCTGTCATGGCTACATCCTTTGTCCCCGTATCTGTGCCCCCACATTTAATACAACCTTTATTACTCATTCTCTTCACTCCTCTTTTCCTTCTTTTTACATTTACGTTTTTTTAGATAAAAAGATTCATGATTTTCCATATACTCCATTCTAATCTTAAGAAAATTTTAAGATTTACCATATAGGAATGTTAAGATTTTCCGTTTACTATTATGATGATGATAGAACTGCTAGAAAGTTGGGTGAAAATGGAGCCATATTTTGTACTAGTTGTCGATGATGAGAAGGAAATCCGTGATGCGATAGAAATTTATTTGAAAAATGAAGGAATCACCGTCTTAAAGGCCCAGGATGGAATTGAAGCATTGGAGATTCTAAATGAACAGCAGGTCCATTTAATCATCTTAGATATCATGATGCCTCGGCTCGATGGAATTTCTACTACATATAAAATTCGTGAGAAGAAAAATATACCAATCATTGTTTTAAGTGCAAAGAGTGAAGACACCGATAAAATCTTAGGGCTGCAGGTCGGGGCTGATGATTATGTTACAAAGCCGTTCAATCCAATGGAACTGGTCGCCCGAGTGAAATCACAGCTTAGAAGGTATGTCACGTTTGGCACCTTTGAAGGCGTAAAGAAGGTAATTGATCTTAACGGCCTTACATTAGATCAAACGGCAAAAGAAGTGACAGTACATGGAGAGCCATACAAATAACTTTAAAAGCGATGAGTATGTGGAGCCAAAGGTCGTAAAAGAAAAAGAAAAACAGATAGAAGATTACTATAAAAAAAGGGAAACGTATCGAGCAGATTATCAAAGATATAAAGAAACCTTTCGTTATTATCTAAAAAATATCGAAACAGGTAAAGTCTATACTAATCTGAAAGAAGAAACAACAAAAGGGAATCTTAGTAAAAAAGACTCGCTTTTTGTAACCAAAACGATCGTATCAAGAGATGATGCAATCTATGGAGCTCATAAATTTGATGAGCCCGTTGATTCTCTTATTCCAACAGTGGCTGGGACATTTGAAGGACAAGTTTCCGTACCTGCTTCGCTATCGTCAAGCAATTTTATTATGGATGCATATGAAAATTATCGACAGAATCAAATGATTTTATTGTTTTTCTCCTTGACGGGTCTTTTTGCTTTTATTGGATGCCTACTGTTTTTTAAAAAATCGCAGGTCATTCCAGCGTCCGCAGAAAAATGGCGGCCTTATTATAATAAGATACCTATTGATATAAGGACGATTTTTTTCATCATAGCTATTATTGGAGCGTGCACCGCCATTATTGGTGTCAGCAGCCAAGTCATTTACGTATACCAAAGTACGTATGACCTTGTAGAGACGCTCGTCTGGTTGATTGCTGCTTCATATCTATCGGTACTCTTATTGATCCAGTGGGTGTACATCAAGTCGGAAATAAAAGATTGGCCCAATCTAAAAAAGCAATGGAAAAAAGCATTTTTTATTAAAGTTTTTAAGAGAATGAGAGGATTATTACAAAAATCCCGAGTGGGTTTAACAACGGCCTTTTTGAATCAAAGTACTGGAACCCAATTGTTTATTCTATTAGGGAGTGTCTTTTGCCTTGGATTAGCAGCTATGATGATTGTTATCCACCCTATTTTTGTTGTGCTCTATCTTCTTCTTCTAGCAGCAATTGGCATTCCATTGCTGATCATTTTGGTCAATAGAATCGGCTATTTTAACCAGATCGTGGAAAAAACGAATGCAATGGCTGCGGGTAAGCTGGGAGATAATTTGCCGCTGACAGGAAAATCGGTTTTGGCAGTACTTGCTGGTAATATTAATTTGTTAAAGCAAGGGGTAAAAACTTCGCAAAACGAGCAGGCAAAAAGTGAACGGCTGAAAACGGAGTTAATTACTAATGTAAGCCATGATCTACGGACTCCGCTCACCTCGATCATTACCTATACCGAACTGTTAAAAATAGAAGGTTTGTCAAAAGATGAGAAAACTGCCTATCTGGAAATTATTGATAGAAAGTCAAAGCGTTTGAAGGTGCTGATTGATGATTTATTTGAGGTATCGAAAATGGCAAGTGGCAATATTGAATTGAAAAAGGAAAAAGTTGATCTTGTCCAGCTATTACAGCAGGCACTTGGTGAATATGACGATACGATCAATGCTTCTAATCTGCAGTTTCGTGTAACAAAATCAGATAAGCCAGTTTACTCGTTCGTCGATGGACAAAAGCTATGGCGGGTTTTTGATAACTTAATTGGAAATATACTTAAATATTCCTTAGAGCACTCGCGCGTTTTTATTACCATATCATCAGCGAACGACCAGGCAGTGATTACCTTTAAGAATATTTCAAAGTACGAACTTAGTGAAAATAGTGAAGAGTTATTTGAACGGTTTAAGCGTGGTGATACATCACGGCATACGGAAGGCTCGGGGTTAGGGCTAGCGATTGCCCAGTCCATCGTCGACCTTCATGATGGAAGACTGGAGATTGAAACAGATGGTGATTTGTTTAAGGTAAACATTTCTCTAAAGCTAATGGAATAGCGAATACGGGGGGCTAATGGTGAACAAGGTTGATTTTTCAGAGGTATATAAAGAGTTTTATAAACGGCTCTTCCATATAAGCTATTCCATCACAAGGGATTTGCACCTTGCAGAGGATGTCGTTCAGGAAACGTTTATAAAAGCGATGAATAAAGTAGACACAATCGAAGATGCAAAGAAAGTGGGCGCTTGGTTATCTGTCATTGCCACCAGAACTGCGATTGATTTTGTCCGAAAAGAAAGAAAAACGAAAGCGATTTTGATGGAGCAGGACATGCTTGAATGCTTAGGGAAAGAAATGCAGCAAAACGTGGAGGAGGAAGTGGAATCAGGAATGTTGGCGGAGCAGGTTCATTGTGCTATCGGAAAGCTGACACATGAGTATCGGGATGTGCTCACGCTGAAAATAAGCCATGGGTTAAAAGAACATGAAATTGCCAGTATCCTTGATTTAAACCCAAGCACTGTAAAAACAAGAATTTATAGAGGAAGAAAACAACTAAAACTACTGTGTCTTAAACAAATAAGTGCTTAAGGAATGACAAAACGAGTTTGAGGACGAGAATCAGTTATGGTAAATTAGGGAAATAGGATATAACCATTGGGAGGAATGATGAATGAAAACTGCAAGTCCATACATATTTGTAGATGATTGCGAGAAAGTAATCGCGTATTACAAAGGTTTGTTTGGAGGCGAAATGACTAATGTTCAAAAAACAGATGACGGAAAGTGCTTGCACGCCGAACTACATCTAGGAAGCAGCATTATTCACTTTTCAGATACGTTTGGACAGACACATCAAGGGGATAACGTGCGAATCAGCTTAGAATGTGATAGCGAAGAAGAAATAAAAAGAGTATATGAGTCACTTAGCCAATCTGGAAAAATTACTGCCCCACTGCAGGATACGTTTTGGGGAGCAGTTCATGCAAATGTGGTTGATCAGTTTGGCATTGGCTGGCTGCTAAATTATCAAAAATAGGCACTGAATTATAAAAGTATGGAGTACTATTAACTCTGAAAAAGGTTAGGTCCCGAATGTCATGGACCTAACCTTTTTTTCACCTATTGGTATTTTCTTTTTCTAGCCTGTTGAATTCCCATAGAGGCCAAGCCTGCAAAAACGAGACCAAGACCGGTCATCAAATAGTTGTACATTGGTGATGCGGTATCTGGCAGTTCGTTTGAAGTTGCAGTTGTAGTTGTAGTAGCAGCTGGTGTGTGTGTCGTTGGTGCTGGACTGTTGGTATCCACTGGTTTTGGATTATTGCTAGAATCTGTTGGAATCGGGACTGGATTGTTTTCCGTGTTTCCTGGATTAGGGTTTGCTTCAACTGGTTTAATATTTTCAACCTTGATGGTTTTTACAGCCTTGGTGCCTTTGCTATCTCTGAGGTACACAGTATAAGTTCCATTTTTGCTAACTTGGAATTTGTTGTCAGTGATAGTGGTACCTGTCCCAACTGCTGCAAAATCCTCGATCGTCTTTTCACCTTCAAGCCATTGCAGGGCAAAAACTTTTTCTGCATCTGTAGAAACGGTGATTGTAACAGGGTCTTTGGTTGTTTCTGTCGTAGATGGGGTTAAATCAAGGGAAATTTCCCCTGGCGCAAGTAATGCTGTTGATAAGCCGGCAAGAGCCTGTTGTCCTGCCTCGTTCGAATGGACGTCACCTTTAGGGATTATATATTCTGCTTGCTTCCCTTTGAATGCCGAATAAGCATCCGCATAAAGCGATTGTGATTGAAGTGCAACAGCTTGGATTCCTGGATTTACTAATGGAAGAAATTGTTCGCCAATGGGATAAAGTGACGCTAAAGTATCCGAGAAAGGATTGTAAATATTGTAAATAATGACTTGTGCATCCGTATTTTGACCTTTAATTGTGCCCATGATCGAACCTAGGTTATTAAATAGTTTAGTAGAAATACTAGCAATCACTTGCCCAAAAGCTCCCGGGTCAACTGGTGCTGTTGGATTTGCAATGATCGCTCGGATGGCATCATTTTGTAAAAAATCATTGCTGCCAATATCCAGTGTAATCACATCTGCCTGTTTAATCACTTCGAGATTTTCAGGTTTTTGTATTTCTGCTAATAAACGTTCTGATGTCCATCCTGGGCCACTAATATTTTTGGAGACAACATAATTTCCATTTCCAATTAAATAAGGAAATGCCTTTTCAGATATAGGTTGAGTAGGGGATTTGTCCTCTCCAAGATTCCAACCGTATGTGATCGAATCTCCTAGTGATACTAGATTTGGTTTAACATCCGTTTCCGCAAAAACTAACGACGAGAAGCATGTACTTAAAAGTAACATGAGGGCAAATACAATAGGTAAGCGTTTAAATTTCAAAAAAATTCCTCCTTATTATGTAATTTCCTACAAATTTTATTATAATACCTCATTTTTCGAATCTTCAATAAAAATCATTCTACAAAATATGCAAAATGTCCTAGTAACATAGTATGGTTTTCATAGGTAATAGAGTGAAAAATTAAAATTTTGAAACAATCAGTAATTTTGATACAATTATTGTATATGAAAATTGAGGAGTGACGACATGCTCCAATTGAAAGATATTATGACCCCAATGGATTTCCAAGTCACTGAAGAAACGACCCTACATGAAGCCATTACCCTAATGCATGAAAAGAAGTGGAACCTCTTGCCCGTTACAAACTTAGCTCGGCAGTCTGTGGGGGTGTTTACCCGCAGCAGCCTCTATCAAATGGTCAGTGCAGCTTGTCCACTTACTACCCCGATTAAGCTATACATAAAAAATCAAGTTGAAACAATCATCATGACTACCCCTTATGAAAAAATTGAAGAAATCGTAAGTAAAAGTAAAGTTGGGACTGGTGTTGTCATAGATGAGAGTAATCGTGTCGTCGGCATGTTAACGAAAACAGATATGGTGATGTCCTTGCTCCAAACATCACAAGAATTACAAACGATCAAGAAATTAAAGCGGACGTTAGAGACAGCTATTGATTACGCCTTTGATGGAATCGTGATGACGGATGAAAAGAAGAAGATCCAAATGGTCAGCCCGCCCTTGCTAGAACTATTCAATCTTTCCTTGGAAGAAGTATTCGATCAACCGGCAGAAAAGGTATTGCCACATTTACATCTAGAACATGTTTATGAATCAGAAACAGCGGAGGTTAGCGGCTTCTTAGAAATAAAGGGAATAAAATATTTAGTACATCGAATTCCGATCCTTGAAAATGGAAAAGTTATTGGGGCGATCGGTAAGGTGATGTTCCGTCAATTAAATGAGGTGAGCGAATTATTCAAACAACTTCAAAAAGCAGAAAACAAAGCAAACTTCTATCACCAACAATATCAGAAAGCAGAGACTGCTCGCTTTAGATGGGAGGATATTGTCAGCAGAGATTCTCTTATGGAAAAATTAATAAAAAGCGGTGCAAAGGCAGCGAAGGGCAGGTCAACTGTGCTCATTCGCGGTGAAAGTGGAACAGGGAAGGAATTGTTTGCGCACGCCATTCATAATAGTAGTGCAAGAAGTGCTGGTCAATTTGTCGTGGTTAACTGTGCAGCTATCCCCGAAGACCTGCTAGAATCAGAGTTTTTCGGCTATGAGGAAGGAGCCTTTACTGGTGCCAAACAGAAGGGGAAACTGGGCAAGTTTGATTTGGCAAATGGGGGAACACTGTTCCTCGATGAAATTGGCGACATGTCGCTTTCCTTACAGGCAAAACTGCTGCGGGTCCTTCAAGAACGGGAATTTTACCGTGTCGGTGGAACAGCTAAGATCAAGGTAGATGTCCGAATTATTGCGGCAACGAACAGAAATCTGGAAGAAATGGTTCAAGAGAACTTGTTTAGAGAGGATCTATATTACCGTCTCAACGTCATTTCACTAAAAATCCCGCCGCTTCGTGAAAGGCTAATGGATACTGAATATTTAATCAGTCAGTTCATGATTGAATTTAATCAAATACTTGGTACTAGTATCACAGGAATTGAGAATCAAGCAAAAGACGTACTGCTTTGCTATGATTGGCCAGGAAATGTCAGGGAATTACGAAATGTCATGGAGCGGGCAATGACATTTGCTGAAAATGGAAAGATCAAGCTAGAGGATTTGCCTGATTATCTAGGTCAGCGGGAAAGGGGAACGGAATCTACTATTAATAGGACAATGGTTGAGACTGCCGAATTCGAAACGATTAAACGAGCGCTTATTCAGGTGGACGGAAATAAAGTGAAAGCCGCTAGATTACTAGGGATCAGTCGATCGGGATTATATGAAAAGATGAAAAAATATAATCTTCCAATTTAATAGGTGTCCATTTACTGAACACTTATTTGATAAGAATGTATGGATGAAACACAAAGTTGAACTGGTGGACGGTAAAACAGCTATAGGAACGGTTTTCGGAATATTGGCACAAAAATTGCAGGATGATGTGTGGACCATCATATCAAAGGAGGAACCCAAATGAATATCGGTAGTCTCTTGTCTCAGAGTGCCAGCAAGTTCCCTGAGCTCCTTGCAATCGAATGCGAAGGGAGAAGTTATACGTATCGCCAATTTAATGAAGAAGTAAACCAGCTGGCACATGGCCTGCTGCAATATGGGGTTAAAAAAGGCGACAAGCTTGCCTTGATGATGAAAAACTCTGATCATTATGTGTTTACCTTTTTTGCGGCTGCTAAAATCGGTGCGGTGGCTGTTCCTGTGAATTTTCGGTTAACGGCTTCGGAGGTTCACTATATTCTAGCGCAATCGGATACGGCGATTGTCGTCTGTGATAAAGAATTTGAAGCAACCATTACGGAGGCAAAAGAAGAAACCGATGTCCGCTTAGTGATCACAGTCGGTGAACCTGAAACGGAAGCGTTTTATGCATATGAAACAATCAAAACAGCGAATAGTAAAGAACCAGATGTTGAGGTAACTGAAAAGGATGATGTCGAAATTCTGTACACCTCTGGTACAACAGGGAGACCAAAGGGAGCACTCTTTGACCACGACCAAATTTTTAAAGTGGGGATTTCCGTCGTGATCAATATGGGGATTAGACCCCATGAGCGCATCCTCCATCTTGCGCCTCTCTTTCACTCAGCCCAGTTAAACCTGTTTCTGATTTCCGGTGTTGCCTTAGCGGCCACTCATATTATCCATCGTGACTTTCATCCAGTGAAAACACTTCAAGCGATTCAAGAACATAAAATCACCCATCTCTTTGCTGTACCGGCTATGTATAACTTTCTTCTCCAAGTCCCAAATGCAAGCGAGTATGATTTAACCTCAATTAAAAGAGTAGGATATGGGGCAGCACCAATGGCGCCAGAGCTAGTGAAAAAGAGCATTCAATTATTTAAAACCGATCAGTTTTATAATTTATGCGGCTTAACGGAGGCTGGGCCAGGTGGAATACTGCTTGATCCGGAAGGACATAGGCGTCATCTTGGCAAAGGGGGCAAACCGATTTTCATGACAGAAACAAGGGTTGTCAATGAAGAAGGTGAAGATGTCCTGCCAGGGGTGATTGGGGAATTTATTGTTCGCAGTCCGATGGTGATGAAGGAATATTATAAAAAGCCAGAGGAGACAAGGAGTACCTTGAAGGATGGATGGCTCTATACAGGCGATCTGGCCACGTTGGACGAAGAAGGCTATATCACCTTGGTCGACCGGAAAAAGGATATGATTATCTCCGGAGGGGAAAATGTTTATTCTGTCGAGGTGGAAGGGGTTTTATTCGAACATCCAGCAATCCTTGACGCCGCTATTATTGGTTTACCTGATGAGGTTTGGGGCGAAGCCGTCTGTGCTGTAATTGTGCCGAAGGAAGGGGCAGAGATTGATGAGCAAGAGTTACGCAACTTTTGCCGCCAAAAGCTAGCAGGCTATAAAGTGCCACGTAGAATATTTATGGAGCAGGAGCTCCCAAGAAACGCCTCTGGCAAAATATTAAAATATCAACTGCGTCAGAAAATGAGGAAAGTAAGTTCAAAAATGTAAGCGTTAGCATAAAGAAAGTGAGGTTTTTGAAAATGAAGCATCTCTACTTAAATGAGGACCATGAAATGTTCCGTCAGTCACTACGAAAGTTTTTAGAAAAAGAAGCCTACCCCTTTTATGATCAATGGGAGGAGGACAGGATGATTCCTCGTTCCTTTTGGAAGAAGATGGGTGAGCAGGGCTTTCTCTGTCCTGATATTGATGAGAAATACGGTGGAAGTGAAGTAGATTGGGGGTTTGCTGTTGTCATTAATGAAGAGCTAGAACGTGTGGGCTCAGGCTTAATTGGGATCGGCCTCCATAATGATATCGTCGTTCCCTACATTACCGCGTACGGCACCGAGGAGCAAAAGCAGCGTTGGCTGCCGAAATGTGTGACCGGTGATATCATTACTGCCATTGCGATGACAGAGCCTGGTACGGGTTCCGACTTGGCTAACATTAAGACAACGGCAAAGCTGGAGGGCGATCATTATATCGTAAATGGCCAAAAAACCTTCATCACAAACGGGATTCAATCTGATTTGATTGTTGTGGCGGTAAAGACAAATTTGCAGGCAGTCCCGAAACATAAGGGGGTCAGTCTCCTTGTGATTGAGCGAGATACGCAGGGATTCACGCGGGGCAGAAAGCTGAACAAAGTGGGCTTACATTCCCAGGATACAGCCGAATTAATTTTTGAGGACTGCCGTGTCCCGAAGGAGAACTTATTGGGAGAAGAAGGGAAAGGGTTCTTGTATTTAATGGAGAAACTCCAACAGGAACGACTCCTTGTGGCGATTGGGGCGCAAACGGCATCGGAAGTGATGCTGAAGATGACGATGGATTATGTAAAAAGTCGGGAAGCCTTTGGCAAGCCCGTCAGTCAATTCCAAAATACTCAGTTTAAACTGGTAGAAATGGCAACGGACATTGAAATGGGCAGGGCCTTTTTAGACCAGTTAATTGCAGAACATATTGAAGGGAAAAATGTGGTGACAAAGGTCTCAATGGCCAAATGGAAATTAACCGATATCGCCAAGCGCATCGCCACGGAATGTATGCAGCTTCATGGGGGCTATGGCTATATGGAAGAATACGAGATTGCGAGACGCTTCCGAGATATTCCGGTTTCCAGTATTTATGCTGGTACAAATGAAATTATGAAAACCATTATTGCAAAAAATTTAGGATTGTGAGGATGAAAAATATGTGTGAAGTTGTGATTGTTGAGGGGGTTCGTACCCCAGTTGGCCGGAGAAATAGCGTGTTAAAGGATATCCGTCCGGATGACTTGGCCGGGTTAACTCTAAAAGAGTTAGTCAACCGTGCTGGAATTGATCCTGCGATTGTCGAGGATGTGATCTTAGGTTGTGTGACCCAAGCCGGGGAACAGGCAGGGGATATTGCCCGAGTGGCGGCGTTAATTGCTGGATTTCCCATTGAAGTTCCCGGAACAACGATTGACCGGCAATGTGGTTCGAGTCAACAGGCCGTTCATTTTGCGGCACAGGCGATCCTTGCTGGTGACATGGATGTCGTCATTGCCGGTGGGGTGGAAAGTATGTCTCGGGTTCCGATGGGGACGAACTACAATGGGGTGGAAGAACCTTTCAGTCCTAAATTACACTCTAAGTACGAAATGATCCATCAAGGGCTGTCGGCTGAGCGGATAGCCGAAAACTATGGTTTTACTCGTGAGCAGTTGGATCAATTCTCACTCGAGAGTCACCAAAAGGCGTTAAAGGCGCAGGCAGAAGGATATTTTGCTAGAGAAATTTTTCCACTTGAGGTAACACTTCCAGACGGAACCACTACTGTTGTGAAGGAAGATTCTGGCCCGAGAAAAGGAACCTCACTCGAAGCTTTGGCAGGGCTTCGCACTTCTTTTAAAGAAGATGGGGTCATTCATGCCGGAAATGCTAGCCAGATTAGTGACGGTGCTGCCGCATTATTACTCATGTCACGTGATAAGGCAGAAGAGCTTGGCTTGAAACCGCGATTCCGTGTCCATACCCGTGTGGTCGTAGGCTCAGATCCAACCTTAATGCTGACTGGACCGATTCCTGCTACTCAAAAAGCTTTAGAAAAATCAGGACTTTCCATTGAAGATATCGACGTCTTCGAAGTGAACGAAGCCTTTGCACCAGTGCCGCTTGCTTGGTTAAAAGAAACAGGTGCGGATCCTGTAAAGTTAAATCCGAATGGTGGTGCGATTGCACTTGGACATCCATTAGGTGGGAGCGGTGCCCGGTTAATGGTGACGATGATGCATGAGCTAGAACGCACTGGCGGAAGATATGGATTACAAACGATGTGTGAAGGTCATGGTATGGCCAATGCAACGATTATTGAGCGCTTAGATTAAGGAAAAACATAGGCAATCAGCAACCACTGATTGCCTGTTACTCAAAAAATTAATGGAGGCGATGGAATGGGTACAACGATTGGAAAAATCTTTGACTTAACGGTAAAGAGATTCCCGAACAAAGAAGCCATTTATGATGTTAGGAAAAATGTCCGCTACACCTATAAAGAGTGGAATGAACAAGTGAATAGGCTTGCCAATGCTCTGATAAAGGAAGGCGTGCAAAAAGGTGATCGAGTGTCTACCTTCATGTTCAATACGGAAGAGCTGGGAACGGCTCTGTTTGCCTGTGCCAAAATTGGCGCTATTTTTAACCCAATCAATTTTCGCCTTATGCCAGAAGAGGTGGCGTATATTTTATCCGATGCCTCTCCCAAGGTCGTTCTTTTTGAAAAAGCTCTAGAATCAGTCATTTCAGCGATTGAAGATCGCTTTGACAGCATGTCGTTCTGGTTTATTGATGAGGACAAACCGGAATATGCTTCCTATTATCAAGAGAAACTGGCTGCATCTTCCCCTGATGTTGTTCAGGCAGTGGTGAATGAAAACGACATCTACGCCTTCATCTATACAAGTGGGACAACTGGAAGACCAAAGGGAGTTATGCATAGCCATCGAAATATGGTAGACCAAAGTGTCCTTTGCATTGCTTCAACCAAACTGGATGCCAGCGATGTAGGTCTTGTAACAGCACCGATGTTTCATTGTGCAGAGCTTCACTGTGCCTTTATCCCAAGGGTGCATGTAGGGGCGAGAAATGTCATTCTTCACCAATTCCATCCCAAGACCATACTTCAATTATTTGAACAGGAAAAAATCACAAAATTATTTGCAGCCCCAACGATGTGGAATATGCTCCTTCAAGAGGATTTAAGTCAATACGATATTTCTAGCCTTAAGCTTGGTTTATATGGTGCAGCTCCAATGGCGCCTGCGCTTGTCCGTGCCCTCCATGACCAGATGGGAGTCTCACTTGTTCAAGCATATGGAATGACCGAAATGGGTCCTGCGATTTCCTTCTTATCTGAGTTTGATCAGCTGCGAAAAGCAGGCTCGGCTGGGCAAGCTGCGCTAAGTCATGATATTCGAGTCGTTCGGACGAGAGAGGATGGACCATCGGATCCCGACGATATTGTACCGGTGGGAGAAACCGGTGAAATTATTGTGCAAGGTCCATGTATGATGATTGGCTATTTCAACCGTGACGAGGCAACCGAAAATGCGATGTATAAAGGCTGGTACCATTCCGGTGATATTGGCTATCTCGATGACGAAGGCTATCTTTTTGTCAATGATCGTGTCGATGATATGATCATCAGCGGTGGGGAAAATATTTATCCGCGCGAGGTGGAAGATGTGTTACATGCGCACGCGGGGGTGTTAGATGTCGCCATTGTCGGTCAGCCTGACGATCGCTGGGGGGAGACGGTTACCGCCTTCGTAGTGAAGAAGGACCCAAATGTAACCGAACAAGAGCTGGACGATTACTGTAAAAATAGCGATCAGCTGGCCAATTACAAACGGCCGCGTAAATATGTTTTCTGTGAGGCTTTACCGCGTAATGCTAGTGGGAAAATCCAGAAATTTGTGCTAAGGAAACAACTGGAGGAGCTTTTTGCCCCAGGTTCGAGTCATTCGTAAGGAAGGATTTTGCTTATGTTAACAGGGATTCGAATCATTGACTTCACAAACTATCTTCCCGGTCCGTTTGCGACGTTACGGTTAGCAGAATTGGGGGCTGAAATCATTAAGGTGGAGCCCCCAGAGGGAGATCCTGCGAGAAATACAGTATTATCCCAACAAGGAATGGGCCTTGTCTTTCTTGCAAATAATCGCCAGAAGAAAAGTATTACTCTCAATCTGAAGGAAAAGACTGGAGTAGAAACGGCACTAAAATTGATCGCTAATGCCGATGTTGTGGTTGAAAGCTTTCGACCAGGAGTAATGGAAAAGCTAGGGTTAGGATATGAGACTGTGAAAAAGGTGAAGCCGGAAATGGTCTACTGTTCCATTTCCGGCTATGGACAAAAGGGGCTTTTGAGCAAGCTGGGAAACCATGACCTTAATTATATGGCGTTAAGTGGAGTCTTGGCCCAATTTAAAGATCAACAGGGAAGGCCTGTTCACCCATCGATCACCATAGCCGATTATTTAGGTGGGTTCGCAGCAAATGAGCGAATTTTGGCCGGGTTAGTTTCCAAAATGTTGACGGGAAAGGGAAGCTATCATTCTATCTCTATTACGGACCAGCTTGTGTCATTGCTCGGTAACCATGTGATGGTCGAAAAGGAAACGGGAGAGGCAACCGGGATTAATGTACTGAATGGCAGTGTCATTTCCTATGCGTTATACGAAACTCTTGATGGGCGGTATATGAGCATAGGGGCACTAGAGCTGAAGTTTTGGGCTAACTTTTGTGTGACAAACGGTCGTGAGGACTGGGTCCGGGCTCAGTTTACCCAAACGAATCAGTCCAATCTAGTTTATCAGGAAATTACTGCCTTGTTTAAAAGTAAAACCTTTTATGAGTGGATCGAGTTTGCGCAAAGAGTAGATTGCTGTCTGGCCCCTGTTCTTGAGATAGGGGAACTGAGTGAAAACCCTTATTTTAAAGAAAAGGAGCTCATTTTTGCTTCAGCCTGGGGCGATTATCAAGTCAAAATGCATAGCGACATCGAGCAAAGGGCAATCGCACCTCCTCCTAAAAAGGGGGAACATCAAGAAGAAGTAATCAATTCTATTTTGATATGAACAATTCTTGGAGCGTCCTAATTGCCAAAAGAACATTGGAGAATAAATCCAATGTTTTTTTGCTTAGATTTATAACATTTTTTTAAAATTACAAGCCCAAGCGGTATAATAGAAGCAAGAATGACTTGGAATCAATAGACAGCTGAATAAGAATTCCAAATTGAAAGGAGAAACGATCTTGTTTGAAAAAGCCCTCCCATTACTAGAAAATTATTTTGGTTACAACTCCTTCCGCAACGGTCAAGAACAGGTCATCCGTTCAGTATTATCCGGTAACAATACGATCTGTGTCATGCCAACGGGTGGAGGTAAATCTATTTGTTATCAAATTCCTGCCCTCGTCCTTCCTGGGACCACGATTGTTATTTCCCCACTTATTTCTTTAATGAAGGATCAAGTAGATGCCCTCAATCAAGTAGGAATCCCAGCCACCTTTATAAATAGCTCGATCAGCTTTAGCGAAGCGAATAAGCGGATTTATGGAGCAAAGCACGGGGAATATAAGCTTTTATATATCGCGCCGGAGAGATTGGAATCCTATGAATTTATTGAAGAACTTAAGGACATGGATATTCCATTAGTCGCAGTGGATGAAGCCCACTGTATTTCACAATGGGGTCATGACTTTCGTCCAAGCTACCGCCATATTAAACAAATGGTGAACAGCCTGCCGCAGCAACCAATTGTTGTGGCGCTAACAGCTACCGCCACCCCAAAGGTTCGGGAGGATATATGCCATTCTTTGCAAATTGATCAGGAAAACAGTGTAATTACTGGATTTGAGCGCGAAAATCTATCTTTTTCAGTTATAAAAGGCCAAGACCGTCAAAAGTTTCTCTTGGAATATCTTAAAAAAAATGAACAGGAAGCGGGCATTATTTACGCGGCCACAAGGAAAAATGTTGATCAGCTTTATGAACGGCTTCGCAAAGGAAATGTCAATGTTGCCCGGTACCATGCAGGCATGGGTGATGCTGAGCGGGCTCGGGAGCAAGAGAGATTTTTAGAAGACAAAGCCGCTGTTATGGTGGCTACCTCTGCCTTCGGGATGGGGATTGATAAGTCAAACATCCGCTATGTGCTCCATTTTCAAATGCCGAAAAATATGGAGAGCTATTATCAGGAAGCGGGTCGTGCAGGACGGGATGGATTAGCGAGTGAATGTATCCTTCTTTATTCCCCACAAGATGTGCAAGTTCAGCGTTTTCTAATTGATCAATCAACGGATCGAAACCGGAATACCCAAGAGCTCGAAAAGCTCCAACAGATGGCGGATTACTGTCATACCGAGGACTGTCTGCAAGAATTTATCTTAAGGTATTTTGGTGAAACAGAAACTGAAAAGTGCGGAAGATGCGGAAATTGCTTAGACTCAAGGACAAGTGTGGATGTGACAAAGGAAGCGCAAATGGTGATGTCTTGCGTGATTCGGATGGGACAGCGATTTGGCAAAAATCTAACCGCCCAAGTGTTAACCGGATCAAAAAATAAAAAAGTAACGGATATGGGCTTTGAAAAGCTTCCTACCTACGGCATAATGAAAAATTATGCTGCAAAAGAGGTAAGTGAATTTATAGAGTTTTTAATTTCACAGGATTTAATTGCGATTGAACAAGGACAATTTCCGACGATCTATGTATCTACGAAGGGAAAAGATATCCTGGTAGGAAAGCAGCAGGTGTACCGCAGAGAAGCTGCTACAGTAAAACAAGTTTCGAAAAATGATCCACTTTTTGAAGAGTTACGGGCAGTCCGGAAAAGAATTGCGGAAGCTGCAAACGTGCCGCCGTTTGTGATTTTTTCTGATGCTGCCATCAAGGATATGTGTGCCAAACTGCCGAAAACAAATGAGGAGTTTTTAACGGTCAGCGGAGTCGGGGAGCATAAGCTGCAAAAGTATGGGTTGGATTTTATTCAAGCGATCCGTGCCTTTTTAGAAGCGAATCCTGATTATCAAAATGAGGTGCAAGAAGAGGAGGAAGTAAAAAAATCCCCTAAAAAGGCGGTCCGGGATTCCCATTTAGAGACGTATACTCTCTATAAGGACAATCTCACACTCCGTGAAATTGCAGAAAGGCGAGAGCTGACGATGAAAACGGTGGAAGACCATTTACTCCTTTGCGCGCAGCAGGGAATGGATGTTCAGTTTTCTGAATTAATCCCAGCTGCCTATCTTCCGTTGCTAGAATCGGCAGTAGTGGAAGCCGGCGCTGAACGCTTAAAACCACTCAAGGAGCTTCTCCCTGATGAAGTCAGCTATTTTATGATTAAGGCATACCTTCAATTTTTACGATAAGGAAATAGTGAAAAAGTGGCTGGCTAGGTGCCAGCCATTTCTGTTTAGCCGATTGGGAAGCATAACTTTCCAATCAGGCATAAGTTCAACTACGCCTCTGTCTTCGCCTTAGGGCTCGCCAATCAGCGAGTTTTCTTTATGCTTTTTATAGAAATAAAAGGAAAATATGTTAATATAAAACTATCACAATGATAGAAGGTGGAGACCATCGACGAAGTAATTGTAGCTATTAAAGACTTAGAAATGCATTATGGGGTCAAACAAGTTCTCAAAGGGATTAATCTAACAGTCTATCGAGGACAAATTATTGGTTATATTGGTCCTAACGGGGCTGGAAAAAGTACGACTATAAAAATTATGCTCGGGCTTGAAAGTGACTATTACGGGAAGGTGGAAATCTTTGGAGAGAAAGTATCCGAGAAGAACATGGAATATAAAAGAAAAATTGGCTATGTTCCGGAAATAGCGGAGCTGTATGATAATCTTACCGCGCAGGAATATTTAACATTTATCGGTGAGTTATATGGAATGGATGTCGAAACGGTAAATGAAAAGGCTGAGAAGCTAATGAGAGTGTTTGGGTTGGAGAATGTCTATCATTCCCGAATCTCCTCCTACTCAAAAGGGATGCGGCAAAAGGTCCTGATTATCTCTAGTTTATTACATAATCCTGATCTATTATTTTTAGATGAGCCATTAAGCGGCTTGGATGCCAATAGTGTGATGGTCTTTAAGGAAATTTTAGCGATACTGGCCTCCCAAGGGAAAACGATTTTTTATTCATCACATATCATGGATGTCGTTGAAAAAATCAGCAACCGCATCATCCTCATAAAAGATGGGAGCATTGTCGCCGATGGCAGCTTTAATGAATTGAAGGAGCAAAATAAGGAAGGGACTCTGGAACAGATCTTTAATCAACTGACCGGTTTTAATGAATACAAGGGACTGGCAGAGGAATTTGTGTCCATCGTTCAAGGGGATTAAGTGATGAAAAACTTTCAATCTCTTAAATTTCTTGATTTATTTCGCGGACTGTTTGAACGTTTCGGGATCAATTATCCCATTATGAGAAAAATCTTAGCGGTTAAATTTACGATGGATGGGCGGAGAACCCCGACGATCTTTAATCAACAGCAGGCCAAGAAAAAGAAGAAAGCAGAAGAAAATGGTTTTATTAAATCTTTAGGGATATATGGATTATTTAGTATAATACTTATTCCATTTGTACTGCTGGGAAATAGTCTGTTTTACCAAATGAGTATCTTTTATGGGGTCGTCATGTTTCTTGTCATGACCTCAATGATTTCTGATTTTTCAAATGTCCTGCTTGATGTAAGGGATAAAGGAATCCTCTTGACGAAGCCCGTTGATAAAAAGACCTTAAATGTCGCCAAAACGATTCATATTTGCATCTATTTATTCTTTTTGACAGTAGCACTAACGGCTCTTCCCATTATCGTGGGAACCTATAAGAATGGCTTGTTATTTTTCCTGCTCGCGTTAGTTGGGCTGATTCTCGTTGATTTATTTATTGTCGTTTTGACAGCGATTATTTACTACTTTATTTTGCGATTCTTCGATGGGGAAAAACTGAAGGATATCATAAATTACGTGCAAATTGGCTTGTCCATTACGATTGCAGTGGGCTATCAATTATTGGCGAGGGCCTTTAATATTGTTGATCTAAATATCACCTTTTCGCCAAGCTGGTGGCAATTTTTCCTGCCTCCGATTTGGTTTGGAGCTCCATTTGAGCTACTCTTACGACAGCATACAAGTATGTACCTGGTGATTTTTTCCCTGCTAGCCTTGGTCATTCCGATTATTGCCATCTTCATCTATGTTAGGATGATGCCTACTTTTGAACGGAATCTTCAAAAATTGTCAAACGAAAGTGGAACCAGTAGACGAATCGAACGAAAGTGGAAGACCTGGCTGATCAGTAGGCTTAGTCGTAATCGCGAGGAACGGGTGTTTTTTCGTTTTGCCGATCATATGATGCGTAACGAACGAGAGTTTCGCTTAAAGGTGTATCCTTCGTTAGGTCTATCACTCGTTTTTCCATTTATCTTTATGTTTAACGAAATTCAGCAGAATTCATTTGAACATTTGGCAGCGAGTAAATGGTATTTAGCCATCTATTTTTCCACTATGATGATTCCAAATGCTGTGGTCATGCTGAAATTCTCAGGTAAATACAAAGGGGCATGGGTTTTTAAAACGACTCCACTTGAAAGTCTGGCGCCGCTAACGAGCGCTGCGCTAAAAGTGTTTATCATCAATCTTTTCTTACCTGTTTATGTTATTTTAGGTGCGGTTTTTATTGGTATCTTCGGAGTGAAGGTCATTGATGATGTTTTGGTGGTCTTCGTTACAGCTATTTTATACACTGTCATTTGTTCTAACTATTTAAAAGGAACACTCCCATTTTCGGAATCCTTCGAGGATGCCCAGCAAAGTGGAGGAGTGAAGATGATCCTAGCTTTCTTTTTTATTGGTATTTTTGCTGGAATCCACTTTGCCGCTACGCTTATTCCATATGGAGTGATGAGTTATTTCATTCTGCTTTTAGCAGTCGTGTGGGTGGCCTGGAGACAAGCATATCTGAAGATTTGGGACGTATAAAAAGAAGGGCTGTCGTAAGGAAATTGCCCAAATGACAGCCTTTTTATTTTAGTATAAATTTTTCTGAATATTCGTAATAGTTGTCGATATGTCGCTAATCTTGTTGTTATTTCCCCGGTAATTTGTCGATATACAAACAAGAATAAAAACCGCAACTAATTCGTTAGCTTTCTTTATCGTCATCCAAAAAGGGCTTATTAGCCCAATAATACATCATTCCCATAAACACAGACCCACCAATCAGGTTGCCAATTGTCACGGGAACAAGGTTATGGATAACGCCGCCCCATGAAATTGTACCAGGATGATGCAAGACTAAGGCGATCGCAAAGGTACACATATTAGCGATACTATGTTCATATCCAGAAATAAAGAAACAAAAAACAAATAGCATCATTGCAAATATCTTTGGACCATCCCCTTTTAGACCCATAGGTAGAAAGAAGGCCATACAAACAAGCCAATTACAAAGGATAGCTCGAAAAAATAACTGTGTGATTGGTACCTGCATCTTTACCTCCACAACATGGAGTAGAAATCCATTAACAGACGAATCAGCAAAAAGAGCCGTAGTAAAAATAATAAAGGCGAAGACAGCTGCCCCAAGAATATTTCCTATATAACTGCAAACCCAGAGCTTACATACATCGAGCCAGACCATTTTTTTTCGAAGAGCCGCATACGTATAATAGAACGTATTTCCAGTGAATAAGTCTCCACCGCCATAGGCAATTAAAATGATGGCTGCACCAAACGTTAATGCCGCCATTGGATAGGCGAATGGCGAGTTTTCTACATAGAAGAAGCTTCCTGTTTTAAAGGCAACGATGACTCCAAAACCAATAAACATACTAGCAAGCATTGCTCGTAAAATATAACGAAGGACACTCTGATGATATATTTTCATTTTTTTTAAGGCGAGTTTCTCTACCTCAGCTAATGGCTGCATTTCCATAGTTAGTTAACCACCATTCTGACAATCGTTTTTCTATTAGCTTAGTTTAAACAGAAAATGGTGAGTTATGTATAAAGAGGACAACTTTACCGCTTGTGAGGATCATATGATAAAAGCACCCATCTATTGAATAAAGTTTTTTTTATCAACATAGACTTTGATAACCGTAAAATAACACCTTTATCCCTATATCGGCTATAATGATAAGGTTATCTTGAAGACTGATTTAATAAGGAGTTAAAAATGTTAAAAACAAGAAAGATCAGCCCATTATTTGATCCGTGGGAAGCTTATTTAGACATAGAGGAATATGGAAAGCCACAACTTACCAATATTGAGTTCACTACGACAACTTTATGTAATATGCGCTGTGAGCATTGTGCTGTTGGATATACCCTGCAAACAAAAGATCCGGTCGGACTTCCTCTTGAATTATTAGTACAAAGACTGGAAAAAATCCCAACCCTTCGTTCGCTTAGCATCACGGGCGGAGAACCAATGCTTTCACTATCCTCTGTGAAAAATTATGTGATGCCTATTTTAAAATATGCCCATGAGCGTGGTGTTCGGACACAAATCAATTCCAATTTAACTTTAGATCTAGCTCGCTATGAGCTAATCATGCCATATTTAGATGTTTTACATATATCACATAATTGGGGAACGGTAGATGACTTCGTGGAGGGTGGCTTTGCGAGGATGGATAAAAAGCCCGATTATCAACAGCGAGAGAAATATTTTAAAAGAATAATAGAAAACAGCCGTGAACTTGTAAAGGCGGGGGTTATGGTATCAGCCGAAACCATGTTAAACAAGCGTACACTGCCGCATCTAGAAAAAATCCATCGTCAAATTGTGGATGAAATGCTATGTCAGCGCCATGAAGTACATCCGATGTACCCGAGTGACTTTGCTAGTAATCTGGAGACCTTATCATTAAATGAGATAAGAGAAGCGATTCACCACTTGCTCGATGTTCGGGATGAAAAGGTTTGGATGCTGTTTGGGACCCTGCCGTTTTATGCCTGCAGCAGTAAACAAGAAGATTTAGATCTATTAAAGAGATTATATCAAAGTAAAAATGTTACCGTGAGAAATGATCCAGATGGCCGATCCCGACTCAATGTAAATATATTTAACGGTGATATTATCGTAACGGATTTTGGTGATACTCCACCATTAGGAAATATCAAGACAACCAATCTTTTATCTGCCTATGAGGAATGGCAATCATCTGCTCTGGCAAAGGAATTAAGCTGTCATTGTCCAGCCGTTTCCTGCTTAGGACCGAATGTATTAGTTAAAAATAGCTATTATCAGGAAACAGACTTTACGAACCAATACAACAGAATAACGAAATAAATGATATACACTGTTAAGGATGAGCTTAACAGTGTTTTTTTGATAAATAAAAAAACGGATCAATCAATGTACTCGAGATCGTTCCAAACGTGACGTTCCGATTCAAAAAAAACAGCATCAGATTGGCTGATGCTGTCAGGCTAAATGTTTAGATAGTTTTGGGTGGCGATGAATTGAACCTAACAAAATGATTCCACTCAGGATTAATAAGGCACTCGTACTAATGAAAACGGCCGAGAAACCTAAATAACCAGAGATGAACCCTCCTAACATTGGGCCAATGATATTGCCAAAGAATCGTAAACTGGTATTGTAGCCAAGCACCTCTCCTTGCATGGCAATGGGGGCTTCTTGACGAATATAAGCAATTCGAACGGGAATAATCCCTCCAATTGTGATCCCGAGAGCAAAGCGGATAATAACGAGCTGCCAAAGATTCGTGACAATTGCCCCGGGTAGATAAACAATTCCAGCTAAAAATAGCAGGATAACCAGAATTTTCGTATAGCCGTATTTATCGGCTATTTTCCCCCATGTTCTCGACATCAGTAAGTTGCCCAGACCAGCTGCAGAGAAGGCAATCCCAGAATAAAAAGCGATATTAGCGGGCCCGTGTAGGTCACTAACAAATAAGGATAGAATCGGTTGAATACTAAAATGGGCAATTTGAACAAGAGCGGAAATGAGTAGGACCGTCAATAGCACAGGGTTACGCAAAATATGTGTGATAACTTCTTTACTCGAATAATGTGTTTTGCTGCCTTTCTTTTCTTCGATAAGGAATTCTTTTGTCGCAAAGACCAGCAGGGCAGAGACCAAGATGGAAATGGATGTCCATTTAAATGTAGTTGCATAGCCAAGAGAATCGGCGAGCAGTCCGCCAAGCATCGGCCCTAATAACGAGCCTGTAATGCTGCCCGTTTGCAAGGTACCAAGTACACGGCCTGCAATCTCCTTGGGAGTTTGTGTCGAGATGAAGGCTTGTGACATCGGAATAAACCCTGAGAAAAAGCCCATAAGAAAGCGCAGTAGTAATAACTGCCAGACTGAATGAACATGGCCCATCAGAAAAATCGATAAACCCATTCCAAATCCACAAATAATCAGGATTTTTTTTCTACCGTAGCGGTCGCCGATCTTTCCCCAAATGGGTGAAAAGGCAAAGGCGGAGACAAAGGTTACTGCGAACGTGATTCCTGACCAATGCTGGACGTACTTTTCGGAAAAATGGCCGAACGTCTCAATATACAATGAAATAAAGGGCATAACCATTGTCATGCTGCCAGCGACAAAGAAGTTGGCAAACCACATAATCCATACATTCCGCATTACACGTGCCTGTTGATTCATGGTTTAAACACTTCTTTCTGTATTTATTTCGATTTCCTAAATATTATCATAACGAACTATCACCGTAGTTTAAAGTAATTTTCCCTATAAATAAGGTGAATATTATCATTTTTTTTGATTCAGTTGTTTTGATTCTTTATTCTGTAAAGCTATGAAATAGATCGATGGTACAAAAAATAAATTTTTTTTAATTAAACTTATTGAAATAAGAATTTTTTTTTCGTATAATTAGGTCAATTGAAAGTGCTTTCATCGAAATTTTCGAAAACGTTTACTATTTTTAGAAGGGTGGCAGTTCTATGGATGCCTATTTATTAATCATCACACTTCTCGCTATTGTTATTGTAATTCTAGGAGTTTCATTGTTTAAGTGGCATGCGTTTATTAGCTTAACGGTAGCAGGATTGTTCTTAGCAATTATGTCCGGAATGGATTTAGATAAAATTGTCAGTGCTTATGAAACTGGGGTTGGCGGGGTTCTTGGCCACTTAGTCGGCATTTTGGCGTTAGGAACCATCTTAGGTAAGATGTTATCTGAGTCAGGTGCAGGCCTGCAAATTGCTAATTTCTTCGTAAAAGTGTTTGGGGAAAAGAAATTGCCTTGGGCGATGTTTTTCTCTGGCTTTGTTATCGGAATTCCTGTTTTCTTTGAAGTCGGGATCCTAATCTTATTACCATTAGTGATTTCTGTCCAAAAGGCAACGAAACAGAACATTTTATTGATTGCTTTACCTGCTGTCGCAGGGTTGTCAATCGTTCACGGTCTTGTTCCACCACATCCAGGCGCGATCGCAGCGATTGGAATTTATGGTGCGAACTTAGGTAAGGTTCTACTTTATTCCTTAATCATTGCTATTCCAGCAGGAATCATTGGTGGACCATTGTTTGCAAAATGGATAAATAAACGCGTTGTTCCAACTGGGGAGCCAGAATTGGTAAAAGTTGAAGATATTTCTGGCAAGAAATCAGTGCCAGGCGTTGGTATTTCTTTCTTAAGTATTTTGATGCCTGTTATTTTAATGGTATTAGGAACAGCGGCACCATATATGTCAGTTTCAAAAGGATTTGAGAAATTTCTATTGTTCTTAGGTAGCCCGATTGTCGCTTTATTAATTTCTTGTTTCTTTGCCTTCTTCTTCCTTGGTTTCCGTCAAGGGATGAATAAGGATACGATTAAGAAATTTACAGAAGAATGTATTTTACCGGTTGGTTCGATTGTGTTAATCATTGGAGCAGGAGGAGGATTTAAACAAATTCTCATTGATAGTGGTGTGGGCAACACGATTGCCAATATGTCTGAAAATCTTTCACTTTCCCCACTTGTATTGGCTTTCTTAATTGCTGGCTTAATCCGGGTGGCGACAGGGTCAGCAACAGTAGCATTAACAACGGCTGCAGGAATTGTGGCGCCAATCGTTGCCAATATGGCTGGAGTGAATCTTGAATTGCTAGTCATTGCAACTGGGGCAGGTTCATTAATGTTCTCACACGTCAATGATGCCGGTTTCTGGATGGTGAAAGAATATTTGGGACTCTCGATTCAAGAAACCTTTAAAACATGGACGGTTCTGGAAACAATCTTATCGTTCATGGCATTCGCTGGTGCACTGATCTTAAACGTGTTCATTTAAATGGAATGATGGTAGCTTATAACAGCTATATTTAATAGAAAATGAGGATGGCCATCGCCATCCTCATTTTTCTGTATCATTTGTGTAATGATGGTGAAGATTTTTTACATTCGTGTTTCTGCAATCGCCTCTCGTACCTTTTCAAGTGAATGCTTTGCCTTTTCATTGTTTAACATCATGATATTGACATAAAGAGCATCGATTAAGCTCAATTGGGCTATTCTTGATGATAGTGCTTCTGAGCGATATTCGGTCTCTTCTGAACTTGTATAGAGAGCCACGTCTGCTAACTGACAAAGTGGAGATTTAGGATAGCCGGTAATGCCAATAGTTTTCGCTCCATTTTTCTTAGCAGTTTTTAAGATATTAAGAGTGTCTTTATTTGTCCCAGAATGGGAGATGACCACTGCGATATCTTGAGACCCGAGTTGCGATGCCGACATGAGCTGAAAATGAGAATCGATAAATGCGAACGCTTTAATTCCGGTACGCACAAATTTATGAAAAGCATCCATGGCCACAACACTGGATCCGCCTGTTCCATAAAACTCTACCCGGTTTGCGTGCATGAGTAGCTCGACTGCTGTTTGCATCGAAGCGCCATCAAGAATTTGTAGTGTGTTCTCCAGTGTTCTAATATTGGATTTAAATATTTTCTCTGTCACTGTTTTTTCATTATCATTTTCGCTTATCTCTTCATGGATTTGCTGAATGGGTTCGATTATTTCAGAAGCCAAGGCAATTTTCATCGCTTGATAACCCTTGAAGCCGATCCGTTTACAGAAGCGAAAAACAGTAGCGTCCGCTATTTTAAGATCTTCCGCTATTTCATTGATAGTGCTATGAATAATTTTTTCAGGATTGTTCATGATATAGTCGGCGACCTTTTTTTCTTTTTCACTCAGTCTTGCGTAATAGGATCGTATTTTTCCTAAACAATTTTGCGCCATTTGAATAGTGTCCTCTCTATGTAAACTCTTACATTTAGTATACCATGAAAGGCGAAGTGAAAAAATATTTTTTATTCAGTGTTTGATTTAAGAAAAAAATTTTCGTATAATAGAAATATAATGAAATATTATTTCGGAGGCGTATTTGCATGCAGATTGGTTTAATTGGCTTAGGAAAAATGGGTTATAATTTATCCCTTAATTTAATGGATCAAAAACATCAAGTGGTTGCATTTGATGTTAATAAAGAAGCAGTTGAAAAAATAAGTCAGGATGGGGCAATTGGAGCACATTCTATTTCCGAACTTGTAAACAAACTTTCCAGCCCACGAGTGGTCTGGATGATGGTTCCCGCTGGGAATATAACTGAACAAGTCATAGACGAACTTAAAGGGTTACTAGAGGCTGGCGATATTGTCATTGATGGAGGAAACTCACATTATAAAGATTCGATTCGGAGAGGGAAAGAACTAGCGGAAAATGGGATTCATTTCTTTGATGCAGGGACTAGCGGTGGTATGGCTGGAGCTAGAGAAGGTGCCTGCATGATGATCGGCGGGGAAAAAGAAATTTTTGAATATATTGAGCCTGTTTTCCGAGATATTAGTGTGGAAAATGGCTATCTATACGCAGGTAAGAGCGGAAGTGGTCATTTCTTGAAGATGATTCACAATGGCGTCGAATATGGCATGATGCAAGCTATTGCAGAAGGGTTTGAAGTGTTAGAGAAAAGTGAGTTTGACTATGACTATGAAAAAGTGGCACGTGTCTGGAATAACGGCTCCGTGATCCGCTCATGGTTAATGGAACTAACGGAAAATGCCTTTTCAAAGGATGCGAAGCTTGATTCCATTAAAGGGGTTATGCATTCGTCTGGTGAAGGAAAATGGACGGTAGAAACGGCACTTGAACTCCAAGCAGCGATTCCAGTGACGACATTGGCATTGATGATGCGATATCGTTCCCTTGAAGATGATACTTTCACTGGAAAAGTAGTTGCCGCATTAAGAAACGAATTTGGCGGACACGCCGTAGAGAGTAAATAATACAGAAAAACAAGCATTCGAGCAATATGCCGAATGCTTGTTTTTTATTTTAAAGATAAGAATGCGCCTTACGCTTTTCTTTTTATTTCACCCATTTTTGCTGAAAGCTGGTAATTGCTCCGTATTCTTGTTCCAATAAACGAGAGACACGGATATAAATAGGCGTAATTTCTTCATAAATTTCAACATTCTTTTCAATTGGTTGATGGGCATGGGTTGAACCAACCAATGTTGACATAATCGAGAAATCCTCAATTTCCCCTAAAGCATACATACCAAGCACAATGGCCCCTAAGCACGAGCTTTCAAAACTTTCGGGCACAACCACCTCTTGATTAAATATATCCGCCATCATTTGCCGCCATAATTCAGATCTGGCAAAGCCGCCGGTCGCTTGAATTTTCGTTGGGACCCCAATCATTTCTTGTAGGGCCAGTAAAACGGAATAAAGGTTTAAGATAACACCTTCAAGAACGGCACGAATCATATGCTCGCGCTTATGATGGAGCCCAAGACCAAAGAATGATCCTCTGGCATTAGCATTCCAAAGTGGTGCACGTTCACCGGCTAAGTATGGATGGAAGATGAGGCCGTCAGCCCCTGGTGCCACCCTAGAAGCAATTTTCGTCAATACTTCATAAGGGTCGATACCAAGTCGTTTTGCCGTTTCAACCTCGGATGAGGCCAGTTCATCGCGTACCCAGCGGAAGGTCATCCCACCATTATTCACAGGCCCACCAACAACCCAGTGTTTATCTGTTAAGGCGTAGCAAAAAATTCTCCCCTTTGGATCGGTGACAGGATGATCTGTAACAGTCCTGATGGCACCGCTTGTCCCAATCGTGACGGCAACAACCCCAGGGTCAATCGCATTTACACCAAGATTAGAGAGTACGCCATCACTAGCACCGACAACAAAGGGAGTTTCGGCTAGTAACCCAAGTATGGAGGCATATTCCTCCTTTAAGTCGGTTAAATAATAGGTGGTTGGTACTGGTTCGGCCAGCATGTCACATGTGATTCCAGCGACATTTAGAGCCTCTAAGTCCCAAGCTAAATCCTCTAAATTAAAGAGACCTGTTGCTGAAGCAATCGAATAATCAACAACATATCTGCCAAATAGTTTAAAGAAAATGTATTCCTTGATGCCGATGAATTTACTCGTTTTCTCAAAAAGTTCGGGTTCATCATGGCGAAGCCAAGTAATTTTAGCGAGTGGTGACATGGGATGAATCGGTGTCCCTGTTCTTCGATAGATGGCGAGACCGTTCAATTCATTTTTTATAGTCTCTGCCCAAGTAGTTGCACGGCTGTCAGCCCAAGTGATGCAGCGAGTAAGCGGTTTATCACTTTCGCTCATAGCAATGACACTGTGCATAGCAGAGCTAAATGAAACAAGTTTAAGATTTTTTGAATCAATTTCACCCTTTTGAATCGCCACTTTCATGGTTTCGATGACGGCGCGGAATATTTCATCGGGATCCTGCTCAGCAATGGAAGGGGCAGGGCTAAATAATGGATATTCAACATGATGCATGCTGATGACGGTTCCATTTTCTCCAAAAAGAACTGATTTTGTACTAGTGGTACCGATGTCAACGCCAAGGTAGTAGGATTGTTTCACCATTTTGTTTATCTCCTTCTTCATGAGTTCATTCTCGAAGTCCTGTTACAGGGAGTAAAAAAAAATTCTTCTAATATGACTTAACGAGAAAAAATTTTTCATATATTATTATTGTACCGAAATACTCATAGCTTTGAAACTTTTTTCCTTAAAAGATTTTATTAAAAAACAGGTGAGGGCGAGTTTTAAGTGCCGGCATCCATAATCGGATGGACAAACGCGATTATCATTTTGAGAAACAATTGCTTATCAGCCTGGTTATGATTTAAACTATGTTACATATGTAAAAATAAACTGGTGGGAAATAGATGGAACATGAAGTAGAACAAACTTACGATATTATGGAAGTATGCTTACTTGCAGGCAAAATTATGCTTCAAAGCGGCGGGGAAACGTACCGAGTGGAAGATACAATGATGCGGATTGCTGCATCTTATGGAATAGAAAAAACACATAGCTATGTCACCCCTACTGGCATTATTTTCTCGGCCGAAGGGACAGAACCGACGAAAACGAAGCTGATTAGAATCTCGGAACGGTCAACAGACTTGAAGAAGGTCGCCATGGTCAATAGCGTTTCGCGAAGGATAAGCAGTGGAGAAGTCAGTATGGAGCAAGCATTAACGCAATTAAAGGAAATCGATGCCCTCAATGTCACATTCCCTTTGCGGATTCAGGTGGCTGCGGCAGCTCTTGCTAGCGGCTGTTTTATGATTATGTTTAATGGCGAGTGGAATGATTTTATCCCAGCCGTTATTTCTGGCGGGGCAGGCTATTATGGCTTTGTCCACTTTCATCGTTTTGTCCCGATTAAGTTTTTTTCGGAGTTTTTGGCCTCATTTGTGATCGGATTACTATCCTTGGTATTTGTGCAAATGGGTGTGGGCCATCAATTAGATAAGATTATTATTGGTTCCGTTATGACGCTAGTTCCGGGCCTCTTAGTGACAAATGCGATCAGAGATTTAATGGCTGGACATTTAGTCTCGGGACTGTCAAAAGGAGCAGAAGCGTTTCTGACGGCGTTTGCCATCGGCGCTGGTATTGCTGTGGTATTATCATTTTTGTGATGGTGGAGGTAAATAGGATATGACAATTCTGTCACAATTAATAACAAGCTTCTTTGCAACAGGGGCCTTTGGGATCATATTTAATGCACCGAAAGAATCTTTAGTCAAATGCGGATTGATCGGCATGGGTGGCTGGTTAATTTATTATCTACTTGAAGACTATTTAGATAATCCGATTGTGGCAACATTGGCCGCGACGATTTTCATTGCCGTACTCAGTCAGGAATTGGCTAAATTTTACAAAACGCCTGTAATCATCTTTAGTGTAGCCGGAATTATTCCGCTTGTACCAGGGGGACTCGCTTATGATGCGATGCGGAACTTTGTTGAAAATGATTACAATTCTGCCATCGCATTAGCTGCCAAAGTTCTGATGCTCGCTGGGTCTATTGCTTTCGGGTTAGTATTTTCAGAGGTAATTAATCAGGTGGTTCGGAAAATAAATCAACATAAGATAAGACTGAAAAATCCCCTTTGAGTGTGAATCTTAAAGGGGGTTTTTCTTAAGGATAAATTAAGGAAAAGCAGTTAACCTGTCATTTGGAAAGATCTTACCTTTATTCTAATGCAATTATTTGATATGTTTAGTTAGTCTTATTAAAGTAATGAACAAAGTATATAGTAAGGAATGATCCTATCAAATATGAAGAAACTTATCCTAACGATTATTATTTTATTACTAACCATTTTTAGTGCAAAGGCATTTGCTGGAGTAATCTCTAATCACCAGTCATTGGATCAAGTAATAGATTCAGCTAAGGTAAAAACACGTGATATTTTACTCGAGTCAAAAGAAGCTCCTAGTGCACCGAAAATACCGGATAGCATTCAATTAGATGTACCCCTACTCAATCAGATGGATCAGCCCAAGCTATATAATGGCTGTGAGGTAACGAGTCTAGCAATGATGCTAAATTTTCATGGAGTTGAGGTCACAAAGAACGAGTTAGCAAATAATATTAAAACGGTCCCGTTAACGTATAATAACGGTCAAAAAGGGAATCCCCATACTGGGTTTGTCGGGGACATGGTGAACGGGCCAGGTCTTGGTGTTTATAACGAACCTGTACTTGAATTAGCGCAAAAATACGTTGGTGATAAAGCCGTTAATTTAACGAATCGCTCCTTTTCTGAAGTTTTAGAAAAGGTTGGTCAAGGGCTACCTGTTTGGATTATTACAACGACCACATTTGCGCCTGTCTCCGCTTTTGAAACATGGGATACACCGCAAGGGCAGATTGACATCACCTTTAGTGAACATAGTGTTGTGATTACCGGCTATGACGCCAACTATATTTATATTAATGATCCATATGGTACAAAAAATAAAAAATTGGATCGAGAGAATTTTACCAAAGCGTGGGAACAAATGGGTAAGCAAGCAATTGTGATAGAAAAATAAAGAATGGCCTGGTGCTTATTCCAGGCCATTCTTTGTATTGATACAGATTTAAGAAATGGTCAAAAACTATGGGCCGAGCACTTTTCTTTTAAATTGGACGAAGGCAGAGGGATTTCCCTCTGCCTTCTTAACATTTGATTCAATGAAAGAATCCATATAGTAACTTGTGAATGGTTGTCATATTTAAAGATAAATATCTTTTGAATACTGTCAAGTCAATTGTGTCTAGCGGAATTCGCGAAACAGGCACGTAACTGTATCTTGTCAGCCATCGCAAGGTAAAAATTTATGAAATGTAATTGTTTATAAAAACAAGTTTGCCGCGGTTATTCTTCCACCTGATGGTTTACTACCTAAACGACGTAAGCCCTACCTCTCTTACATCCTAACGGCTCCGAAGCCGATCCAGTGTGAATAAGTTTTTATTTTAAAACATAAGCAGAATGCCAGAAAAAAATTCTTACATTGCGTTATCTCAATTATTCCAAGTTACTTTAATAGTGAAGCACAAATATTAATACTACATGACTTTGTTTCTTTTGTCAATTTTTTATTAAAATGTCATTTGATTTACAATTTTTAAATGATAAACAGATAAATAAACCAATGATAAAAGATTAACAAATAACAATGGAATTTGAAGGGAAATAGAAGAATTTGTCGTATAGATAATCATATAATGTTCACTTTGGGGGAATTATCTTGTTGGCAGAAAAACTTCTTTTGAATGTATTAATTACATTAGCACCTGTCATACTATATAGTATTTTAATTGATGGTAAGCACAAAGCGAAGCCACGTTTTTTAGGTGGCATTTCATTAAGTATAGCTGCACTTGCCTGTATGATATTTTCCTATTCAAATTATGGTTTTAATTGGGATCTTCGCTATGTCCCACTTATCTTAGCATTTCTTTATGGAGGATTAGTAGAAGGCGGGCTAGTGTTAACTACCCTTCTAATTGCCCGATTCTTTTTTGGTGGTGACACAGCTGTTTTTGGGGTAATTAATACATTATTGACTGCTGTCGTCTCCCTTTTCATTAAAAAAAGCTTTTTTAATAAAACACCAAACCAAAGGGTCGTCATTGCAACCTTACTTGGCGCCTGCTCGTTACTTATTTGTTATTTTTCTTTCACTGCTTTTTACTATTTTGAGGGAAATATTTTTAAATTGGTTTTTCATATTCCTGACCTACTGTTGGTTGGTTTAATAGACACGTTAGCTATCGCCTTAGGTGCTAAACTGATAGAGGGAATAATTGTAAGGGATAAAATGAGGTTAGAAATTCAGCGGTCAGAAAAACTTAATACGCTTGGTGAACTCGCTGCCTCTATCGCTCATGAGATTAGAAATCCCTTAACGGTTGTGAAAGGCTTTCTCCAAATCATGCAACAAGAAGAATGCAGCAAGAATCACCAATACCTTTCTTTAGTATTAAGTGAATTAGGTCGTGCGGAGTCTATCATTAATGATTACTTAAATTTTGCGAAGCCAAAATTTGAAAAAATAGATAAAATTGATTTAAACGAGATATTAACAGACGTTGTGCTGTTACTAGACCCACTCGCAGTCAGGCAGGGAGTGCTACTTGATAAAAAGTTGGATTCGTCGAGGGTCTCACTTGTGACCGATCGAAATCAGTTCAAACAGGCGCTTATTAATCTGATCAAAAATGCTATTGAAGCCACTCCCGAAAGTGGAAAAGTTACAATTCATTCGAAGTACACGGATCATAAGGCTAGGATCTTAATTATTGATACCGGCAAAGGAATGACTAATGAACAATTGTCCAGGATTGGTACTTTATTTTACACAACAAAAGATAAAGGTACCGGACTTGGGACATCTGTCTCCTTACGAATAATTGAAACTATGAATGGGACGGTAACTTATCATAGTGAACCGGGATTAGGGACAGAGGTCACGCTAGTTTTGCCAGCTGAACAAAAAGCGGAATTTGTGCTAGTTTAATAAAGGCTAACCACCGAACTGGAGTGGTTAGTCTTTTTTTTCGTAAATCTATAATTTCGAATATCGAAATTATTTTCTTGAAATAATTTTAAATTAATGTACGAGTAAATATGTAGTTAGTTTGAACTGCTAATTATGGGAGTTTTTTGAAATTACTATATTTTTAAAAAATATATTGATTTTTATATCAAATAATTATATTATTTCGATATAGGTTTTTATAATCATTTTTTTCAGAACATTTAGAAATTAAACCCAAGGGGGTTATTATTATGGATTTATTTAGAAAAAAATCAATTCCAGAATTAATTAAAGCAGCAGGGCAAAAAGATGTGACCCTAAAAAAAGAGCTAGGTGCCTTTGACTTATCAATGCTGGGTATAGGAGCGATCATTGGAACAGGGATTTTTGTTCTGACAGGAGTGGCCGCCGCGGAACACGCTGGACCTGCACTTATACTATCCTTTGTATTATCTGGATTAGCTTGTGTGTTTGCAGCACTTTGTTATGCTGAATTCGCTTCTACCGTTCCAGTATCGGGAAGTGCTTATACGTATAGTTATGCAACCTTCGGTGAACTAATTGCCTGGATATTAGGATGGGATTTGATTCTGGAATACGGACTAGCGTCATCGGCAGTAGCAAGCGGCTGGTCAGGCTATTTCCAAGGATTGCTAGCAGGGTTTGGGATTCATTTTCCAACAGCTTTAACAAGTGCCTATGATCCGGCAAAAGGGACATTTATTGATGTTCCGGCGATCTTGATTGTATTGATTATTACGTTACTATTGACTCAAGGGGTAAAAAAATCAGCTCGCTTTAACACTATAATGGTTATTATTAAGTTAGCTGTTGTTCTATTATTTATCGGGGTCGGAGTATGGTATGTGGAACCAACTAATTGGACACCATTTATGCCATTTGGCTTCTCGGGAGTTACAACTGGTGCAGCAACCGTATTCTTTGCCTATATCGGTTTTGATGCTGTATCCACTGCAGCAGAAGAGGTGAAAAATCCGCAGAAAAACATGCCAATCGGGATTATTGCTTCATTATTAGTTTGTACGATCTTATATATTATTGTTTCAGGAATCTTAACGGGAATAGTTCCTTACCAACAGCTAAATGTGAAGAACCCAGTTGCCTTCGCGCTTAATTATATCCATCAGGATTGGGTGGCAGGCTTCATTTCATTAGGTGCAATTGCCGGTATTACCACGGTTCTACTTGTGATGTTATATGGACAAACACGTTTATTTTATGCGATTAGCCGTGATGGTTTGCTGCCAAAGGTATTTTCAAAAGTTGATAAGAAGAAGCAAACACCTGTGGTCAATTCATGGATTACTTGTTTACTAGTTTCGATCTTTGCCGGGTTAGTACCATTAGGAAGACTTGCAGAACTAGTAAATATCGGAACACTATTTGCGTTTATGACTGTAGCAATCGGGATTTTATACCTTCGCAAGAATAAGCAAGCACCAACAACAGGTTTCCGGGTTCCGTTTGTGCCATATATCCCAATTCTAGCCTTCTTATTTTGTGGATATTTAGCCTTACAGCTACCAGCAGTATCGTGGATTAGTTTTGCTGTTTGGCTCTTGATCGGATTGGTTGTTTATTTTGGCTATGGACGTAAACATTCAACATTGAATAGTCATAGTAATCAGGTGAAAAAGGTTAGTTAGTGAATCGATTGAATGAAATGATAGGTTAGTTTACAGAAGGGACTTACACGGTGAGTCCTTTCTGTTTTTTTTTGTGAGATTTATCGAATTGCGTCGAATTGAGTAGTTTTTTCATATTTTATGTCATTTTTTCGGAGGGAAATGGTAATATAGTAGGTAAAGTGATCGTATATTTTTTCAGAGTATTTTGTGTAATAAGAAAGTCAAGGGAGTTAGACGATATGAAGGAAAGTAGTAAAAGTCCGAAATTAATATATGAAGAGAAAAAAGCGATAAAGTTATTTTTGTGGTTGTTCAATATTATCTTTTTTTCTTGGGAGATTTTCTATTATTATATTATGCCTTTCATTTCACGAGGGGAAATTGATTTTTCTAGGGATGGATTTGGTATATCATACTATATTGTTTTTCTCTTAGTTTTAACAGTATCCATTTATTTTACTAAAAAGAAAAATGTTTACATCGTTAAGTATATTTACCTGATTAGCTACCTATTTATTGATTTAATTGATAATTTAATTAGGTATTTAGGGACGGATAAACACTTTACATCAGGGAACATTGTCGAGGTTTTATTTATTTTATTTTCTCCGATTTTTGTAAATAAAAAATATTTTTGGATGGTTTCAATCGGGCTAGTTAGTAAGGATCTATTATTTGGATTAATTTTACAGGATACTTTTGCATTAGTTCCAGCTTTAACTTATTTAATCTTATCACTAATTGCATATATAATATTAACGCGTTTTTACTCTTATATAAGCTCTTTAATGCGTGTCAATGACGAACTCCGAAAAAAAGAGAAGTTAGCTATTATAGGACAAATGGCTACAGCGATTGGTCATGAAATCCGGAATCCTTTGGCATCACTAAAAGGTTTTACCCAATTACAACAAGAACGATATCTGAATACAAATGATTATTATCCTATTATGATTCAGGAAATTGACCGAATTAATTCTATAGTAGATGATTTGATGTATATTGGAAAACCAAAGGCAATCCTATTTGAAAAAGCTAGTATTGAAGAAATTATTGCATATACCCTATCCATTACTCAGCAAATGGCTGAAGGTCAGGGAATAATGATTGAAACCACTTTAGCAGGACCATTACCACCACTTGAGTGTGATAGTAAACAGTTAAAGCAAGTGTTTCTTAATTTAATCAAAAATGCTATTGAGTCGATGCAAGATGGAGGGAAAATAAAAGTTCATGTATATATAAATGAAGAGAAACAAATGAGTATTTCGATTAAGGATGAAGGTTGCGGAATTGCTGAGGAACACATTCTAAATGTAGGTGAACCATTTTTCACTACTAAAAAAGAAGGAACAGGCCTTGGCTTGATGGTAACAAGTCAAATTATTAAAGATCATAATGGAAAGCTAGAAATTGAAAGTGAAATTGGAAAAGGTACAAGGATTCATGTAATTCTACCGGTTTTACAGAAAAATGTTAGTGGTAGCTAGTTTAATATTTATACAAAATTCCAGATAATAAAGTGTTTCGTGGGGTTTCTGTATGAGATATAATGTAGAAGAACAAGGATATTTAATAGATTTTGTAAAAAAATTACTTATTTTATGAAAAATGTCGGTTAATTTTTAATCGATATTAGGCACCTGGAGGTCTATATGATACTTCTTGAAGAGAAGCGAACTATTAAATGGTTTTTACTATTTTTCTATATTATTATGCTTGGATATGATTGCTTTTACTATTTCGTAGCACCAGGACTTATAACTGATAGAAAAATAGGATTACCTAGCAATTATTGGTATTTGAACTATATTGTATTGATGATATTAATACCAGTGACCTATAATTTAAATAGGTTAAATAGGCATGCATTGATAAAATATGTGTTTTTTATTAGCTATTTAATAACAGTTTTCATTGTTGATATTTTTACTTATTTTGGGAGTGAAGAACCATATACTAGCGGGAATATGGTAGAAATATTTTTAATATTATCATTGCCACTATTCTTGGATAAAAAATATTTTTGGATAGTTACTTTAGGAGAAATTATAAAATATCTCATTACTGGAATTGTTTTGCAAACATCTTATGTTATTATGCCGATCATTTTAATTATAGTTGTATCAATTATGTCATTTTTCATCTTAACTCGTTTTTTAGGCTATGTTGGAGCATTAAGTTTGTCTTATGATAAACAGTTAGAGGGTATTGTAAAAGGAGTCATTGCTACACTTGAACTAAAAGACCCTTATACAAGAGGCCATAGTGAACGAGTGGCGAAGTATGCTTTATTATTGGTACAAGAAATCGGTAGATTCTCAAAAGAGGAACAAAAGTCATTTTATCATGCTTGTTTATTACATGATATTGGGAAGGTTCATATCCCTGATTCAATATTAATGAAACCTGGTAAGCTCACAACGGAAGAATTTGAAATTATTAAATCACATCCAGTAGTTGGTGAAGAAGCAGTAAAGGATGTACAGGAAATAAAGGAAGGTATTAGCGTTATTCGTTCTCATCATGAACGGTGGGACGGAAAAGGATATCCGGATCAACTGAAAGGTGAAAATATTCCTTTACTTGCTAGAGTTACAGCGATTGCTGATGCCTTTGATGCTATGACATCATCGCGCTCCTATCGAGCAGCCTTATCTGTTGATGAGGCATATAGACGTATTTTAGATGGTGCTGGTTCCCAATTTGATCCTTCGTTAGTGGAAGAGTTTAAAAAGGTTTTCCATGTATGGGTCAAATTTCATAGAGATTATCCATGGACTAAGTGGGAAAATTATAAGGAGGTAAAGGTATGAAAATTCGTAAATTAAAAAAAATTAAGACAACTTGCTGGTGGTGTCCTTGGATAGGATTAAAGGAATAATTGGTGGGATGTTAGCTTATATGCTAGCATCCTTCTTTATTAGAAAATCCCAAACTAAAAGGGTGTTAAAATGAGCCTTACACTTGATTCAAGACTGTTGTTGGTTCCACTCGCTATTCGAAAAGACAAAAAGAATTACATTGTAGAAGATCAAACCACAGGCGACTTTTTTGAAATGCCTGTGGTTTGTATTGATGCCATTGAATTGATTCAAACTGATTTGCCATTAGGTGAAATAGAGCAACAGCTTAAAGCAAAATACCCAAACGAAGAAATTGATCTGATCGATTTTGCCAAGCAATTATCAGAGCTGAAACTTGTCGTGGAAATGGATGGCGTCATAATAGATCGTAAGGAGAATAAAGGGGAGAGTTTAGGTTATTTGTGGATTTCCCCACAGATCGGCAAATTCTTCTTTAACAAAGGATCATACCTTGTTTATGCTGCTTTATTAGTTATGATTATCTACCTTTTCATCACCAAGCCCGGATTATTTCCCCATTATAAAGATTTGTTTATTTCTGATTACATGATGTTGAACATCCCAGTATGGATCTTGTTAACCTTTTGTTTAGTGTTATTTCATGAATTTGGCCATGTGTTAGCAATGAGGGCAAAAAACCTTCCGACTAGATTAGAAATAGGTCATCGCTTATTCCTTGTTGTCCTTGAGACGGATATGTCTGCAGTATGGAAACTGCCTTCGACCGATCGTAACGTGCTGTATCTAGCAGGTCTTTGTTTTGATACAGTCATCCTTTCGCTTGCTTTATTGGGTCAGCTGATGTTTGCCAATGGATCAGGGGTTTTTCTTAGTATCTTGAATATCATTATCCTAGACACATTTATTCGCATAGTGTACCAATGCTGTATTTATATGAAAACGGACTTATATTACGTCTTTGAAAATACATCTGGCTGTTATAACCTGATGGAAAATGCCCAGGATATGATTAGAAAAAGACTCCCGTTCCGAAAGGCACAATCCTCAGAAGAGGTAATTTTTACGGGTGAAAGAAAGACTGTATTCATCTATTCCATCTTTTATTTTATCGGGGTCGCGTTAACGATTAGCCTATATTTCTTCTTTTATCTTCCACAATTATTGTTTGCCTGGAAAAAGATTATTCCGGGTTTTTCAGAAGGAGCGGCCACCCTCCCTTTTTGGGATGCAATGCTATTCTCATTGCAAATAATAGTAGGACTATCCTTGTTGTTATACTCATGGAGGAAAAAATCCAGCACTACTTAGCGCTTCAGCTTTTCGATTTGTGACAATAATTTGTCTAAAATAATATTTCTAAGGGTTTTTCCCCCCGATGATAGGGGAGTTCCCCTATATAGATGACACATCTATTTTTCTTACAATAAGAGTAAGAAAAACGGATGTGTTATTTTTTTAAGGAGGACGAAAACATGCAGTCAACTATCGCTACGACTAAAAAAAAGGAACGCTCAATCAATGATGCGTTTGCTTCTCATTTTGCAAAATCCATGTTTTTAACAGTTGTTGGACTGTTCATTTTAACGTTTATCGGCACAAGAATGTTCACGCATGTCGATTTAAATCTTTATGGATATATGGTAGGAACGATTGTCTTTATCGGAGGATTTTTCTACCGCTTTATTGCCTGGGGAGAAAGACCACCAACCAAAATTTTTATTAAAAAAGGTCTGAAGCTTCTTTTTCGAAAAAGCACACCGAAAACAGCTGTCAATCATTTAGCCATATACGATTTCATCCGCAATCGTGGGATTTACCGTTGGATTCAGCATATTTTAATTGGCTGGGGCTGTGTGCTCGCCTGCCTGGTTACCTTTCCACTGGTATTCAGCTGGATGTATTTTACGATGGAAGACAATGGATATTATACAATTGTCCTCTTTGGAATGAATGTCATGCATGTGAAAGCGGAAGGGATTATTGCTTGGTTATCCTATAATGCCTTGAACATTGCCGCCATCATGGTGACAGCCGGCGTCGTTATGGCATTAAACCGCCGCCTGAAAAATATGCAGGCCCGAGCAGAACAAAAATTTATGTACGACTTTTTACCATTATACTTACTATTATTTATTTCAATAACTGGATTACTATTAACTTTCCAAAACATAGTCCTACATGGCTGGATGCAGCCGCAAATGTCGTTAATTCATCAATTTTCCGTTATTGTCACGCTTATTTATCTACCGTTTGGTAAGCTTGCACACATTCCGTTCCGCCCAGTGAGCGTATTTGCAAGAAACTACCGTGAACATTATGGCGAGCAACAGATGAAGGAATGTAAGGTATGTGGTGATCATTTTGTTTCAGTTGAACAATCAAGCGATGTCATTCAAGTCTTGGGCGCCAATGAAATTGACTTCAATATGCAGGATGGCTTTAATTTAGCTGAGCTATGTCTGCCATGCCGAAGAAAATATCGCATATCAAGATTTTCAGGATTCGCAACACATCAAGTGAAGGTCAAGGAGGCAAACCAGAATGCCAAAGGATAATTTTCGGAACCCTAGAGATGGATTTTTCAAAGAAGTCGAAAATGTACGCCATCCCAATGAAACTCTTGTGAAAACACACTGCAGCTATTGTGGTATGCAATGTGGAATGAATTTACGAGTTAATACAAAAACAAATAAAATTATTGGGGTCGAACCCCGTTATGACTGGCCAGTAACACTAGGAAAAATGTGTCCTAAAGGAGTTACAGCTTACCAACAAACAAACCATGACGATCGGATCTTAAAACCATTAATCCGTGATGATGCTTCGCTAAAAGGCACGAAAGAGGGCTTTCGTGAAGCAACATGGGATGAAGCCTACCGCTTAATTGCGAAAAAGTTTGCTGAGCTACAAAGTAAATACGGTAAAGACACCCTATCCGTGTTCAGTGGCGTATCGATGACCAACGAAAAGTGTTATTTAACAGGCAAGTTTGCTAGAGTGGGCATGCAAACGCGCTATATCGATTATAACGGTCGTTTCTGTATGTCGAGTGCAGCAGGTGGCTTCCTTCGCTCATTCGGAGTGGACCGTGGTTCAACCTTACCTTGGACCGATGTTCATGAAACAGATTGCTTATTCATTGCGGGAAGTAATACAGCTGAATGTCATCCTACTTCAATGTTCCGCGTTTGGGCTGTACAAGAACGCGGCGGCTACTTAATTGTTGCCGATCCAAGGGAAACGCCAATTGCTAGAAGAGCAGATGTTCACTTGGATTTAAGACCAGGAACAGACCTTGCACTGGCTAACGGAATCTTAAATCTGCTGATCCAAAACGGTTACGCAGATGAAGAATTTGTTAACAACCATACAAATGGCTTTGAAGAAACAAAAGAGCTCGTGAAAGAATTTACACCAGAATATACAAGTGAACTAACTGGGGTTGCTCCAGAAAAAATTATCCGTGCCGCTGAAATATACGGAAAAGCACCAAATGCGATTGTGATGTTTGCACGTGGAATCGAGCAGCAGCATAAAGGCGTTGATAACGTTTCTGGTTATACGAATATGGCGTTAGTAACAGGAAAAATTGGCCGTCCGAAAGCAGGAGTAGCAACGTTTACGGGCCAAGGAAATGGTCAAGGGGGGCGTGAGCATGGTCAAAAATCTGACTTGCTGCCTGGCTATCGCAAAATTACCAATCCAAAGCATGTGGAAGAAGTATGTAAAGTATGGGGAATTACCCCGGAAGAAATGCCGCAGCCAGGTGTATCTGCCTATGAAATGTTTGAATTAATGGAACAAAAAACAATCCGCGGATTGTACTTACTTTGCTCCAACCCTGCAGTTTCAGCGCCAAACTTGAACTTTGTTCGTAAGGCAATGAAAGGCTTAGATTTCATGGTATGTGCTGATTTTTATCTTTCCGAGTCAGCGGAATTTGCGGATGTGATTCTTCCAACGGTTACTTGGTCTGAGGACGAAGGGACCGTAACCAACCTAGAAGGTCGGATCATTAAAATCAATAAAGCACAAGAACCAATAGGAGAATCAAAACCAGATTGGCAAATACAGGCCGAACTTGCTGAATACTTGGGTAGAGGTAAGTACTTCTCCCATTTAAAAACGGCTAAAGATGTAGCCGATGAATTCCGTTTAGCGTCTAAGGGCGGCTACGCCGATTACTATGGTGCAACATGGGATAAGATTGACAAACAAGACGGTGTTTTCTGGCCTTGTAAGGATGAAAATGATCCTGGAACACCGCATATGTTTTTAGATAAAAAATTCTATCATCCAGATGGTCGTGCAAAGATTTGTGCCTTGCCATACCGACCACCAGCAGAAGAACCGAACGAGGAGTATCCATTACGTCTCACAACAGGTCGTGTAGTCTATCATTATTTATCTGGTAACCAAACGCGCCGGATTCAATTTTTGCGCGATATGTGTCCGGAACCGTATGTCGAGGTCCATCCGGAAACGGCTGCCAAATATAACATTGAACATGAAGAACATGTCCGCTTGTATACCCGCAGGGGAGAAGCTGAATATAAAGTGAAAATTACTGAAGCGATCCGTAAAGATACGGTGTTTGTACCGTACCACTTCGGTCACGACCAATCTATTAATCTATTAACGATACCGGCGCTAGATCCAATGTCACGAATGCCTGAATTTAAAGCGTGTGCCGCGCAGATTGAAAAACTGAAACTAAAGAAGGTGCAGTAAATGAAAAAGAGGCTGTATTTAGAACTTGAAAACTGTATAGGATGCCGTTCGTGTTTGGCTGCCTGCACACAGTGTGGAGGACATGAGGAACGCAATCGTAACTATGTTTATGACGTGAATCCACTTGTCAACCGTCAAACGATGCCTCTGATGTGCCTACACTGTGTGAATCCTGCATGTGCGAGAAGCTGTCCGGCTCAAGCCATTCAAATTCATGAAACAGGTGCTGTTCTTTCGGCACTTGTGGAAAAGTGTATTGGCTGTCAAAACTGTACGATTGCTTGTCCGTATGGTATACCGAAGTTTGATACAGAGCAAAATCTAATGTATAAATGTGATCTATGTATTGATCGGACAAAGGATGGTATCCCGCCAATGTGCGCAAGTGTCTGTCCTTCCAATACGTTGCAGTGGTTAACAGATGAAGAAATTGAAGCGAAACAAAAGCAATTTAATCTTGATAATGGTAAATGGGTAACAAGTATGCCTTATTTAGAAGGCGAAACGAATGTTAAAGTGAATCTCCCTGGAATCTTGCAGGGTGTTACTAAACTGTTTTAGGAGGGATTATTCATGACAGATAAAAATAATAAAATCCCGTTCAATGAAGATAACTATACACATAATATAAACCGAAATAATGAAAGAAAACTTGACCGTCGTGGTTTCATGAAAACATTGGTAGGTGCTGCAGGAGTGTTTGCGGTATCTTCCCTTCCATGGGGAGTGTTGGCGGCAAAGGAATTGAATGGGCTCGGGGATAAAAAATATCCGAAGCATAAAATCACCGATGAAAAGTCCTTGCCAATCGGGGACGCGGTTGACTTCGCTTTCCCAGGGGAACATGATAGTGCGATCTTAATCCGCCTTTCAGAGAAAAAATATGTTGCCTATCAAAATGCCTGTACTCATTTACGTTGCCCTGTGTTTTGGAAAAAGGATGAAGGGGAAATGCTCTGTCCATGTCATCACGGGAAATTTGATGTAAACACAGGTGAACCGATCGCGGGACCGCCAAGACGTCCACTCCCTGAAATTCATGTGAAGGTTGAAAATGGCGCCGTCTATGCCGTGGGGGTGAAACGCTATGAAGCGTAGTTATTTACCTGTCGCCTTCCTACTTGCCGTGTTGATGTTGAACCTTATTTTTACACAATATATGGTGCATCAATATTTTTATGAACATTATACAAATACGATTATTGCGGCTGTCATCAATGTTATACTATTCCCAGTCGCCTTCCTTATTTATAAAAAAGGTGTGAATGTCCATGACTAGTGAGACATATATTGATTTTTGTTTCGTACGTCCGGAATTAGGTGGCTTCGCTAACGAAATTAATGAATTATTGAAACAAACCTTTGCAAAGAAACGGTTGAATTGGTTTTTGGAAGAAAAAACAATGGAAGGCGTCGAAATGGTGGTTGCTGAAATCAAAGGGATGAGCAATTGGAATTCTGAGGATGAGACCATCCAATATCTTGAAGAAACAGCGGGGGATAAGTTTTGGGAGTATTTGCAGGGCTACAAGATGTTTATCTATCCGGTCAAGAGAGGATGTACTAGCTGTGGAACTCATTAAATTAGAAGATGTGAAACAGTTTGTCGGCATCCCAGTAGTCATTTCGATCCATGATGACGAAGGTGGAGATCAACCACCTGCTGTAAAGAAATCTATAAAAAAAATTCAGTACTGTCCGGATGGGACACATATCCGTTTTTATTTTGATGATATTTATTTTCTTGCCGTTCCACTCACTAGCAGTGTTAATCGAAATGATGAACAGTGGTCTGCATTTGACCAGGAAAGCGGCTTAGTTTATACAGTAAAAAAGGTCCAGGATATTTAATCACCCTGGCCTTTTTTTAACATTCACTATAGATTGGAGGGAGAATCATGGATGGCTTAAAGGCAGAGCAACTGATCAGCTCGTATATTATTGATACACAGGAAGAGGAAATCAAACGGATTGCCTCAGAGCTGCATGAGGGAGTTGGCCAAAATCTATATAGTATCTTAACAGGATTACAATTTGTTGAATCAGGCATAGGTGAACAGTCTATGAAAAAGTATGTCCGCGGAATGGAACAACTAATTGAAAAGACTATCCAAGAAATCCGATACCTTTCTGTTGAATTACATCCTCCAGCGTTAACAACATTTGGGCTGCTGGCAGCGATGAAAAGCTACAGTAAGTTATATACTTCTACCTTTGGTATACTCGTTGATATCGAATCAACTGGGATTGAAAAGGAGGTATCAGAGCGCAATAATATCGCCGTTTTCCGGGTTTGTCAGGAAGCACTTACGAATATTGCAAAATATGCAGATACCTCAAAAGTGAAAATCAAGTTTATCTGGAGTGAAGAAGAATTAACGATTACCATAGATGATTTCGGTAAAGGATTTAAAGTAGAAGAACTTACCGGCCAGTACAATTCTTCTGGTCTAGCAGCTATGAAAGAAAGAATGCTTCTAACTGGCGGACAATACACAATTTCCTCTAAAATAGGAGAAGGAACGTCTGTTGAGTTATCTCTACCCTTATAGATATAAAGGAGAGTTTATCAGTGATAAAAATTCTATTAGTTGATGATCATGCTGTCGTTAGAAGTGGCTTAAAAATGCTGCTAAATACAAATCCTGAAATCGAAGTTGTCGGCGAAGCCTCGGAAGGAAATGAAGGAATTAAGAAAGCCTTAAAGCTGCAGCCTGATGTCGTCGTGATGGACTTAAGTATGCCGCATGGAAAAGATGGATTGTCGGCAACGATTGAATTAAAGAAATTAAAACCAGAGATCAACATTTTGATCCTCACCATGCATGATGACGAGGAATATCTTTTCCGAGCGATTCAAGGTGGTGCATCTGGATGTATTTTAAAGAGTGCACCCCATGCTGAATTAATGTCAGCCATCGAATCGGTTGCAAAAGGGGATGCCTATCTTCATCCAGCCGCACAGAAGCGCTTAATGGAGGAATATTTGGCTGGTGTTAAACACGATGGGAATGACACTTATCATCTGTTATCTGACCGGGAACAGGAAGTCCTCACCCTGATTGCCAAAGGATATTCGAATAAGGAAATTGCGGAGCAGCTAGTCATTAGTGTAAAGACGGTTGAAACACATAAAGGAAACTTGATGGAAAAGTTGCAAATGAAAACCCGGCCGGAGCTGGTGGAGTATGCAGTTAAAAAGGGGTTATTGGGTTATGGGATATAAGGAGAATGACCTAAAATGACAGAAATCAGGGAACTCCAACAGGTGATCGAAATATGTGACCAGCTAAAGGGCCAGGTTCACTGTGACTTCGTGGGGCTTGCCATTCAAAATGAAATTGGCCCAGATGTGAGATGGCATTATGCTTCCGGCAATTTGAATGATAAGTACAAAAGAATAACGGTTCGGTTCGGAAAAGGAATTGCAGGAAAAATCATTTCAAGTGGAAGCCCGATGATGATGAGCCATTTTCCTCATGATATTTGGGGAAAGGTGACGGATTATCCGATCGCTCTGGCAGAAAAGCTCGTTTCCTGCTATGCCGTTCCACTATTTTTTAATGATGTGCCAAAAGGAGTCTTGTTAGTTGGTAAACGAGAGGCCCATACGTTTAGTGAATTCCATCAGCAGGTGGCAATGGAAGCAGCTCAATCCTTGGAAGAGATATTAAAGGAATATATCGTTCTTTAAATCAGGGGGATGGACATGTTGAAGGATATTCAGCAAACAAGAAATGAATTAATCGATTACAAATTCGCCCTTGATGAATCATCAATCGTAGCGATTACTGATTCACGGGGCATGATTACATATGTGAATGAACAATTTTGTCTGATCTCGAAATATACTCGAGAAGAACTGATTGGCAATGATCATCGGATTGTGAACTCACGCTATCATTCCAAATCGTTTTTTAAAGACATGTGGAGAACAATCGGAAATGGAAAGGTATGGAAAGGGGAGATTCGCAATCGAGCGAAAGACGGGTCCTTCTACTGGACGGATACGACCATTGTTCCTTTTTTAAATGAAAAAGGGAAGCCCTATCAATATTTAGCCATTCGTTATGAAATTACTGAGAGAAAACGGGTTGAACAAGAATTACAAAAAATGATGACCAACATCATTGACGTCCAGGAAGAGGAACGAAAACGCTTGTCTCGGAATCTACATGATGGAATTGGGCAAAATCTCTATAGCCATTTAATTACGATTAATCGCCTCATGTCAGAGGTAGATCATCCATTGCTGCAGCAGATGCAGGAAGAAGCGACACAACTGATTGAAGAAATCCGTGAGATCTCTTGGGAACTCCGTCCTTCTGTCCTTGATGACCTTGGCTTAGTCCCAGCCATTCGCTCTTTTCTTTCTCGGTATTCTGATCATTATAATATTGATGTATATTTTGATTGCGTGTTAAAGGACCGTCTGCCAATCAGTATTGAATTGACGATTTATCGGATTATTCAAGAGGCATTAACCAATATTCGAAAGTACGCAGATGTTTCAGATGCTACCGTAGCGGTAAGAGAACTGGACGATATCGTCAGGGTATTGGTGGAGGATAAAGGAAGAGGATTTGACCGGGAGATACAAACACTCGGTGTTGGTATGTTTAGTATGGATGAGCGCGCCCGCGCTGTCGGCGGTGAACTATTTATCCTTTCTTCGCCTGGTGAAGGGACGAAAATTATATTAGAAGTACCTCTACCTAAATGTGAATGATGAAAAGAACCAGGACGGGATTGTCCTGGTTCTTTTCTTTTAAAGTTTAAACGAACTCTTTAACGATACAATTCGGTTAAAGACTAGTTTGTCTACTGTGGTGGCTTTAGGATCGACGTTGAAATAGCCGTGTCTAAAAAATTGGAATTTCTCCTGTGGGCGGCTTTCTCGCATATTCGGTTCAACAAATCCTTGAAGTACTTCCAATGAATTCGGATTGACATGATCAAGGAAGGTGGTTCCTTCTTCACTTGCTTCCTCTGTTTCATCCAAAATAAGCGGCTCATAGAGGCGGAATTCTGCTGGAACCGAATGAGTTGCTTCGACCCAATGTAACGTTCCTTTTACCTTTCTGCCAGTAAAGCCTGTGCCACTCTTTGTTGCTGGATCGTATGTGCAGCGAAGCTCGACCACTTCTCCATCAGCATCCTTAATAACTTCCTCACATTTAATGAAATATGCATGCTTTAAGCGGACTTCATTACCTGGGAAGAGACGGAAATATTTCTTTGGTGGATTTTCCATGAAATCGTCTTTCTCAATATAGATTTCACGTGAAAACGGAATTTTTCGCATGCCCATTTCTGGATTTTCTGGATTAATTTCTGCATCAAGCAATTCAATTTGCCCTTCAGGGTAATTGGTAATGACGACTTTCAATGGGTTAAGTACACCCATTGTCCGTGGTGCCTTAAGCTTCAAATCCTCACGTACATAGTGTTCAAGCATTTGCGAATCAACGGCACCAGAGCCTTTGTGAACCCCTGTTTCACGGACAAACGCACGGATCGATTCTGGAGTGTATCCCTTTCTTCTCATTCCAGAAAGAGTTGGCATGCGTGGATCGTCCCAGCCATCGACAAACCCTTCTTCTACTAATTGCTTGAGCTTTCGCTTACTCATCACGGTATTGGTCACATTTAAGCGGCCAAATTCGATTTGCTGTGGTGTGCTCTCCATTTCACATTGCGCGACAACCCAATTATAGAGAGGACGTTGATCCTCAAATTCAACCGTACAGATGGAGTGAGTTACCCCTTCGATGGCATCTTCTAGTGGATGAGCAAAGGCATACATAGGATAAATGCACCATTTATCGCCGGTGTTATGGTGGGTAGCGTGGGAGATCCGGTAAATGACAGGATCGCGTAAATTGATATTAGGAGAACTCATATCAATTTTTGCCCGCAGCACTTTTTCACCATTACCGAATTCACCAGCACGCATCCGTTTAAATAAATCGAGATTTTCTTCAACGGAGCGATCACGGTAAGGGCTATTTTTACCAGGCTCTTTTAATGTACCACGATATTCGCGGATTTCATCGGCTGAGAGGTCATCCACATAGGCAAGTCCCTTTTCGATTAAGAGAACAGCTCGATTGTACATTTCCTCGAAATAATCGGAGGCAAAAAACAGGTCATCCCATTCGAAACCAAGCCACTTTACATCTTCTTTAATCGAATTGACAAACTCGATATCTTCCTTTACTGGGTTCGTATCATCAAAGCGTAAATTGGTTTTCCCGTTAAAGTCATCCGCCAAACCAAAGTTAATAATAATGGATTTTGCATGACCAATATGTAAATAACCGTTTGGCTCTGGTGGGAAACGAGTAACGATTTTTTGATGTTTGCCTGATTCTAAATCACTTATCATAATATCTTTAATAAAATTTGAATTGTCCACCATTTTCAACCTCTTTCTTCTTCCTTCTACTATTATAAATAACATAAATGCTGATATTTTTCCATTGTTCCCAACAATTCATGTACAAAACAATACTTTATATGAAAATTTTAAAGGGTAATTTTTGAAAGTCGAATATAAAAAGGCTACAATGATATTTTGAATAGATAAAAAGGAAAGAGGTTGGGAAATGATTAATTTAGCAACAGTCGGTACAGGATGGATCACAGAATCCTTTATTCAAGCTGCATCTCTTAGCAAGCAATATAATTTAGTTGGGGTATATTCACGAACCGAAGAAAAGGCAAAACAGCTTGCCGATCAATATGAATCAACACATTATTTTACAGATATTGAGGAAATGGCGAAAAGTGAAGAAATCGAGGTTGTGTATATTGCTTCACCGAATTCAGTTCATTATGAACAGGCTTTAACTTTTTTGAAAAATAAAAAGCATGTTATCTGTGAAAAGCCTATTTTTTCTAATACAGCTGAATTAGAAATGGCCTACCAGACAGCAGAGGAGAATGGCGTTTATTTATTTGAAGCAATCCGCAATATTCATGCGCCGAATTTCCATATTCTAAAGGAAAAGTTACCTATGGCTGGGAAGCTCAGAAGTGCTGTTCTCCCTTATATGAAGTATTCATCCCGTTATGATCAATTTCTGCAAGGGGAAGAACCGAATATCTTCTCTGCAAAATTCTCTGGAGGAGCGTTAGTAGATTTAGGAGTTTATCCACTATATGTTGCCGTCGGCTTATTTGGCGAGCCGAAAAAAGTATCCTATCACCCGGTAATATTAAGCAGCGGCGTAGACGGTAGTGGTACATTACTATTGGATTATGATGGATTTGTTTGTACCATTCTTTGTTCAAAAATTGTTGATTCCATTCTTCCTTGTGAAATTCATGGAGAGAAGGGGACCTTTTTACTTGGAGATGCAGCCCCTATTTCAGATATTACCTTTATGGATAGCCATACAAAGGAAAGACAAACCATCGGTGTGGACTTAGAGGAACAAAACATGATCTATGAATGTATCAATATTGCAAAGATCATTGCCGATGAAAATAATCAGGAATATGAACGTCTAAAAGAGTGGAGCAAAATCGTTCTGCGTATTACCGAAGAAGCGAGAAAGCAGAATAACATCGTGTTTGCAGTAGAAAAGTAAAAACATGCCAGTGGACCCAATTGATCCACTGGCATGTTTTTTTAAGATAAGTATAAATTTTGACTTTGAGAATGGTCAGCTCCGGGCGCCTTGCGCTTTTCTTTTTTTTGACAAATTTAAGAAGGCGAAGTGACAGCTTTATGACATTCCCTTATACGATGATTTAAATCACTTACCCCCATTTTTTTGTTACTTATAGTTAAGTTAATGAAAGAATGGAGGAAGCCGTATGAAGTCAATCGCTTGGTATAAAAAGCAGTTGAAACGCAAGCCTGTGCAAATCACAAGATATGTCGTTCAGGCTACTTTTCTGTTGTTTTTATTATATGTAGGCTTGCAATTTTATCAATTTTATCAGCATTTTGAAACAAACGGTCAAACACCCTTTGTTGAGCGTCCGTCTGCCGTTGAAGGATTTTTGCCGATCAGTGCCCTTGTGGCATTAAAGGTCTGGTTGACGAGTGGCGATTTTGATGTCATCCATCCAGCCGGTCTAGTGTTATTGTCGTTCTTTGTTGGGGTCGGTCTTATTTTCCGAAAATCATTCTGTAGTTGGATATGTCCTGTTGGAACAGGGGGCGAGCTGATTGGTTGGCTTGGCAGGAAGATATTTCGAAGGAATTTTGAGATTCCCCAATGGCTCGGTTGGTTGTTAACCCCGATAAAGTATATTTTGTTGCTGTTTTTTATTGGGATGGTCATTCAAATGGATATCTTTAGCGCAAAAAGCTTTTTAGAGGATCCTTATAATAAGGTTTCAGATGTTAAAATGCTGTTGTTATTTACAAACATTGGCGGATTTACATTGAAATTTATTATCGTTATTTTCATACTGTCATTATTCTTTCGAAACTTCTGGTGCCGTTTTCTTTGCCCTTATGGGGCATTGATTGGTTTGGGTTCTATTTTTAGAATTACTAAAATAAAACGAAATGAAGAGACATGTACAAACTGTGAAATGTGTACGAAAGTCTGTCCACAACGATTAAAAGTTCATAAGGTAGAAACCGTCAATTCACTCAATTGTTCAGCCTGTATGTCCTGTGTCGAAGCCTGCCCGATTAAGGACACCCTCAACATGACTGTGGCAAGGAAGAAGGTAAATAAATGGTTTGTGCCTGTAGGTTTCTTTATCCTTTTCTTCGTTGTTATCGGAATTGCGAAAATCACCGGTCACTGGGATACGATTATTTCTTATCAAGAGTGGAAAGCGTTAATCCCAGAAGCGAGGTACATCGGTCATTAGGAACTGTTACTTCGAATAAACAGCCGAACTAGAGCTGTTTATTTTTTTATGACTAAATTTTGGAGCCATCGGCCAAGGAATAAAAAAGTTCAGAAAATTTTCATTGTATAATCTGAATAGATATTAGTATCATGGAATGAGTAGGAATCCATGGTTGTTCCATACAAGGAGGGAATACAGATGACAAAGGCAATTAAAGATTATTCGTTACCAGACCTTATGGAAAGAATTGAAGAAATTTTTAATGAAAATCCTGAACCAATGAAAGGATTTAATGCAATTGTTCAATATGATGTTCACGGTGAGGAAACAGGGACCTACCAGCATTATTTTCAGGATGGCAAGTTAACGATCAAAGAAGGAGTGCAAACTACTCCAGATGTAACAATGGCCATATCATATGATAACTTCAAAAAATTCTTGTTAGGAAAACAAAGTGGTGCTGTAGCGTTATTAACAGGGAAAGTTAAGGCAAAGGGAGACATTGGTAAGGGAATGAAAATAGAAACCATACTCCGAAAGTACAACATCAAAGAGCCATTTTAGCTCCTTTCATTAAAAAGAAGGAAACACAAAAGGGACAAAACAAGGCCAACAATCTAGGTTTGTTTTTGTAGAATAATAATATTTCATAAAAATAGTACACTTTAATAGTGTGCTATTTTTATTAGGTCAAAAGAAATAGGGAAAAATACCGCTTCAATTAATTTTGAAATTTTTTAAATGTTTTTTCCAAATACTGATTGACAATTCTGTTTGCAATGAGTAATCTTTTATTTGTATATAAAACCAATCGGATTTGTCGGGTTTTAAAATAGGCCTACTTCAGTAAAGCCTTTTTAAAGTATATAGACAAGTATGATTGATGATTTTTAAGATTTATAACCAAGTAAACAGGGGTGAATAAGGTGAAAAAGAGTTTAAAAGGTTTTGTAAGTGTGATGGCCCTTTCTATGATTCTATCTGCTTGTGCATTGGATAGTTCAAGTCAACAAGAATCATCTTCATCGGCATCGAAGGCCACCAAGCAAAGTACGAGTGCAGAGGTTAAAGAGTATAAAGCAACGGATCTTTCGGCACTGCCAGATAAAGCAAAAGCTAGAAAAGATATGTTTATTGCTGGAATTTCAGCACCAGGTGGAGTGTTCTTACCGTATTTTTATGAAAATGGTTGGGATGGAAATGCAACAGACCCAATGTTCGCGCCATTAGTAAACCTAGATGAAGAAGGGAAGCCAGTTGGAATTCTTGCTGAAAAATGGGATGTATCAGATGATCAGCTTACATACACATTCCACTTGCGTAAAGGCTTGAAGTTCAGTGATGGATCGCCGTTAACCGCAGATGATGTAGCGTTTACCTTGACCCTGCTCCATGATCCAGCCTATGCAGGATATCAAGATATTTCCCTTGCGGCCATTAAAGGCGGGAAGGATTATAAAGAGGGAAAAGCAAAAACAATTGAAGGCATCAAAGTCATCGATAAAGAGACGATTGAAATTACAACGGAAAAAGTAAATGCCAAATCGTTGCTCCTTCTAGGCGGTCAAGTATTATCAAAGGCCTATTATGGAAAAGAGTATCAATATGGCAAACTTGATTATTTAAAAGAGCTTTATCCAAAACCAGTGGGTGCAGGTCCCTATAAATTTGTTAAATATGTACCGGATCAAGAAATTCGCTATGTAGCAAATGAAAACTATTATGCAGGTAAGCCAAAAACGAAAAATTTAATCTTTAAAGTAATCGACACTACTACATCTCTTCAATTGTTTGAAACAGGGGAACTTGATTATGCAGGCTTCTCTGCAGACGATGATACCGTTGAACAATTAAAAAGCTTAGGCTTCGCGAATATTCAAGTTGGACCAGTGAATGACTTTGGCTTTATTTATGTCAACAATACTCGTCCACAGTTCAAGGGTAAGAATGTGCGCCAAGCGTTAATTTATGGCTTGGATCGTCAAAAAATTGTAGATGTGAAATTTAAAGGCTACGGTGAAGTAGCCAACGTTCCAGTTTCTAAAGTTTCCTGGGCTTATAATGAAGAAGGTATAAATAAATACGAATTTAATGCCAAGAAAGCAAAAGAATTACTTGATCAAGCAGGTTGGAAGGTCGGCAAGGATGGGATTCGTGAAAAGGATGGTAAACCATTTGTTGTTCGCTATTTAACGAGGGCTGCAGACGATCCAATCATTCCAATTGCTAAAGAAAACTATGAAGATATCGGCATTAAGTTTGAGCCTGAAATCATGGACTTTAATGCGTTAGTGGCTAAGCTAAACGACAAGGATTATGACCTAGCTTCGGTATCAACCTCGCAAATTTTAGATCCAAGTGATCCTGTCGAAGAATTTGCAACAGGTAACCCGAATAACGCTGCGGGTTATTCAAATCCAAAGGTGGATGAGTTAATTCAAAAGGGCTTAAGTACATTGGATATTGAAAAACGTAAAGGCATCTACCACGATCTATATAAGGAATTAAATGAAAATCCACCGGTTATTTTAATTCATTATCGTCAAAGTGCACGAGCGATCAGTGGGCAAATTCAAGGATTAAATCCTGACAACTATACAGGCATCAGCGCTAGCTTGCCAAATATTTCGATTAAAAAGTAACCATAAAGTGCCTAGCGAATACTGCTAGGTACTTTTTCTGCTAAGGAGGAGAATAAATGAAACAGTATGTGTTACAACGCTTTTTGCAAATGATCGTCATTTTATTCGGGACATCATTTATCATTTTCTTCTTGTTTGCCATGCTTCCTGGCGATTACATTGACTCTAATATCAATCTGACCCCACAAAGGGCGCAGGAATTAAAGGCACTGTATGGCTTAGATAAGCCCGTGCTAGAACGATATTTTTCCTGGCTTGGGAATGCCCTGCATGGTGATTTTGGCTACTCACTCAAGCATCAGGAAAAGGTCACCTCGCTACTAAATAAGTATGTGTGGAATTCCTTTTTTGTGGCCATCTTTGCCCTGTTGTTAACCTGGTCGATTGCCTTAGTGACAGGTGTTTTCTCAGCTATTAAGCAGTACTCGTGGTTTGATGGCTTTGTCACCTTTTTTGTGTTTGCAGCCATGTCTTTTCCATCGTTTTTCATTAGTTTGCTATTTATTAAGTGGTTTGGCGTTGATCTTCAAATTCTCCCCATCGGCGGGATGATCGATACAGGTAGTGATAGTACGGGGCTTGCCTATCTGTTCGAGGTAGGAAAACATATGATACTACCAGTGATTATTTTAACCTTGCTGAGCATTGGATCCTTAACGCGCTACTTCCGAACTGGCATGCTGGAAGTGATCCGGCAAGATTATATTCGAACCGCTCGGGCCAAAGGGTTGAAAGAACGGGTTGTTATTTTTAAACATGCCTTGAAGAATGCCATGCTGCCAGCGATTACTCTGCTTGCATTTGAATTGCCGGGTCTCTTTTCTGGGGCGATTATAATGGAACAAATTTTTAATTGGCCTGGTGTGGGAAGAATTCAGCTAGAATCAGTCAGTTTCCGTGACTACCCTGTCTTAATGGCCTTTACGATGTTTTTATCGTGTTTAACGATTATCGGGAACTTTTTAGCGGATGTTATTTATGCGGCTGTTGATCCCCGCATTAGATTGAAATAGGGAGGGAAGTAGTATGGAAATACAAAATACCACTGTCAATAAGCAAAAGAACAAGACGATGGTAAAATCACCCTCGTTATGGAAGCAAACCTATCGACGGTTAAATAAGAATAAATTAGCGATGATTAGCTTGTTCTTTCTGCTTTTTATGTTTTTATTGAGTTTTGTCGGACCGCACTTTTCCCCGTATATCCTTGATCGAACAAACATAGCAGATATGAACCAAGCGCCAAGTGCGGCCCACTGGCTGGGAACAGATAATTATGGTCGCGATGTCCTAACTAGATTAATGATGGCGGGCCAAATATCGTTAACAATCGGGATTGCTGCCATGTTTTTATCGATCATAATTGGTTCGTTGTTAGGAGCAATTGCAGGATTTTATCGTGGTGTAGTGGATATGGTGATTATGCGCCTTGCTGATATTTTGATGTCGATTCCTGGATTGCCATTGCTGTTGATAATGGGGGCTATATTATCCGAGTGGAAAGTGCCTGCTGAATATCGTCTTTATATTATTATGATTATGCTTAGTTTTGTCGGTTGGCCCGGCCTAGCACGGTTAGTTAGAGGGCAAATATTATCGTTAAAAGAACAGCCGTTCATGCTGGCAACAGAAGTCCTTGGTCTCAGTGATCGTCGTAAAATCTTACATCATTTAATACCAAACACGGTTCCACTTCTTTTGGTGGTGGCGACTTTAAATGTAGCGGGATCTATTTTGAGTGAGTCGGCTCTCAGCTTCCTTGGGCTTGGAGTGGTTCCGCCAACACCGTCATGGGGAAATATGATGGATGCCGCCAATAACTTTATGGATTTTCGGAAACGGCCATGGCTTTGGATTCCTCCAGGAACCGCTATATTTTTAACCGTTGTTTCCATTAATTTACTCGGGGATGGACTTAGGGACGCACTTGATCCGAAAATGAGAAGGTAGGGATAACATATGAATGAGATGCTGTTGGAAGTCAACCATTTGCAAACACATTTTTATACGGAAAACGGCGTCGTTAAAGCAGTAAATGACGTCAGTTTTGCCATCCGTGAAGGTGAAACGGTTTGTATTGTGGGCGAATCAGGCTGTGGGAAAAGTATAACGGCTTTATCACTGATGCAGCTGATTCCGGAAAATGGAAAGGTCGAAGCGGGGGAAATTCACTTTGCCGGTCAAGACCTACTGCGTTTATCGAAAAAGGATATTCGTCGCTTAAGAGGCAATGAAATTGGGATGATTTTTCAGGAGCCAATGACGAGTCTCAATCCTGTGTTCACCATTGGAGAGCAAATGATTGAGCCTTTACAGGAACATTTACTTCTAAGCAAAAAGGATGCTTATAAAAAAGCGATGGCATTGATCACGATGCTAGGTATTCCAAATGCCGAAAAAATCGTCAATCTCTATCCACATGAATTGAGCGGTGGCATGCTACAGCGGATTATGATTGCGATTGCCCTTAGCTGTAATCCGAAGCTTATTATTGCAGATGAACCCACGACCGCACTTGACGTAACCATCCAGGCGCAAATTTTAGATATGTTGCGTGAGATTAAACAGGAATTTAACACGTCGATCCTGTTAATTACCCACGATCTTGGCGTGGTAGCCGAGATGGCTGATTATGTGGTTGTCATGTATGCCGGAAAAGTAGTGGAAGAAGGGCCTGTCCTTGAGCTTTTTGCAAATCCACAGCATCCGTACACGAAAGGATTGTTAAAGGCTAAACCGGTTATTGGTGAGCGGAAGGATCGGCTTTATACGATTGCTGGGCAGGTCCCTAATTTAGTCGACCTGCAAGAGGCTTGTTACTTTGCTGATCGCTGTGAGCATGCGATGGATATCTGCCGGATGAAGCAGCCAGCATTAACCACCATGGCTAATGGGCAAAAGGCAGCCTGCTGGTTATATGAGGAAGGTGAAAATCGATGAGCGAAACTTTATTAGAAGTAACAGACCTGAAAAAATACTATTCTTCCTCAAAAGGTATGTTTAAAAAATTCGGTGACGCTGTAAAGGCCGTTGATGGTGTTAGCTTTACGATTGAAAAAGGAGAAGTGTTCGGACTTGTTGGAGAATCTGGGAGTGGTAAGTCAACGATTGGTAAAACAATTCTCCGTCTTCATGATAAAACAGATGGAGAAGTGAAATATAAGGGTAAGGATGTTTTTTCCTTATCCAAGAAGGAACTTCGTCATCTGCGTGTGGAGACACAATTAGTGTTTCAGGATCCATTTAGTTCATTAAATCCAAGGATTCGGGTTGGTGACGCCATTGGCGAAGCCATGGTCGAACACGGTCTTGTTTCTAAACAGGAGGTCCGTGAGCGGGTATTAGAGGTGATGGAAAAGTGCGGACTCTCACCCTTCCATATTGACCGCTACCCCCATGAATTTTCTGGGGGACAGCGCCAGCGGATTGTCATTGCCCGTGCGATGGCATTAAATCCAGAGTTTATTGTGATGGATGAACCTGTCGCCGCTCTGGACGTTTCCATTCAAGCCCAGATTATTAATTTATTTAGTGACCTGCAGCGAGAAAATGGATTATCCTATTTGTTTATTTCTCATGATCTAAGCGTGGTTGAACATCTGTGTACAAAAATTGCGATTATGTATTTAGGGAATATTGTGGAACAAGCCTCTAAAGAAGAGCTATTCAAAAATCCTATGCACCCCTATACAAAAGCGCTTTTATCTGCTGTTCCAATTCCTGACCCAACCGCAAAGCGCGAGCGGATTATTTTAAAAGGGGATATTCCAAGTCCAATCAATCCACCGTCAGGTTGTAAATTTCGGACTCGTTGTCCGATGGCGACTGATCTATGTGCTGAGAAAATACCTGATTATCATGACGCGGGTGGCGGCCATTTTGTCGCCTGTCATTATGTATAACGTGATCCTGGAGTTACTTCTACTAGATGAAAAAAAAGGGCATGAATCACATAAGGATTCATGCCTCTTTACAATAAATAAACATCTAGATGATCTTTCTTCTAAAAATAAACCAGTAGGATCCAAAGCTGATAAGGAGTAATAGACTGACAACACCTGGGATAATATAGTCCTTGATTGTGGGTTCAGCATCTTTAGAATTTTTTGTTCTCAAAGTAGCCATTTTTGGCTCCTTATTAGCGACTTTGGTCGACAAATTATCAGATGAGGTGTGCTCATTTGCTAATTTAATCATAGTAGATGCAGGCTTAACTGAATCTGTAGAGGCAGTCTTGTTATTTATAGGGGAGATATCTAGATTTGATTGGGCAAAACCGGTCGTTCCTAATAGAAAAAACAACAATATTGAGAGCAGAGAGATCTTATTAATCACTATTTTCAACTCCGTCATCTTGTTAACTTGTTGTTCATTCTATCATCATTCACTTCAACTAGTATCAAATTTCCAGTAAAGTTCACAAAGCTTTCAATTTTATACCCAGAAGGATTTCCCTAGAAATTCACTTTTGTTCCCATTCCGACTGGAATTCCCCCAGTTTTTTTAGGTGGGACAATTCTAGAATCTGTATTTGTCTGCGTCCATTCATCGCAATTAGTTTTTGGGACATAAACGCCAATAACTTTCTGCTTACCGATTCTGGAGTCGTTCCGATATAGCTTGCTAAATCTTTTTTTGTGATCGGCAGGGAAAAGATTCCGTTTCCCTCGTTTAATTTATCATGAAATAAAATAAGGGCACGCGCTAGCCGCTGTTCCACTTCCATTAAACCCAAAAATCCCACTGATTCATCTGCTTCATAGAGACGGTCATTTAAAGCTAATAAAAAGCGATAGGATAACCCTGCATTATGTTCCATTGTCTTAAGAAAGTCATTTTTGTCGATCGAACAAATAACCGTATCAGATTCACCAACTGCTTCTGCATTCATATAATGCCTCTCATCTTTTAATAAGGAAAATAATCCAAAGAACTCACCAGGAAACAGCAAACGGACAATTTGTTCCTTTCCTTCCGCTGATGTTTTAGTGAGTTTAATCAGTCCTTTTTTGACAACAAACAATGTTTCCGAATGGTCACCCTCTCGAAAAATATACTCCCCTTTTAAAAAGTTCCGGCTCTTTGTTACCTTTTGGATTAATTGAAGATCGACCACAGGCAATCCTTTAAAAACAGGGACAGCTGTTACACAGGTAGATTCATGCGTGCAACATTGACTACATCCCATTCTTAATCACTCCCTACATAACATTCCTTTGCTTAATAGTATCTAAAATGTAAGGTCTATGAAGTGATTTGAATCAATCACAGTTCCTTCTTGATTTACATCAATGTTGATGAGAACAATTTTCATTATGATGAATGTAGTAGGAAATAGAATTGGAATTGGCCAAAGAAGAGCAATGGAGGATGGGACAGATGAGTATGATGGAATTTGCCTTGAATGATGTAGCATGCACGGGGTGTATCGGACGGATCAAAAGAAAAATTCAACAAACAGATGGAATTGCCAAGGTCAAGATCGTGTCCGGAAGTGGGAAAATTCAAATTGCCTTTAATGAACAAATCATTCCATCTGCGGAGATTAGTCGGCGGATATCAAAATTAACTCTCCGTATCTTTGATTAAGCTTAATAATGGTAATAAAGAATTTTTATTTAGTTCTTTATTGAGAATGAATTTATGCGTTATAATATAATTATTCGGCTGGTTATAATTTTTTCTTCCCGACAAAATAATAAGTAGAAAGGGAGGAATTAGTTTGGAACATGGTCAGGATAGTAAATTTGAGGAATCCTTTCTTCCAATGACCTCTATTGGTAATGGGGTTGGATTGGCGGTCCTACCGGATGTGTATTGTTATACAGATCAAATTGTTAATCTAGTACTGGTGGGAAACCCGAATGAGACCAGTGATTTTGTCCTGATTGACACGGGTATGCCAAAATCTGCAGATGAAATAAAAAAAATAGCGAAAGAGCGATTTGGAGAACAGGCGCGTCCGAATGCGATTGTGTTAACCCATGGGCATTTTGACCATGTTGGTTCGATAGCTGTTTTACTTGAGGAGTGGGATATCCCTGTGTTCGCTCATGAATTGGAGATTCCCTTCTTAACAGGGAAGGAAGATTACCCACCGGGGGATCCAGGGGTTGACAATGGTCTTGTGGCTAAAATGTCTACGCGCTTTCCTAACCATGGAATAGATATCCATACACATATCCAACCACTTCCAAAGGATGGCACCGTGCCATACATGGATAGCTGGAAATGGATTCACACGCCTGGACACACCCCAGGTCATATTTCTTTATTTCGGGAAAGGGATGGGATGTTAATCGCGGGGGATGCTTTTGTTACAGTAAAGCAGGAATCACTTTATAAAGTAATGACGCAAACACAGGAAATAAGCGGTCCTCCTAAATATTTTACAACCGATTGGAATGCCGCATATGAATCCGTGAAAAAAGTGGAAGAGCTTAAGCCGCAAGTGGCGATAACAGGTCATGGCCTCCCCATGAGTGGAGCAGAACTAGCCGAAAACTTACGATTACTAGTTGAACAGTTTGATGAAATAGCCAAGCCTAAAAGCGGAAAATATGTTAACTAACGAAGACAAGGTTGCTGTTACAAGCAGCCTTTTAGTTTTCTTTGTTTGTTCGTAATAGCGAAAGTGTTTGCATAGATTATATAAAGAAGTTGGTAAATAATAGTGAATGATTTCAAGGAGGAGCGATGAAACCCTGTGTCTTTTTGCTTGCTGCCGGTTTGTTGGATGCGATTTTGACTCATATTGGAATCGTAGCTGGTCTCATCGAAGAAGGAAACCCCTTGATGAGGCTTGTCATGGAACAAAGTTGGTTCACCTTTTATCTCATTAAGATCTTCTTGCCTCTTATATTGCTTGGTTTGTATTATTTTCGACCATTTAAAGGGATCGTTAGAATACTTCTCTATTCAACCTGTTTTCTGTATCTTTCTATCCTCGGCTATCATATGGTTTGGATTAGCCTCAACCTAAATCCCTCAACATGAATCCGCACTAGACACCCTAAGATTAATACGATAGTATCAATAGGATGTGGTAATACAAATAATAAGAGAAGAAACTGCTCATTCTATTTTCATTCTTTCCTGCCAAAACATCCTTTATGGAGAAGGGCAGGGCAGTGATCTATCTTCCAAAAATATAAATTCAAACATAACAAATATGATTTTGATTAAAGGAGTTCAAAATGTTAAACACTTTAAAGCCGTTTTTGCAGGAAGCATGGCAGAAATCAGGATTCCAAACCCCAACCATCATACAAGAAACTGCCATTCCACTCATATTGGAGGGCAAAGATGTCATTGCGGAGTCTCCTACAGGAACAGGGAAGACGCTTGCCTACTTACTACCATTGTTAAATAATATTGAAACGAAGGGGATTTCCTTGCAGGCAGTTGTGCTTGCCTCATCGCAGGAGCTTGTCATGCAGGTCTACCAAGAATTTCAAAAATGGTCTGAGGGAAGCGGGATAAGAGGAACTTCCATCATTGGCGGAGCAAACATGAAACGACAATTAGAAAAATTAAAAAAGCGCCCCCATGTCATTTTTGCGACACCAGGACGTTTACTTGAATTAATTAAGCAGAAAAAAGTAAAAATGCATGAAGTGAGAATGGTCGTTCTGGATGAAGGGGACCAGTTATTAATTCATGAGCATCTTACCACCGTGCAAAATATTTTGAAGTCAACTATGAATGACCGTCAAGTCGTTCTATTTTCAGCGACCATGAAACCAGTTACGGAGAAATTGGCAAAAGAAATGACAAATAATCCTGAGATTCTACGAATTGAAAAGGATGAAATGGCTTCTTCCGGGGAAGTAGAGCATATTTATTTTTCGTGTGAGCCAAGGGATAAGATTAAGTTGCTTGAAAAAATTGCTCGTTTAGAAAAAAGTAAGTCGCTTGCGTTTATTAATGATATTGGTGAAATTCAAGTTTTTAAAGAAAAGTTGTTGTTTAAAGACTTATCAATCGGCGTTCTCCATAGTGATATGAAAAAGCTCGAACGGCAGGCGGCCTTAAAAGCATTCCGTGATGGGAAAATGAAGATGCTAATTGCTACGGATATTGCGGCACGTGGTCTTGATATTCAAGGAGTTACCCATGTCGTCCAAATTGACTCTCCGAAGGACATTGCCCAATATGTGCATCGGGCTGGCAGAACCGGAAGGATGGGGGCAAACGGCACGATCATCTCGCTTGTAACCGAACGGGAAGAACGAGAACTGAAGCGTTATTGTCGTGAGTTAACTATTCCGCTTCATAAACAAGTGTTCTATCAAGGAAAAATCGTATCAGAGGATCAAAGAAATCAAAAAATAAAGCGTTAAGATCGGCAGTGGAAGAGATTCCACTGCTTTTTTAAATGCCTATATAAATGATGAGTGGCTTGAAGAAACGACAATCTCCCTCATGCAGAGAGTTTAGAATAGGTACCAATAAATTCAACCATACTATTAGTGAATTTCTTTAAAAGGAGATGGATGGTATGGGAAGAACGAAGCTTGGAAATGCCAATGCCCAACGGAATAACAATCGGAAAAAAGGGATGAAATCAAGTGAAGAACTTGTTGAATTTTCAACAGGTGAAGATGTAAAGCGGAATCGTCCTAATAGCAAATAAAAACGCAATGCCTCCTGCATATGAGCTAGGAGGCATTCCGTTTTTTGGGCCGAAAGGAAAGCATAACTTTCCCTTCAGGCATAAGTGCAACTACGCCTCTGTCTTCGCCCTTAGGGGCTCGCCAGTCGGTGAGTTTTCTTTAAAATCTATATCTACATTTAAGTATGTTCTGTGTGAAAAAGTAGAAGTAGGCGGACTCTACATCTACTTTCTTCCTCGGTCCTCACTATCACTCTTCTTTAAGAATGGTCAAAGCTCCTTTAGCAGGTCCTTCAATGATATCGCCGGCATACGAATACCGTGAACCGTGGCATGGGCAGTCCCATGATTTTTCTGCATGATTCCATTCACATTCACAACCAAGATGGGTACAGGTTGTGTCGACGACGTAGAGTTTCCCATTCTCGTCTTTATAGGCACCGGCCCTTTTTCCTTTATACATGACGACAGCGCCTTCCCCATCCTGCAAATCATCCGTGATCTTTTCAACAATGGCAAGCTTTCCTTTAATTAGATGCTTTGCTACATCCGCATTAGTGGATACCATACTTTTTACATCTGGATCCGCTTGGAATCGTGAAGGTGAATAGAGCTCCTCGTAGGGGTTTCCTCGACCAATGACATAATCGGTCAATAAGTGACCAGCAAGAATACCAGTTGTCATCCCCCATTTTTTATAGCCAGTGGCAATTAGAATGTTCCTTCGATCAGAGGTTATCGGACCGATATAGGGAACCTTATCTAACGTCACCAAGTCTTGGGCCGACCAGCGATAATCATATTCCTTAATGCCAAAGACTTGTTCCGCAAATGCTTGTAGTGCTTCATAATGCTTCAGGGTGTCAATTCCCTGCCCTGTTTTGTGGTTTTCGCCGCCAATAATCAGCAATTTCTCCTCATTAAAAGGGGTATAACGAATGGAACGTGTAGGGCTGTCCGCACTAATATACATGCCGCCAGGGTAGTCCTGATCTGTTTTAATGGCGATTGCGTATGACCTTTCCGGATACATTCTGGCAAAATAAAGGCCAGGTCGATCGTAGAAGGGAAAATGAGAGGCAATGATGACTTGGTTGCAGGTCACCTTTTGCCCTGATTTCGTAACAACCTTTGGTTGTGAATCATCATCTTCAATATCCTTAGCGGTCGTATTTTCATATACAGAGCAGCCTGCTTTGACCGCTTCCTCCAAGAGGGCTCTCAGGAATTTAAGGGGATGATACTGGGCTTGATTCTTCATCTGGAGAGCAGCTTTGACGGGGACCTTAATTTCAAGTAAATCTTTTAAGGCACCATCGATATTGAGACTTTTATAGGCTTCCCACTCTATTTTCAGCTGATCGACATACTGATCGGATTCTGCATAGACATAGGCATCTTCTTTGCTAAAATCACAATCAATCTGCTTCTCCTTCACGCTGTCTTCAACGAATTGGATGGCCTTTATATGTGATTCATAATAAAGTCTTGCCTTTACTCTTCCAAAGTGATTGATCAATTCGTCATAAAGTAAACCATGCTGAGCAGTTAATTTGGCTGTAGTGTGCCCAGTTGTTCCATTCAAGACATTGCCTGCTTCAATAAGAGCGACTTTTTTTCCCTCCTTTGACAATAAATAAGCTGTCGTAATACCAGTTATGCCTGCCCCGACAATCGCTACATCTACCGAAACATCTTGCTCTAACTTAGGGAATGTCGGCAATTCTATTTCCCGCCAGTAGGTTTTTGGAAATTTAGGTTCTTTTTTAGCTGAACTCATATGTATCCTCCTGTATCAAAATATTCACATGTTTAATTTTTCCTAAAGTGTACAAATCATGTGATGAAGGAAAAACTTTATTTAACTAAAAAAACCCTGTTATTTGACAGGGTTTCAATGTTGTAGGGGTACGGTGGTTCAATAAGGATTAAGCAAGCAGAGGCATGTATTAATCTGGTTTCTGCTCGGATTTCAATTCATCAATGCGTGCTGCATCGTCTGAGTGGAGTGCTTTATTCAAAAAATGAAAAAGAGTCCCTGCTACTAAACCAAGACAAAGGACAAAACCGATCGTTGTTACCCACCAAATTGCCGACATTGGAAATCCCCCTTTTTGTAAAGCATGAGTGTCAAGAAAGACCTAATGCTCTCTAAAATATATGCTTACAGGGGAAGAATTTTTCCAATGACCTTTCGCGGTTGTTAGTCCTTTTTCTTTAGCTCGGAATAATAATCAACCTTTTTAATATTAACACCGACGAACGTTTCGATAATCGATTGGCCGCCAGCAATCGAGAAAATCATGATAAACACAAAGGTTACTTTTGGAAATAGCAAGTAGCAGCCGCCAATTAAAATGGCGCTCCATACACCAGCACACCAATAACATTTCAATAAATAACCAAATAAAGAAGTGGGTACTTCCTTTGTTTCAACACCATTCTCTGTTTCGATCTTCACCTTTTTGACAAAAGGTCGACGCAAAAATTCCGTGATTTTATCAAAAACAATTAAATGTGTTAACCGATAGCTTGCTAAAATCAACATAATATAAGTCATCCAGGAAATATCCGTCACATTACTGTCCTCCAAAACCTTTTGATGATGGCTAAATCAATTACTCTATGCAGATGGGAAAGGAATTTTATTTTCTCAGTTTCTTGTATATTTTGAGCTTGAAATCAAAATTATATATCGGAGGAGGGAAAAAAATGAAAAAATCTTTTTGGATAGGTTTGCTGTTTTTACTATCTTTTTTCTGTATTCCAAGCGTTTCTTTTGCTCAACAAATATACACAGTGCAGCCAGGGGACTCGCTTTGGAAGATTGCTGTAAAGTATCAAGTTGGAATATCTGAAATCATTCAAGCAAATTCACAATTTAAAAATCCCAACTTGATCTATCCAGGGCAAAAGGTCAACATACCAGATTTAGGCGGTGTGAAATCGATTGAAAGCCAGGTCATCTCATTGACGAATCAAGAACGTGCGAAAAATGGTCTTAAAGCATTAACGCCCGACTGGGAGCTTTCCCGTGTTGCGCGCTACAAGGCGATGGATATGCTGGATAAGAATTACTTTAGTCATACAAGTCCAACCTATGGCAGTCCGTTTGATATGATGAAGAACTTCGGAATTTCCTACCGTTCAGCTGCTGAAAACATTGCGGCAGGGCAAACGACGCCAGCCTCTGTGGTTCAAGCATGGATGAACAGCTCAGGACATCGGGCGAATATTTTAAGCACACAGTCTACCTATATCGGCGTTGGCTACGCACAGGGTGGTTCACAAAAATATTACTGGGTACAGATGTTTATTTCAAAATAAAACAAAAAAGGGTCAGTTCTTGAGCAGGAAGCTTAAGGGGCTGACCCTTTCTACGTCTTTAGACCGAGATGAAAATCAAGCTTAGGCGCAATTATGAGAAAAGGAGAAACACGGTAAGATGAGAGTAAGAAAAGAAAGGAGTGAAAAAACAAATGAAAAAATTTGGATTGCTATTAGCTGGTGGAATTGCAGCTGTCATTTTGCTATCAACGATAGGTCCAATGGTGGGGTTACTTGTTAGCATGGCGCTCCTGTACTTCATCTTTAAACAATTTTTAAAAGCAGAATCCACAGGTAGAAAAATTGGCCTAGGAATTATTGGATTTATCGTCTTAATGGCTTCTATCCACAACGCACCAGCTATTATCGGCGTGGCAGCAGCGTATGTTCTATATCTTGTTTATAAAAAATGGAACGAGAATAAGCCTAGCAAAATCAACCACGAATCAGATCCATTCGTTAATTTTGAAAAGCAGTGGAACGAATTAAAACATTAATATGAAATGCTGGACTAATGATCAATTAGTCTTATGGACAACAGAACTTCGAAAATAAAAAATACACATTAACTTTATAAGGAGAGAATAACTATGACAAACTTATTTACTAGAATTAAAAATACAATTACTGCTGATTTACACGAGGCTCTTGACCAAAAGGAAAAGAAAAATCCAATTGCCCTTCTCAATCAATACCTGCGCGAATGTGAAATAGAAACAGAAAAGGTTAGAAACCTGTTAGAACGTCAATATACATTAAAAGAAGAATTTACCAGAGAATATCACGAAGCAGCGAAGTTAGCTGAAAAAAGGAAGTACCAAGCGGAGATTGCTGCCAAGGCAGGAGAATCGGAATTACATCAATTTGCTTCTACCGAGCATGATCAATATGCGGAACGTGCCAACCGTTTACGTGCATCCCTTGATCAAGTAAATGGTCAACTTGGGGAATTAGAAAGAAAATATGAAGAAATGAAGCACAAACTAAAAGATATGCATCTTCGCCGCATGGAATTAATGGGTCGTGAAAATGTCACACGTGCTAATCTTCGGATCAACCAAGTGCTCGATGCTAATACGTATTCCGATAAATCCTACTCAAAATTTAAGGATATTGAAAATTATTTAGATCGCTTAGAACATCAAATGAATAGCTCTTTTTACCGCAGTACGATTGATGCGAGGATTGCTCAAATCGAAAAAACAGGAAAATTGGAAGAAAGCAAGTCCATATAATCCTGCTTATGGTATTCTAAAAGAAATGCCATACGAGTAAATAACGGCTATGTTCGACGATCGTGCTAGACAGTGCCCGAATGACAATGTTATATTTTTCATTATGAAAGGCGTAGGTTTCTGCGCCTTTTGAACATATAAAAAAATAGAAACAATATAAATAGAATCCAAATGCTATAAAAAGGGAGGGTAGCCAATGTTTAAAAATGCAAAAAATGATTATATAGGCTGGCTCGTTATCATCGGAATTGTCATTTTGCTTTTAGAGATTTTATTTTTTAACAGAGGGCTGATATTCTCCCTTTTTATATCAGGTGGAATGATTTATTTAGGCAGAAAGAAGTCTGGGTCTAAATTAGGAAAAATTCTATTTATTGGCGGGATTATCTTCTTTGTCCTAAGTATCGTCAATATGATGACGTTTAAATTTTTACTGTTGGCCATATTAGTGCACTTTTTCATTCAATTTATTAGTGCTAAAAAGAATCCTAAAAAGGTGATACCTGAAATCGTTACACCTGAACCCACTCAGCAGGAAGAAACCTTGATTAAATCAGAGCCACTGTTTGGAAATATCCTTTTAGGGCAGCAAAAAACGCCGATTGGTGTTTATGAATGGGACGATGTCAACATCCAAACGGGGATTGGTGATACCATCATTGATCTTAGTTACACGATGCTGCCTAAGGGGGAAACGGTGATATTTATTCGCAATATCATCGGAAATATTCATATTCTTGTTCCTTATGAAATTGAAGTGAGTATTCACCATTCTTGTGTAGTGGGTTCTACAATGGTATTTGGTAGCCATGAACCTAAAATGTTCAATAAAGTGTATCATTTAAAAACACCTGGCTATGAACAGTCTGAGCAAAAAGTGAAAATTTTCACTTCATTAGCAGTGGGGAATTTAGAGGTGAGCCGGATATGAGTACAACTCAGCGGCAGATTGTCTGGAGTGTCGGCTTTGCCTTTCTCATCGCTCTTATTGTTGGAGCCGTTTTTATTGTTGTATTTCCACTACATGATTGGGCAGAATTATGGAATCGGGATTTCATGGATATTCCGATTGTTATTTTTGTCCCAGCCTGTAGCATTGCCATCGGAATACTCTTAGGTGGCACATCGGGCTTTTTTTGGCGAAAGCAGTTTCTCTCAATTGAGCATTCCCTACACCAATTGGAGGAAGGCAGACAATTAGACGTCAAGGGGAAACCGACTGTTACTGAAATGCAATCGATTGCTGAACGGATAGACAAAATTGGTAAACAAATGTCTGAGCAGGCTAAGCTGTCGCAACGATTAGCAACAGAAAAGGTAGAAGATCAGGAAGCCAGAATTCAGGAAATTATTGAGCAGGAACGGAATCGACTTGCTCGTGAATTACATGACTCCGTTAGCCAACAGTTATTTGCTGCGTCGATGATGATGTCGGCAATTAACGAAACAAAGGGACAATCGGAAAATGAACGAGAAGCAAAACAACTAAAACTAGTAGAAGAGATGATCCATCAATCACAGCTTGAAATGAGGGCACTATTGCTTCACTTACGCCCTGTTGCCTTGAAAAACAAAACGCTCCACGAAGGAATTGAGGAGCTGTTAATCGAATTATCTCTAAAAGTAAGTATGGATATTAATTGGAAAGTAGAGTCATTTCAGTTAGATAAGGGTGTAGAAGATCATCTCTTCCGGATCCTGCAGGAATCTGTTTCCAATACGCTTAGGCATTCGAAGGCAAGTAAGCTTGATGTATTACTGGTCAAGCGAGATGATCTTGTCATTTTAAGGATTGTTGATGACGGTATCGGCTTTGAAGTAACCGAAATGAAAGCAGGCTCTTATGGGATGCAAAATATGCACGAGCGGGCCGTTGAAGTGGGCGGGACGTTAAAGGTCGTAAGTGTAAAAAATAAAGGAACAAGGCTAGAGGTAAAGGTTCCGGTGATGATTAATGGAGATGGTGGGAATGATTAGAGTAGTATTTGTGGATGACCATGAAATGGTGAGGATTGGGGTTTCATCTTATTTATCAGCGCAGCCAGACATAGAAGTCGTCGGAGAGGCCGGAGATGGAAAAACAGGAGTGGAACTTGCTCTTGAACTTCGTCCGGACATCATCTTAATGGACTTGGTGATGAAGGAAATGGACGGGATAGAGGCGACTAGACAAATTATCGAACAATGGCCTGAAGCAAAGGTGATTATTGTGACAAGCTTTTTGGATGATGAAAAGGTTTATCCTGCACTCGAAGCTGGCGCGACTAGTTATATGCTGAAGACCTCTAAAGCAAGTGAAATTGCTAATGCTGTTCGGGCTACATATCACGGCCAATCTGTGCTTGAACCAGAAGTAACCGGAAAAATGATGGTGAAAATGCGCCAAAAGAGTACTCATTTACCACACGAAGATCTCACCGGCCGCGAATTAGAAATCTTATTATTAATGGCAGAGGGAAAAACCAATCAGGATATTGCGGATGAATTATTCATTGCCCTAAAAACGGTTAAGACCCATGTCAGTAATATATTAAGCAAGTTGAATGTACAAGATCGAACGCAAGCAGTCATTTATGCGTTTAAGCATTCGCTCATAAAATAACGTTGAAATAAAAGTCTATCTGAAAACTATTTCAGATAGACTTTTATTTTTTTTAAAATATAATTGATAATTCTTCTCAAGTGAGTGTATGATGGTAATGAAAATGATTATCATTATTAATAACAGTGAGGGAGCTTAAAATTATGAAACTAGTTAAATTGTCAGGCATTTTCCTACTATCAAGCAGTCTTTTATTTGGTTGTTCCAATACGGAGAATACGTCATCAACTGAAAAAAAGAAGGAAACAAACAATACAGCTTCAAAGGCACTTGAGAATGTAAGTAAGGAATACCGGGAATATGCTGTTGGTGAAATTGAAGAATTTGTCAAGGCAACAGAGGAATTTACCAAAGCCGTGAAAAATGGTGATTTAGAACTCGCAAAAACTCTTTATGGACCAGCTAGGATGTATTATGAGCGCTCAGAGCCAATTGCCGAAGTGTTTGGGGATCTTGATCCAAAAATCGATGCGCGTGAAGGCGATGTTCCGGATGAGGAATGGGGTGGCTATCACCGGATTGAAAAAGGTTTATGGGTCGATCACACAACCAGCAGCTCCGAGCAGTTTGCCGAACAACTGATGAAGGACGTTAACCTATTACGCGCCAAAGTAGATACGGTTGAGGTGACCCCTGATCTATTAATCACTGGAGCCGTTGACTTACTAAATGAGGTTTCAACATCCAAAGTGACCGGGGAAGAGGATCGTTACTCACATACCGATTTATATGACTTCGCAGCAAACGTTGAGGGAGCAGAAAAAATCTACCAGCTTCTCAATCCAGAATTGAAGAAAAAGGATGAGGCACTCTCCAACGAAATTCAAACCCGTTTTGATGCGATCTATAGCCTGTTAAATAAGCAAAAAAGCGGTGATGGCTACAAGCTTTATACGGAATTGACGGAAGCACAAGTGAAAGAGCTGAGCCAAGCCATTGATGCTCTAGCAGAACCATTATCGCAAATTGGGATTGTTACGGAGGCGTCTTAATTGACCAAAAATACAAACCTGCAGGATGGAACCAAGATGTCGCGCAGAGATATCCTTAAAACAGCTGGGGTTGGAGGCGTTGGCGTCATCCTTGGTGCATCGGGACTCGGCGGCATCCTTACATTGAACGAAAGTAAAGCAGCGACTTCTAATTTAACAGAAACCATCCCGTTTTACGGGGAACATCAAAGTGGAATCACAACAAAAACCCAAAACCATGTCTATTTTGCATCCTTAGATGTAACGACGACAAAAAAAGCTGAGGTCATCCAGTTGTTTAAAGACTGGACAAAAGCAGCAGCCCTGCTAGCAGAGGGAAAGGCGGTTGGGGAACTGTCAAGTAATGAATTTCTTCCTCCGAAGGATACAGGCGAAGCAGCGGGCTTATCTTCAGCCAATTTAACCATTACCTTCGGTGTCGGTCCAAGCTTATTTGTGAAGAACAACGAGGATCGGTTTGGATTAAAACAAAAGCAACCTAAGGAACTAGTCGACCTGCCGGCATTCCCGTTAGATGCGCTTGAAGAGGCGTGGACTGGTGGGGATATTTGCATTCAAGCATGTGCCGATGATGTACAGGTGGCCTTTCACGCCGTTAGGAACTTGATTCGGATTGCCAGGGGAAAGGCTATTTTACGGTGGGCACAAACCGGATTCCAGCGTACAAAACAAGCTGATCCTAAATCGGGGACTCCCAGAAATTTATTTGGCTTCAAAGATGGGACAGCAAACCCAGATGTGAAGAGTGAAAAAGAAATGGATGAGCACGTTTGGGTTCAGCCTGGTGATGGGCCTGATTGGTTAGTGAACGGCAGCTATCTGGTTGTCCGCCGGATTCAAATGTTTATTGAGGTGTGGGACAGAACAACCTTAAAGGAGCAGGAAAAGACATTTGGCCGTAATCGTGATAGTGGGGCACCGCTTGGACAAAAGGATGAATTTGAAAAACTTAATTTGGAGAAGAAGAATGCTCAGGGTGGATTTCACATCCCAGAAGATTCCCATACCCGACTTTCTCATGGGGATGGTACGCAACAAATTCTTCGACGAGCTTATTCCTATGCTGATGGGATGGATGTGAAAACAGGAAGCTTTGATGCCGGCTTACTTTTTCTATGCTTCCAACGAGCCCCAAGTAAACAATTTATTCCTATCCAGACGCGGTTAGCGAAAATTGATAAATTGAATGAGTATACATCGCATCGTGGCAGTGCTCTTTTTGCCTGTTTACCAGGAGCAAAACAGGGTGGCTATATTGGGGAAACATTGTTTCATTAATGTTTCTCGGTTCATGGAGGAGAGAGACCAATGTGCTATTTAAGAAAAGTTACTAAATTTCTTCCACTTTTTCTGTTGCTTACTCTTTTTGTTCAACCACATCTCCCTGTTACAGCAGCAGGAAATCATGATGAACTTTTCGTGTTGATTGGTGATAGCTTGATGAAGGTGAAGGATGGAGATCAAGAGGCGATTTCCAGGAATATGGAACAGTTTGCTCGCGATTGGAAAGCCATTAAGCAAACCGACAGTAAGCAGGCTAAAAGGGTAAGCCTAGAACTTAAAAATATTCAAATCCTCTTAGCCGATCAATCGAAAGATATTGAAGCAATATCAAAGGGGCTATCATCCCTGTCGAGTGCAGTCGTTTTATATGATCAGGAACAGAATCCCCCAGATAAAGCAAAAGGCAAAGAGCAAGTCAGACAGATACTGCCACTGATCAATAACCTGAAGACATCAGTAGAGACTGAAAAATATTCTGCTATACAAGCACAATACCAAGCGATGCTGAACCAATGGAACGCTGCCGAAAAGGCTGTTCATGATGAAAGTATTGCGGCCTATGGAAATATAGAAAAAGAGATGGCGCTCATTCGGATTGCCATAACCCAAGAGCCAGCAGATTGGGGAAAGGCCAAGGTGAACCTTGATCAATTGACGGGTGAAGTTGATGATTTCCTAGCGGGAAAGATAACGAAATCGGTAAACGAAACACATTCGCTTTCAGAGATTTCCACGTTATTAACGAAAGTAGCGGAACAGATCTCAGAAAAAGATTATCAGAATGCCAGTGAACAATTAAATCAGGCTCTGACTATATGGCCAATGGTGGAAGGAGATGTGCAGACAAGAGATAGTAAGCTGTATAGTGACATCGAAACAAAGATCCCTACTGTGATTAGTATCCTCGAGTCGAAAACCGTCAAGGCCGAAAAAGCCACGGCGATTGTGAAGGATTTACACTCACGGCTAGCACCATTGCTCAGCAAAACAAACTACACAATGTGGGATGCGGCACTAATTTTGTTACGCGAAGGTTTAGAGGCTTTATTAATTGTGGCCACCCTACTAGCCTTTTTGAAAAAAATGGGTCAAACTTCTATGCAGAAGTGGATATGGGTCGGGGTTGCTGCAGGGATTGTTGCCAGTGCAGCGCTGGCAATCGTGATCAATCTAGTTTTCTCGCAAATTGTGGCGGCGTCAAGCCGTGAATATATTGAGGGATTAACGGGTGTGATTGCAGTTGCGATGATGCTGATTATTGGTGCTTGGCTTCATAATAAATCGAGTATCGGTAATTGGAATCAGTATATTCACCAACAAATACAGCAAGCGATTGCTAAAGGTAGTCTTATTTCATTTGCTGTAATCAGCTTTCTGTCTGTCTTCCGGGAAGGGGCAGAGACGATTATTTTCTATGCCGGCATAACACCCTATATAAGTTTTATGCAACTCTTGACAGGGGTTATTCTCGCCATTGCTATTCTAGCTATTATCGGTTTTGCGATTATCAAATATAGCGTAAGAATTCCGATTCGATTCTTTTTTAAAACAGCCACCATTCTTATTTACTTTTTGGCATTTAAGATTCTCGGTATTAGTATCCATGCCTTACAAATATCGAAAGTGGTTTCAACCACGACAGAGATCAAATTGCCGTTCATTGATTGGTTAGGCTTATATCCGACATGGGAGACAACAGCAACCCAAGTTCTTTTACTGGTAGTGATTATACTTTTTACCTACTGGGTAAAAAAAAGAGACAGCAAACAAATCATCATAACCAATGTCTAAAAAGGGCTCTTGTCAGAGCTCTTTTTAATTTTGGCTTTGTTAAACCTCGTTGTTAATTTTTTCACTTAGTTGATTGGAGCGGAAGGCACGAGACTCCTGCGGGAAAAGCGAGTCAGGGGAGACCCCGCAGGAGCAAAGCGACGAGGAGGCTCCCGACCGCCCGCGGAAAGGGAGTGCCTGGAGCGGAAATCAACGGGTAAATTTAATAGAGCTTTAATTTTTAAAAATTCCCTACTATTCAAGATACTTGTCTCATAAATTTAGTAAAGAGATGAAAAAAAGGGAGATTTGGAAATTGGCTATCTATTATAAAGGAATCTTTTTTTTAGCTGCTTCTGCTTTTTTAGGTGAAGGAATTGAAGTCTTGGTAAATATGATTCTTGCCCGTGAGTTAGGTTCGCATGGCCTGGGCCTCTACATGTCCATTTTGCCCTCCATCTTTCTCATCGTCTTATTGTCGAGCTTCGAATTACAGGTGTCGATTTCTAAGTTTATCGCTGAGCGAGAGGAGCGCTACCATCGAAATATTCTCTACCATGCCATCACGATTACCATCGTCTTTACAAGTGTTCTCTTCTTGATTACTGCCGCCAGTCTTCCGTTTATCCCTGTATTTAATACGTATCATCCCTATATAAGATGGCTTGTGATGATTTTAATCCCAGTTATTTCGTTCACTTCTGTGGCGAGAGGCTATTTTATGGGGAAACAGCAGATGGGCAAGATTGCCGTCTCTAACTTTATAAGAAAAATTATTCAACTCGCCGGATTGTTTGTCTTGTTTCGCTTTTTTGCCTTTAATGAGGAATCCTCCTTATTAATTGCGATTGGTACCCTTATTGGCAGTGAAATTGTCGTCTTTCTCTACTTAATCTATCTGTTCATTATTCAATTTCAACAATTGAAACGCCAGCCATTTTCCAATATGAATCGGAAGGTAGTTCGAAAAAACCTAATGGCAGTATCGATCCCAACGACAGGGCTACGACTGTTTTCAGCTTTTACTAATGCCATTCAACCGTTTCTCATTAAGGGAGCCCTCGTCTACTCAGGAATGAGCAACACGCTTGCGACTGAACAATTTGGGATGTTAATGGGGGTGGCCGCGTCGATTGGGTTCTTTCCGGCGTTTATTGCCCACTCTTTAATGATTGTTCTCATTCCAGCTGTATCAAAGACCTATTCACAAAAGGACTTTCCGACCTTACAAAAAATGCTGCAACAAGTGATGAAACTCACGCTTTTATACGGCATTGTAGCAGTAACCATTTTTTACTTTTATGCGCCCGAGTTAACAGCCCTATTTTTTAAATCTGCGACATCGGCAGTTTATTTGCAAATGCTTTGGCCGTTTTTCTTATTCCATTTCTTCATCATGCCGATGCAAGCGTTTTTGATTGGACTTGATTTATTGAAGGAAGCGTTTATTCATATTGTTTGGTCTACGCTTATTTCATATGCCTTAGTTCTGTGGCTGGGTTCTTCTCACGATTGGCAGATGAATGGGGTGATTATTGGCATGAATACGGGCTCCGTATTGTTAGCACTCATGCATTATCTAACGATTTGTAAAAAGATAGGTGTTTCGATTTTTATGAAAGGGGTTATTCAAAAGGCAACCGAACAATAAAAATTTTTCAAAAAAATTCTTCTAAGGTGTAGGGGGGGCTGCTGTCTTTTCCGTCTATTTATATGAAAGTGTTTTACCGAGGGAAAGGATGGAAAGCGATGAATACAACATTTGAGGACTTAGTAAATGAATATGGGAAATCCATTTTTAGATATATTTTATCGTTAGTGAAGCATAAAGAGCTTGCAGAGGATCTTTATCAGGAGGTATTACTATCGGCATATTTAGCCTATCCTTCGATTAAGGAGCCCTGTAAGTATAAAAGCTGGCTGTTTACGATTGCCATCAATAAATGTCGTGATTATTGGCGTAAGGAAAATAAGGCAAAACAGTTTTGGCAAGAAGAGGTGTATTCATACTCAGTTACGGTTGAACCGAATGTCATTCCTGAGGAGGAAGTATTACATAAATATTCGGCCCAGCAAATGGCTGAAAAAGTCATGACGCTGCCAGAAATATATCGTTCGCCCATTTTTCTTTATTACTATCAAGATTTAACGCTAGTAGAAATAGCGAATAAAAGTAATTTGCCCATGTCTACGGTGAAGACTAGAATGAGACGCGCGAAGGACAGGCTAAGGCCAAAGATGCAGTCATTAGCCTAAATAAATAAAAAAAAGGAGCTTGAATTTTTTCAAGCTCCTTTTACAACTAGTCTCTGCTATTAACAATTCCTAAGATTCGAAGGATACTGATGAATAGGTTAATGAAATCTAAGTATAGGTTTAAGGCCATTAATGGTACTTCCTCTGCTCTTACTCCGTAGTGCTTCATGCGGCTGATATCAAAAAGAACGTAACCACTGAATACTAAAACGCCGATAAAGGAATAAGCAAGCATTCCGCCTGAACTTAACGGGAAGAAAATATTAAAAATTGAAATCGCCACTAAAGCTAATATGGCTGCAAGGAGAAATCCTCCTAAGAAAGAAAAGTTATGTTTAGACTTTGCTGCGTAAATAGCAATCCCTGTAAAGACAACGGTTGTACTAGCAAAAGCCATGACCACAACGTTTGCCCCTGAAGTAAGTAAGTAATGCGCTACGATTGGGTATAAGGTAATCCCTGAAATAAAGGTAAAGATATACAGGAACGAATAGGAAATCATCTTTTTCCTTCTAAAAAAGAAAGCGGCCATTAACATGACGAACTCCACAATCATTAACGGCATGAATAAACCAGATGGTACAACAAATGCGCCCGCCATTGTTCCTAAGAAGGCAATCGCTAAAGATAGAGCAAAGGTCCTTAGAACAGAAGGCATATATTGTGTTGATGTTTGTGTGTACAAATTTTTTCACCTCAAATGAATTTGTTACTTAAGATATACGTTTAAGTGGTCAAGATGTTTCGTTTTTTCTAAGAATTTCTTTGTTTTCTTTTAATAAATCACGAATCTCCGTTAACAGCTCTTCTTCTTTACTTATTTTTTCGACGACAGGTGCCGGTTCTTCTTTCTTTCGAAAACGGTTAATGAATTTGACAAACAGGAAAATGGAAAAAGCGATGATGAAAAAGTCAACGACTGCTTGAATAAATTTTCCGTAAGCTAAACCGTAATAAGCAAGGTCAGCAAAGGTGTTTGTTTTCCCGACTAATAATCCGACCAAAGGCATGATGACATCGGCGACAAGAGAAGAGACAATCTTCCCAAACGCCCCGCCAATAATGACCCCGACGGCTAAATCAACGACGTTCCCTTTCATGGCAAACTGTTTAAATTCGTTCCACATGTAAAGTCCCTCCAAACATGTTCTTCTTTTCTTAATTGACCATTGTATCCTTAATCGAGCAGGAAAAGCAAACAGTTTGTTTTTACAATTATATCCAAGGTGAAGCTCTCTTATATAAAGAAAAGGGCAGAGAAATCTCTGCCCTAGTGTCGCTAACCGGTTAAAATGCCCAATTCCCTGCTCTAAAGACAGGTTCTACTTTGCCGTCAGCCGTAATGCCATCGATATCCATCTCAGCTGAACCAATCATGAAATCTACATGTGTAATACTTTCATTAAGGCCATTTTGGGCTAGTTCTTCGGAGGACATTTTCTTACCACCCTCAATACAGAAGGCGTAGGCACTGCCAATTGCTAAATGGTTGGAAGCATTTTCGTCAAATAAGGTATTGAAGAAAAGGACATTCGATTGTGAAATCGGTGAGTTAAAAGGAACGAGTGCTACCTCACCAAGATAATGGGAGCCTTCATCCGTATCGACAAGACGTTTTAAAATATCTTCGCCTTCCTCCGCCTTCACACCTACAATTTTTCCATTTTCGAACGTAATCGAGAAACGATCAATGATGTTGCCTCCATAGCTTAATGGCTTCGTACTTGCAACGGTACCATTTACCCCTGTCTTCAACGGCACGGTAAAGACTTCCTCCGTCGGCATGTTGGCCATAAATTCAATTCCTTTTTCATTGGTACTGCCTGCACCAACCCAAAGATGTTTTTCCGGAAGTTCGATTGTTAAGTCAGTTCCTGGCGCAGTATAATGAAGCTTTTGATACCTTTTTCCGTTTAAAAAAGCGACCTTCTCATGAAGAGTTTCATCATGCTTTTTCCACGCATTAACGGGGTTTTCGGTATCGATCCGAACCGCTTTAAAAATAGCATCCCAAAGCAGATTGACTTGATTTTCTACTGGCTCATTTGGGAAAACCTTGGCCGCCCAAGGTACAGATGGGACTGCGACAACGGTCCAACTCACTTTATCTGTTTGCGCTGCCTTGCGGTATGGAGCTAACGCCTTACCAGCTGCTTTATTGAAGTTGGAAATCCGTTCAGGATCCACCCCCCTTAGCAAATCAGGGCTTGTAGAAATGACCGACATGAAGGCTGCCCTTTGGTCGGCCAGCTCTTCCATTTCCTTTGCCCGCCACACAGGGTATTCAAGGAATGCTTCGTTTGGAGCTAGATCGTATTTAGTGCGGGTAACGGTGTCGTCGTTCCAGTTGACAATAACGTTGAGGGCACCGGTTTCGTATGCACTTTTAACGACCAGACGGACAAAGTCAGCGGCATCTAACGTAGCGTTCACGACAAGGGTTTGCCCAGGTTGAATATTTACTCCTACCTTAACGGCAAGCTCAGCATATTTTTTAAGATTAGTTTGAAATTCACTCATATGTATATCTCCTTTTTCAGAATCTTCCTATATTGTAGCTTTTTTTGAGTAGAAAAGGAAATTGCATAGGCGTTTATAGCAAAAAAAAGTAGAGATGTTCATCTCTAACCGTAACTTGCTGCCATATACTTTTATATTAAAATAAACTCCTGCTGAAAATAATGCTAAAAAGGTAATAATACCAGATACTGAAGTCGGAGACATGAATTGTGATAATTCCATTATTCCCACCGCCCTTTGGAAATGTTTACACTATAATTATAATACTTAAAGGGGTAGATGTGAACAAATTGTTACAATTTCGTTAATTTATTAACTTTTCACCTTGAAAGGCTTTGGCATCCATTATACGGGTAAACGAGTTTTTTGTTTTTCAAACACAGAAAACATTAGCCAGTATAATCCAGCGCTGACAAGGGCGAGTAGGCAAAGGATGATAAAGGTCCAGTCATAGCCAATCCAAACTGTCAGCGGAATTGACAGGGGTGCAATCGTTTTGGCGAGTGTGAAGCGTAAACTGGCTGCAGCGAAATATTGTCCACGGATATGGTCTGGTGCTAGCTTCGAAACAAAGCTTTGCTGCAGGCCGGCCCCCATCAACTCAGCAAAAGTAAACACAGCCATGGCGATAATTAGTCCCCAAATCCATTGTGTTTGGCTGAAAATGATAATCGAGATCGCATAAACAACTGAAGAAAGAACAAACACATTTCGTTCATTATATTTGCTCATCCATTTCGTAACAAATACCGTTAACAACGCAACAAAGAAACCATTTTCAGCTAAAACAAGCCCAAAAGCCTGTTCACCCTTGATTGCAACGCTCCAATCACCAATGGAAAATAGCTGCTGATTTTTCACAAAATCTTTAATATAAACGGGAATCAATAGGTCCAATTGCATAAAGGTTTGACCGGCTAATATTCCTGCAATAATGAATAAAAGAAAGGCCCGATCCTTTACAATCAGTCCGTAATCTTTAAGCTGATTTGTTAAAAAGTCATACCATTTCCCATCACTAGATTGCGAGTAACGCCCCTGCATAGGAACGGTCTCACGTGTCAATTTTGCGAGAATAAAGCCTAGCATGATTCCGATGGCACCAGCGGAAAGTAATAGCTGGAAGCGATAATGAACATAGAAAATAGCGCCAAGGATCGGACCGATGACAACAGCAATATTAATAGAAGTATAAAAAATGGCAAATACAGAGCTTCGATGTTTTTCCTCTACTAAATCTGCTACCATGGCTTGGCTAGCCGGCCAGTAAAAGGATCCGAACACTCCAGCTAATGCAAAGGAGATAAATCCTAGCCATGGCGACTGTATCCAAGGCGAACTGGCGAGGGCAAAGCTTAAAAACGATAAACCTTGTCCAATCGCAGAAAGAACCATCATTCTTTTCCTGCCAAAACGATCCGCACAATAGCCGCCCATCAGGTTAGCAAGAACAGAAAATATTTGCGAAAAAACTAATAAAAAACCAGCTTTATTTTTACCAAACGCTTCAGCAAAATAAATGGTCATAAATGGATAAAACATCCAAAAGGTAATGTTCAACATTGCTTCTGCAAATAGCCGAACCTTTAAATTTGTATCCCAATCCCTTATCCTCATGATCGATCCTCGTTTCTTTCTATTACATGCCACTCCATCATACTATCCGGATGGAAGAGCATTCAAGAAAAAAGAAGGAATCGCTCGGATTGACCTACCGCTCCATGATTGCTTGATAATGAACGAAAGGCTTCGGAATAACTGAATCCATTCGAAACGTATGCTATAGTTAACTTACGGAAATTTGAAAGGATGTTTTAAATTATGTCAAAAAGTGTTGTTATTGCTGAAAAGCCTTCAGTGGCACGTGATATTGCACGAGTACTGAATTGTAATAAAAAAGGGAATGGGTTTCTTGAAGGCGATAAATATATCGTGACGTGGGCACTAGGCCATCTAGTCACCCTGGCTGATCCAGAAAATTATGATGTGAAATATAAAACATGGAAATTAGAAGACCTGCCAATGCTGCCAGATCGGTTGAAATTGACGGTCATTAAGCAGTCTGGAAAACAGTTTCAAGCCGTGAAAAGTCAACTGATTCGGAGTGATGTCAATGGAATCATCGTTGCTACGGATGCAGGGAGAGAGGGAGAATTAGTGGCGCGCTGGATTATTGAGAAAGTAAAGATCAATAAACCGATTAAACGCCTATGGATCTCATCTGTTACCGATAAAGCCATTAAAGACGGCTTTGCAAACCTGAAGCCAGGTAAAGCCTATGACAATTTATATGCTTCCGCTGTCGCGCGTTCAGAAGCGGACTGGTATATCGGTCTTAACGCGACACGGGCACTAACAACCCGATTCAATGCTCAATTGAACTGCGGTCGTGTTCAAACCCCAACGGTTGCCATGATTGCCGCACGTGATGAAGAGATTAGAAACTTCAAAGCTCAAACCTTTTACGGTATTGAGGCGCAAACAGCCGATAAATTAAAGCTGACATGGCAAGATGGTAAGGGGAACAGTCGTAGTTTTGATAAAGAAAAAATCGATGTGATTGTGAAAAAACTAGGTAATAAAAACGCGATTGTAACGGAAATTGAAAAAAAGCCGAAGAAGTCATTCTCGCCAGGCCTGTATGACTTAACGGAATTACAGCGAGATGCCAATAAAATATTCGGTTATTCGGCGAAAGAAACGCTAAATATTATGCAAAAGTTGTATGAACAGCATAAAGTGTTAACGTACCCAAGGACAGATTCCCGGTTTATCTCAGCAGATATTGTCCCAACCATCCCAGAACGTCTAAAAGCATGTGGGATTGGCGAGTATCGATTATTGACAAGCAAGATCTTGAAAAAACCAATCAAGGCTTCGAAATCGTTTGTAGATGATAGCAAGGTGTCTGATCACCATGCGATTATTCCAACTGAAGGATATGTGAACTTTTCTGCTTTTACAGATAAAGAACGAAAAATCTATGATTTGGTGGTTAAACGGTTCCTATCCGTATTATTCCCAGCCTATGAGTACGAGCAATTAACGCTTCGGGCAAAAATCGGTGAGGAGAACTTCGTTGCGAGAGGGAAAACGATTTTATCGCTTGGCTGGAAAGAGGTTTACAATAATCGGCTGGATGAGGATGACGAGAGTGATGATCTGAAAGAACAGATTTTACCTCGAATTGAAAAAGGCGATACATTAAACGTGAAACTGATTGCCCAAACATCTGGTCAAACAAAGCCACCTGCACGTTTTAATGAAGCAACATTGTTATCGGCAATGGAAAATCCAACGAAATATATGGACACACAAAATAAGCAGCTGGCAGAAACGTTAAAATCGACGGGTGGACTCGGGACAGTTGCAACCCGGGCAGATATTATTGATAAGCTATTCAATTCATTCTTAATTGAAAAGCGCGGTAAGGATATTCACATCACATCTAAAGGTAAGCAATTGTTAGACTTAGTTCCTGAAGAGCTTAAATCTCCGACTTTGACGGCTGAATGGGAACAAAAGCTTGATCAAATTGCCCATGGCAAGTTGAAAAAAGATGTGTTTATTAGCGAAATGAAAAACTACACCAAAGAAATCGTTGCTGAAATTAAGGCAAGTAATAAGAAGTATAAACATGACAATATTTCTACGAAAAATTGTCCAGACTGCGGAAAACCAATGCTTGAGGTGAATGGAAAAAAAGGTAAAATGCTTGTTTGCCAAGATCGCGAATGCGGCCATCGGAAAAATGTCGCTCGTGTCACGAATGCACGCTGCCCACAATGCCATAAAAAATTGGAGTTACGTGGTGAAGGGGAAGGGCAAGTATTTGCATGTAAATGTGGTTATCGTGAAAAACTTTCTGTATTCCAGGCACGCCGTAAAAAAGAATCTGGCGGTAAGGTAGATAAACGGACAGTACAGAAGTATTTGAAAAACCAGCAAAAAGAAGAAGAACCATTGAATAATGCGTTAGCGGAAGCATTAAAAGGGCTAAAGTTTGATTAACGTATTTTTCCAGAGAGGAGCTATTCATGATTCTTATGAATAGTTCCTATTTTATGGAGAACCTATTTATTGGGTGTTAATTCCAATTTTTGTAGAATTATTACGGTCATTTGTAGATTTCCCCTTTATATTTGTAGAATAATCCATAATATTGTAGAATTCCTCTTCAAATTTGTAAAATTCTCTTTGATTTAAAAGAAGCCTACTACAAAGTTGTAAAACCACAACGACCCTTTTCTTTATTATCCTGCTAAAGTATTATCGTGCTAAAATTCAGATAATTTAATTGACAGGAAAGCTTTTCCTCACATACAATGATGATAAGTAGGATAGTATTATCGATAGAATGGAATGATACCCATGCGGCATCCCAATCATAAAGATCAAAATGCTCACATTCTTATAAAAGAGGCTGGACTCCCAATCAAGTAAGATTCGGAATCCAGCCTCTTTCTTTATTGTACTAAATTGGTAGAGGAGCGGGATATATGATTACATTAACGGGTAATAGTTTAACATTGGAGCAAATGAAGGCTATTTTATTTCGAAAGGAAAAGGTAACCGCCTCTGGCAAGAGCATGGAAGCTGTGTTCAAGAGCAGAGAAGCAGTGGAAAGAATCGTTTCTGAATCTAGAGTGGTATATGGAATAACGACAGGTTTTGGGAAATTCAGCGATGTCTTAATTGATAAAGACCATGTTCAAGACCTACAGCTTAATTTAATTCGCTCCCATGCCTGTGGAGTGGGTGAGCCCTTTCCTGAGGTAGTGGCAAAAGCAATGGTGCTTCTCCGCGCCAACGCACTGTTAAAGGGATATTCGGGAATAAGGCCCCTTGTGATTGAAAAATTGTTAGAGTTAGTCAATAAGGAGATCATTCCAGTCATCCCACAGCAAGGCTCACTTGGTGCCAGTGGTGACCTAGCCCCGCTTTCCCACTTAGCGTTAGTGTTAATTGGCGAAGGTGAAGTATTTTACAAAGGAAAACGGACCGAATCTATTGTGGCACTACAACAAGAAGGAATCGTTCCCGTCATTTTGGAGGCAAAGGAAGGCCTTGCTCTTATCAATGGTACCCAGGCGATGACAGCTATGGGGGTGGTTGGCTATTTGGAAGCCGAGCAATTAGCATTTGAGAGTGAATTGATTGCCTCGATGACAATCGAAGGACTGAACGGTATCATAGACGCCTTTGCTGAAGAGGTTCAAGTGGCCAGAGGTTACCAACAGCAGATTGACACCGCAGCAAGAATCCGTCACTACTTAAGTGATAGTTTATTAACCTCACAGCAGGGTGAAATAAGAGTTCAGGATGCTTACTCGCTCCGTTGTATTCCACAGGTACACGGTGCTTCATGGCAAGCGCTTGATTATGTGAAAGAAAAATTAGAGATTGAAATGAACGCAGCCACTGATAATCCGTTAATTTTTGATGACGGTGAAAAAGTTATCTCTGGAGGGAATTTCCATGGGCAGCCAATTGCCTTTGCGATGGATTTTATGAAAATAGCTGTAGCAGAATTAGCGAATATTTCAGAGCGACGAATTGAAAGGTTAGTTAATCCACAGCTAAATGATCTGCCGCCGTTCTTGAGCCCTGAGCCAGGATTACAATCAGGGGCGATGATTATGCAATATGCTGCTGCAGCACTTGTGTCTGAGAATAAAACACTTGCCCATCCAGCTAGCGTAGATTCAATTCCCTCTTCCGCGAATCAGGAAGACCATGTCAGCATGGGTACCATCGCATCAAGGCATGCCTATCAAATTATTCAAAACGTAAGAAGAGTTCTCGCCATTGAGTTTATTTGTGCAATGCAAGCGGTCGAATTCCGGGGAATAGAGAAAATGGCGACACAGACAAGATTGTTTTTTGAGAAAGGTCGTGCACAGGTCCCATCGATTAAGCAAGATCGTATTTTCTCAAAGGATATTGAAAAAGCATCTGAATGGTTAAAGACGATAGAATTTAGTCAATTTAGTAAAGATTTAACCTTGGAAAAATAAAGAGGAAAAAGGCGTGAATGGTTCACGCCTTTTACTTCATATGATTGGGGAGCCAGCTTCCTGTATCTTCTCGTCGCTCATCGTCATCCTCGACTCTATTTTTAAATGCTTCTTGGGTGACAATAAGTTCTTCATCCCCAATCGCTTCTTTTACATGCTTTTCCGTCAGACTGTCTTCTGGGAAATTGCCTGGATGATTCTTTTTCTTGTGTTCAAAATGTTCTCCACGTGCCAAAGTCAACACTCCTTTCGTCTACGCAAGTAGTCTTCCCAAACACGGGCAAAAAATTACGGATAGATAGAAAAAAGCTGGCAGATGAAGTGGATCTTTCACTCATCACCAGCTTTTTCTTGTTGTTTATCGGGTTTGCAGATTCGGTCAAGGAAAAAGCCAGCAAACACAATAAAAGCAATTGGAATGGCAAAGTTTAACACATGAATCACGGTCATGAGTCAGCTTCACTCCCTATTTGTTTGAATATTAATAATATTAAGTTTATTTATATGTTGTTTATATTATATGCCATATGTCACAAAATAGACAAATTTTTTATCATAAATGTATAAAAGACTTTAATACATAAACCTTTCATCGACGTTTTTTGCATTCTATTTTCAATTAATTTCATTTTTCTACACAAGGATTTTTGGAGTTAATAGCGTAATAGTTAAGTAGAGAATGTTATCGCAATTCTGACTCATCTAACTATGGTTCCAGAGGAGTTGACCTTGACAATGCAAAAACAGGAAATGAACATTTTAGAGATGATCAAAGCAAATCCGTTTATTACAGAAATTGAAATCGCTGAACAGACTGGCTATCCACTCTTAGAGGTCAGTGAAATAATTTCTTTACTTATTCAAACAAGGCAAATTGTTGGACGTTCTTTTGTGCTTCCAGAGGAAAAGAGTATCCTCTGTATTGGCGGTGCCAACGTTGACCGAAAAATCCAAACACTGAAACACCTAGAATACGGAACCTCAAATCCCGCCATAAGTACAAAAACAAGAGGTGGTGTAGCACGAAATATCGCTGAAAATTCAGGGAGAATCGGTCTTAAGACGACATTATTAGCCTGTGTGGGTGCGGATTCTGAAGGTGAGTGGCTCCTAAAAAATACGAAAGAGTTTGTAGATATAGCTCCAACAGAACTGGTTAAAGGAAAATCAACAGGCACATATACTGCTGTGCTGGATGAAGATGGAGAAATGGCGATCGCTCTGGCAGATATGGAAATTTACAATGAAGTTGACGACCGTTTTTTTGGGAAAAATCGGTCTTATATCGAAAATGCCAAAATGATTTTGTTGGATACGAATTTTCCCGCAACGGTCATTAGCCAAGTGATCAATCACTGTAAAATATGTGGTATCCCGATTTGTATTGCAACGGTATCAGCGCCAAAAACGGCAAAATTACCCGAGTCTTTGGAAGGGGTTACATGGTTAATAGCCAATCATAAAGAGGCTGAAGCCCTGGCTAAGCTAGAGATTGCATCAGAAGGAGATTTCTACCGAGCAGCTGAAGTTATTTTGAACAAGGGCGCAGAAAAAGTGGTGATTACAAGGGGAGAGAAAGGATTAATTTATTTTACAAAAGATGGTGAAGCAGGCGCGATCATCCCACCTTGTGTGCCGGTTGTTGACGTCACAGGTGCAGGGGATTCATTAATAGCGGGAATATTATTCGGCTATTTAAAAGGCCTTAGCACAGAAGACGCCTGCAAAATTGGCGTTACTTGTTCATTGATTACCCTACAGACGAGCGATACCGTAAGTCCCGAGTTAAATCAACAAACATTGCAGGAGAATTTTCAAAAATACTTCAGTAAGGGAGTCAGCCAACGATGAATCCATCCTATATTACTTTTTCAGAGAGAGTTTTAGCGGCAAGGAAGGAAGGACGACCGATTGTTGCCCTTGAATCAACGATTATATCGCATGGGATGCCGTATCCTGAAAATATGAATACAGCCAGGGAAGTCGAAGAAATAATTCGTCAAAATGGTGCTGAACCGGCAACAATCGCCATTATAAATGGAAAAATTAAAATTGGTTTAGCGGATAATGAATTAGAATTCCTAGCAACAAGCAAAGAAATTATGAAAGCGAGTCGGCGCGACCTTCCATATCTTCTTGCGACCAACAAACATGGAGCCACAACGGTCGCTGCCACGATGATTTGTGCTGCCATGGCAGGGATTCAAGTATTTGTAACGGGAGGAATTGGGGGTGTTCATCGGGAGGCAGTGGTGACCATGGATATTTCCGCGGATTTGCAGGAATTAGCGAAAACGAACGTGGCCGTGGTTTGTGCGGGGGCCAAATCAATTCTTGATCTAGGACTAACAATGGAGTATTTAGAAACGAATGGGGTTCCGGTGATTGGATATCAAACAGATGTCCTTCCAGCCTTTTATACGAGGAGGAGTCCATTCACAGTAAACTATCGTTTGAATACGCCAGATGAAGTAGCTTCACTGATACAGGCAAAATGGAATCTAGGTCTAGAGGGAGGAGTCGTTATTGCGAATCCGATTCCAGAAGAATTTGCGATGGAGGAAGCCTTTATTAATAATGTGATGGACATGGCATTAAGTGAGGCCAAGAAAGCGGGCATCAACGGAAAAGAGGTCACCCCATTCCTATTAGGAAAGGTAAAAGAATTAACGAAAGGAACGAGCCTCGAGGCAAATATTGCTTTGGTCAAACACAACGCTGAAATCGGCGCAAAAATCGCGGCTTGTTTAACAACTAGAATATGAATGAAGTCAGGGTGGAAAATAAATTCCTCCCTTTTTTTATATCGGTGGTTTTTTTGTAGAATATTGTTGGATTTTGAGATAAAAAGTTATTAGAAAATTTTTAAAAGTGACAAAATATAACACCCTGTTATAAAAGGACTATATATAATAAACCTATCAGTTAAATTAAGTAAATGGACCTGCAACGAAAGCACGAAAAAACGTATCAGTGGTATTCATAATTAGGTCAGACACAGAAAAAGGCAAACTTGCTGAAAAGCAAGGACGCAAAGCCGAGGATCTAAGGCAAGGTGCATACATTGCTAGGATGGCCGGGCTACCTGGAATACGAAATGTATTTTAGGGGTGAGAGTAATGGTTATTACAGAAAGAGATGTGGAAGTAATCGATCAGGACTGGATGGCACTAATAGTAGAGGCAAAGGAACTAGGACTAACAATAGAAGATGTTCGTGATTTTCTAACTGGTGAAAATCAATAAAACTAACATGTACATACAAAATTAAAAAGCATTCAACAAAAAATGACATTTTTTGTTGAATGCTTTTCGTTTATTCCTCATTATTTTGTGTAATCCGCCACTTATTAAATTCAAGGAAATCACGAAATTGGTCCTTTGATACTCCTGATGACATGGCTTCTTTGACTAGGTTCATCCAATCGCTATCTAATTCTTCCTTATCGATTTGCTCGTGAATTAAATGTTCGATGGGCAAATTTAAGACGGCAGCAATTTTTTCGAGAAATTGAATAGAGGGATTTTTTTGTAAATTTCTTTCCAGTGAACTTAAATATGATTTAGCAACTCCTGCTTGTTCAGCAAGCTCGGAAAGTGACATTTTCTTTTCTAAGCGGAATTTTTTTACGCGGTCACCAATCATTTAGTCTCACACACCTAATTTATTTTATATTTATTACGTCTATTCTACCAAAAAGTATTGAATAGTACCATATTAAGAACGAACTAATATTACAATATAATGAACATTGAAAATATCTAAATAATTGTTTAAGGAGACAGTTATTTTGAAAAAAAGTGATGATAGAGGTAAGATAAGGAGTGTTATCAAGAGTGTCTAATGGATGCATTTAAGGAATAAAAATGAATCTATGACGAACGGTATTCTTACATCTACATAAAAATAAACAAAAAGGAAGGGGACCCTTTTACATGATCGTCCTTAAATCACAACGAGAAATAGAAGCGATGAAAAAAGCCGGAGATATACTAGCAGCTTGTCATAAGGAAATTGCAAAACGAATTAAACCAGGAATTACAACCTGGGAGATTGAAATGTTTGTCGATGAGTTCTTAAAAAAGAATGGAGCAAAACCTGAACAAAAAGGGTATAAAGGCTATGAATATGCCACATGTGCAAGTATTAATGATGAGGTTTGCCATGGTTTCCCAAGAAAAGAACCATTAAAAGAAGGAGATATCGTTACGATTGATATGGTCGTGAATTATAATGGGGCTTTAGCGGATTCAGCATGGTCCTATCCGGTTGGTAATGTATCGGAAGAAACAGATCATTTATTATCCGTAACAAAAGAAGCCTTGTATAAGGGTATTGAACAAGCGGTTGTTGGCAATCGGATTGGTGATATTGGTCATGCCATTCAAACGTACGTAGAAGGTGAAGGCCTTTCTGTCGTTCGCGAATTTATTGGCCATGGAATTGGTGCGGTCATTCATGAGAAGCCAGATGTTCCTCATTATGGATTGCCAGGCAAAGGGGCGAGAATTAAAGAAGGAATGGTATTTACGATTGAACCGATGGTAAATATCGGTCGCTACCAAACCAAGATGGATGACAACGGATGGACAGCCAGAACCATTGATGGTAAGTATTCAGCACAGTATGAACATACACTAGCGATTACAAAAGATGGCCCAATTATCCTAACAGAACAAAAATAAGGTAAAGACCCGTTATGCGGAATGAAGCGATAACGGGTCTTTTTATTTATCTTTTTCTTAGACTGCCAAGTTCTTCAACTAATGCTTGCATTTCATTCGGACTAAATGAATTCTTTCGTAAGACCATTTCATATATTTCTTTTAATTCTTCGTACATTTCTTCATCAAAGTGAGAAGGTTTTATTGCACCCAAATTTAGAACCTTCAATTTTTCTTTTATTTGCTCAATCATATATTCAACATTTTCAATTGACTTCTCTGATAAATTCATTTTGTCACCCTTTTCGAATTAATAATCCCATCTTTTCATGTTAAAAACTACTTGTCAATACGTATACTGTGGTAAGTTTCTAATAGAAAGCAGGAAAATAATCTATGGACTTGCATAGAAATGTTTGATAAAGCAAAATAAATGGTAATATATTTATTGGTATTATTTTCTTTTAGGAACTATTCATGATAATAAATATTCTCGAAGGAGAGGTTAAGATGACAAGGAACAATCAATTTTGGAAGGGTATACTTCTAGGCGCCATTGCGGGAGGAGCAATTAGCTTATTGGATAAACAAACTCGTGAAGTAATGAAGGACAATGTTCAAAAGGCTACTAGTAAGGTTGTCTATATTGTACGCAACCCTAATGAAGTAACCGATAAAGTAAAGGGAACAGCAGCGAAGATTAAAAATACCTTTGAACAAGTAAGCGAGGATATTTCCTACATAACGGATAAGGTTGACGAACTAAGGGAGCTAACGCCACAGGTGGCTGATCTGATCAAAGAAACAAAAGACACGTTTTCAGATAATGAAGTGGAAGATTTGTTAGATGAGGTAGTAGAAAAACAATTAGTTAAGTAGGAGGTTGGAGATGGACAAGGTAAAGAATGTACGCTCCTCGTTATTAAGATTGCTTTGGCATCGGATTGAAGAGGATGATCTTCCAGGATTAAGCGCACAATTAGCCTACTTCTTTCTTCTTTCCCTGTTTCCACTTCTCATTGTTCTATTTACTCTTTTGCCATATTTCCCGATCCCTCATCAGGACATGCTAGGGATGATTAAAGATTTTGCCCCCGTTGAAGCCATGGAACTAATAGAGAAAAATGTGAAAGAGATTATGGCACAGCGGAATGGAGGCTTGCTCTCTTTCGGGATTATTGGCACCATTTGGTCTGCTTCGAACGGGATTAATGCGGTCGTAAGGGCCTTTAATAAAGCTTACAATGTTAAGGAGAGCCGTTCCTTTATCGTTTCAAGGGCGATGGCTATTTTATTAACTCTTGGAATGATTTTCGTTTTTATTCTTGCCATTATTCTCCCTATTTTCGGCAAGGAAATTGGCATCTTTTTATTTTCAAAATTAGGCTATACAACGCAATTTATTAAGCTATGGAATGCGATAAGCTGGCTAGTAAGTTCGATCATTCTGTTCCTTATTTTTACTGGCCTTTATTGGATTGCTCCAAATGTAAAGCTCAAATGTAAGAGTGCCTTTCCGGGAGCAGCGTTCGCAACAATTGGCTGGATTCTCTCATCAATGGGGTTATCCTTTTATGTAGGGAATATTAGCAATTATTCGCTTACCTATGGAGGGATTGGTGCGATTATTGTATTAATGATTTGGTTATACATTTCTGCCTTTATTATCATTCTTGGTGGGGAGATTAACGCTTTTTATAGTGAAAAAAATAAATCAAACTGCTAATACTTTCCTTCATGAAAAAGAAGGATCTGTCTAAACTATGATGGAGGGCATAGCCCGCAACATCAAGGGAGGATCACAAGATGACGAAGCATACAAAAAAAGATGGCAGCACTAAGCAAAAAGGGAAGGGTAGTAAAGGAAATAAAACCTCTGGGTCAGCAAATGGCTCAAATGGATATCACTAATATAGAGTGAAGAAAGGCCGGGTGAATTTATTTCACCTGGCCTTTATAAAAAGATAAGAATGTATAAATTTTGACTTTGAGAATTGTCCAGCTCAAGAAGCCATCGGCTCGAGGTCACAAGCGGGTCCGTCGAGAAGGTTAAAGAACAACCTTCCCGCCGGCTCGTCTTGTGCTTGGCTACAGAAAGCTATCCTTTCTGTACGCATTAAGAGGGACTAAGTCGATTTTCAATCGACTAAGTCTCTCTATATCGACGATTACGGGGCCTTGCGCTTTTCTTACAGGGGACAATCGGAAGTTCTGCGCGTAAAAAGGCACAACTAGTGGATTTGCTAGTGGTGCCTTCGCTTTGTTTTACGAATAAGATATTCGCGAAATTTTTGATTGTCCGAGAAGCATGAAGTCGCGGTACCTGGCCTCGCTCTTATCGGTTTTGAGATCCGGTTAAGCACCCGATCTGATAAATAGACGGAAAAATTCCGCTTATTTAGGAATTATCATCAAAAATAGCCTAAATAGACGGAAAAATTCCGCCTATTGACTCGAAAAACGTGGAAATGAGGGGATTTTTTTTGCATAAGCGGAAAAACTCCGCTTATTTACCCCCGAAACGGGCCCCATTCTGTATTTAACCGGAAAAACTCCGCTTATTATTTTCGTTGGTTACTCAATGGATTTGGCTTATCATTTCACAGTGGCTTTTTCACAACTCCAGCCATGTTTTCATGTGAAAAATGTGGTGGAGAAATGGACCCGGAGTATGATAAAGGAGTTCATAGAATAGAGTACAAA